>DATEHB010000043.1:0-22736 GCA_035279805.1 Candidatus Acidiferrales bacterium
ACCAAGAAAAGCTGGTTGCCTCCATCGAGGCTGCGAACCACCGTGCAGCCGTTTGCCAGGCAGGCATTCTGCAACCCTTCCAATCCCAGGTTCGTTCGCACGATTACGGTCTGCGGCTGTCCCAACAAAGCATTCACCGTGTTTGTCAGGAGCTGTGTAACGCCGCCAAGGAGGCCGCCCAAAAGTTGGGCCTGTGCTCGCTGGCCCCAGAATCCGACGAATAATAGAACTATGAAAATCCTGGCAAAACGCTTCATGGTTGCCCTGCTCCTTTGCGGCCGATTTCGCTGTGCGGGTTCTAGTCTTGCTGGAACCCCGTAAATCGCTCAATGGTACAAGCGGCTATTTTCGGCAGCCCTGCGTTAAACCTTCTTCCTAGTACTTTTCCCTTTACCCAATGAGAACCCTATAATCTTTGTAGATTCAAGAGTATCCAAGCCGTTAGAAACAGTCCCTTTCACTGGTTCGATCAGGGGAATCTTGATGTCCAGTCCTTGCGGCAGAACAAGTTGCAATTGGAGCTGAGACTCCAAGTCGCACTCCAGATGGAACTCGCCGAACCCGTTCGTCCGCGACTCCGCCAGCACCTTGCGACCTTTCAGCAGGACAACAGGCACCGAGACCGCATGTCGCGCTGGATCCGTGGAATTCAGAATTTGCCCGACCAGAGAAACCTTGTCGGAGTCCATCTGCGGCTCCATTCGTAAGTCGATGCGGTAAGCCCCAACTCCATAGAGCAGTTGCCGCGCAACCGTTGATGCTGACCTCACTCCGGCAGTTATCGGCTTGCGTGAACTGTCGAATAGCAGCGTGGCCAGAGAAGTCCTTGTCGGCACGTGAATGGCGCCCATTCCCTTAACGCCCCTAACCGCGCTTTCTGGCGGCTGGTACGCTTCTTCCCGCATCGCCGCTTCGCGAACCCGCATCCAGATGCTCAGAGCCTTCGAGCATGGTTTGCACCCGCTCTCAAGGTGAGTCTGCATGGCCGCTCTTTGCTCTTCTTTAATTAGTTCCCGGGCAAAATCGGCCCATTCTTCCAGTGAAAAATGCGTCATCTCTCAATGCCCCCAATCTCAAAGATTTCAGCGCTCCCTTCCGGGCCACGCCCCCTCCTCCTCCATACCTGTCCATAAAGAGTGCGCAGCCGGTCAAAAAATATAGGCAACCGAGAAAAATAGCTAAACCTGTAAGCTACTTGTTATCAGAGATTAACGGATAGTCGTGAGTAGGCTGACGGTCGACATGTCAAGCAGCGTAGATCTTTCCGATAAAAACAAAGGGAGCCCAATAGTAAGGGTGCGGGTACCGCTGGCGCAGGTCCTGCATCGCTCCCTGCAGAGCCACGGCCTTGTTCGCGTCTGCCTGGAAGCGTCGGTAAAAAGATATCATGAAATCAGCGGTGCTGCGGTCATGGACGTTCCACAGCGTCAAGAGAAGTGACTGTGCGCCTGCATAAAGAAGCCCTCGAATTAGTCCAAGGAGTTCGTCTCCCGCAGTGACCACATTCAATCCTGTGGCACACCCGCTCAGCGTAACCAGTTCAGCTTCTAACTTAAGCTGGTAAAGATCGTAGAGATTCAGATACGCGTCGCCGAGACGAATTCCCGAGAACATCGGATTGTCCTGCCGAAAAGTGCCGTGTGTGGCAATGTGAAGAATACGGCTGTGCAATCCCGACGTTCTCAGCGCCTCGATATTTGCTTCCGCGCCAACGAGCAGTTTCGCACCCGGCAAGATTTTGGCAATTGACTCGACTTCTTCCAGGATCAGCGGCGCCTGAGCGTCGGGCACGCCCAAAACCAACGGCGCACCTGACGCGCCGGACGCCTTCACCTGGCAGAGTGAAAAAATACCGGCGCTCGGCGCGTAAGACACCGTGAAAGAATCGATCATGTAACGGTCGCCGTCAAAAAGCGCGTGAAACGGCAGGTAATGCAGAACACCATGCGGCACGATCACAAGATGCCGGCCGCGCAAGTGGCCGCGCAACGGCGCCAGCACTTCTTCGTACAGTTCCTTCAAATGAGCCTGAGCCGCGTCAAATAGAGGCTTTGCAAATTCCTGCGTGTATCCGCCGCCGAGGCTGAATTTTGATATTTGAAAATGAAGCATGCGCAGCAGATTCACAACACGCGACACGGGAGTCAGCGGAATAATCTTCAGTTTTTCGCGCGTCAACACCGCTGCGATAAACTCATCCTTGACGATGAAATATTCCACGAGAACCGCGTCTACCGGCAGAGCGGCGCGAATGCTTTCAAGAGAGGCCAGTGCCGCGTCCTGCCCCAGGCCTCCAATTTGTTGCGGCGCGGGCAATTCACGCAACGCGCGAAGCAGCTCGTTCTCGTGCGCCAGCGCTTGTTTCTGCAATTTTTCGATGCGTTCGGGTGACGGGTCTTCTCCGCGTAATTGTTCCTGTTCCAGGCGGCGGTAATACCAGTTCAGTTCCTCGCGCATCTCGCGTATCCGGCGTACCAGCCCGCTTTGCCCCGCATCCGCGGCAGGCAGCGCCTGCGCGTGATGCACCAAAAGCTCCGCCAGGCTCCGCGATTTCGCCATCTCCATGTATCCGAATGATTCCTCCGCGGAATTTTGCTTTGAAGCGTCGTTCATGCAGATATCAACCAGGCATTCGTAAACTTCCAGCCGGTTCTTCATGAAGGCGATCTTCAATTCTTCGCCGCGCAGGCTGCTGCGCAGTGTTTCCAGCGCTTCGCGGGCTTTCTGGTGTGATGCGTATGCCGCGTTTGGATTTCCTGAAGCCTGCTGAATCTGCCCCATAAGAAATTCCGCCTGATATCCCAGGACCGGCGCTTCAAGAGACGCCAAGCGTTCCAACGCCCGCACGCACTCTTTGCTCGCGGCCGCCAGATCTCCCGTTCGGACCGACAGCCGCGACAGCAATAACTGGCAAAGCACCCCTTTGCCCGGCAACAACGACGTATCGAAGAATTTCGCTGCGCGCGCGCACAGACGCCGCGCTTCGAACAGTCTTCCTTCGTTGTACAAGACGACCGCCTGATAAAGATCGATCAGCCAGGGCCACACCAGATTCTTTTCACGGACAAACTTCACGCGCGCCTCGTCGAACAATTCCAGCGCCCCAAGAGCTTTGCCCAATTGGCTCAAAGACATGGCCTCATTGGCCTGGCATTTCGCCTCTTCATATCCCATGCCCAGTTTTTGAAACCGCAGATAGCCTTCGTGGGCCACGTCCCTTGCTTCCGTGCTCAAATTGAGTTCGAGATAGATTTCGGACAAATCCAGATAGCAAAGCGCCAGAACGTGCGCATCCCCGTTTTCCTCGCACTTTTCTCGCGTGGCTCGCAGCATCTCGATCGCCCGGCTGTACTCGCCCCGCAGGTAATACAGGTAAGCGATGTTGTAATCGCTCTGGGTCACGAGAAGCGTCATCCCATGCTGCACGCACATTTCTCTCGCGCGTTGGTAAGTGGTGAGCGCCCGCGGGAAATCGTTTAGCGTAATCAGGCATACGGCCATGTTATAAAGCGTTACAGCCAGTCCTTCCGCGTCGCGAAACGGCAAAAGCATTTCGTAGGCCCGTTCATAACACGCAAGGCCTTCTTCAAAGCGATCCTGCCGGTGATAAATGTTCCCAACGTTGATTTCAAGATGGCCGAGCCGCTGTTTGTCGTCCAGACGTTCGAAGATTTTCTTCGCCGCCTGCGCAGCGTCGAATGCGCGGTCATATTGGCCCAGCAGGATCAGCGGTTGAATGGAAGGGATCAGGGTGCGCGCCTCTTGTTGAGCGTCGCCGGTTTTCTGGAATATTTCGATCGCTTGTGCGTGGAACTCCAGGGCCTTTTGATTGTCACCAATCATGTACAGCGCGTTCGCCTTGGAACGCAAACTGCGCCCGAGCGCTTCGCCGTTGCGCAGCCTTCGCGCTATGGCCACAGCCGCTTCGGCCAGCAAAAGAGCTTGCTGGGCGTCTTCCCGGAGTTTCGTGCGAACGACGTCGTTTAATTGCTGCACGACATTCTTGTTGCGGAGCCGCGGACGGCGCGCGAAATATTTCGCACGGCTGGCGTCATCCTTTAGATTCGCCATCTCGCGCAGAACACCTTCCGTGAGCGAATTCTTCTTGGGCGCTGGTGTCACGAAAAACCTGCTTTGCTCAATCCTTTGCGCAAGCGCTCTAGACAGCGCTGGCGGATGAATCCGATCGAGCCCTGCGACAGCCCCAACTCCGCCGCAAGCGCCTGGTACGGACGAGCAGGCTCCTCGAAAAATAGCATCTGAATCAGCTGGCGGCAGCGCGGCGGCAGACCGGACATCACCTGCCTGAGCGCCTGCTCCTCTTCCGCCTGCCTTAAAATCCCCTCCGCGCGAGCCGGAGTGCTTTGCTCCATCGGCTCATCTTCCGCACTCGGATTTTCCGTTCGATTCAGTTGACGCCTGTGATGAAAACACTTGTGCGCTGTCACCTGCATGATCCATTTTGGCAGAGCTTTTGGCTTCCTCAGTTTTGGGAGCTCGGAAAGCAACTCCAGGCAAACTGCCTGAAAAATATCCGTGGCATCGTCCGGGGAGAAGCCGTACTTGATGGGGATCGAGAAGATCAGGTTCTTGTACTTGTCGATCAGGGCCGACCAGGCTGCCTCGCTGCCGTTGAGACACTCCCGCACAAGTCGCGTGTCCGTCCACGCGGTTTGCTCTTCATCGGTCACCAAAACTTTTCGCTGCACTCGCGGGACTCGCATCCACCGCAACTCAGTGGACGTATAGCTCTTCCACGTTCCACAAAGCGTAAGGATCCAGAATCGCGGGGCGGAAGTTTCCAATCCGATTCTTGGCCCCGACCAGAATGTCCGGACTCGCCAGGCAAATTACGGGAAGATTTTGCGTCACGATTTCCTGCACTTGATCGTACAGGCGCTTCCGCTTTTGATAATTCAAAGTAATGAGTTGCTCATTCATCAGCCGGTCCATTTCCGTTTCCCAGGGCGTCGCAGGTTTCGTTTCGTTCAGGTGCCACAAGTGGGTGCCTCCGCTCGAAACCCAAACATTCATCTCCGCCGTGGGGTCCGTATCGCCGCTCGCAAGGCCCATGATCGCGGCTTCGTAGTCGAAACTATTCAACAAGCGGTCTACCATCGCGCCGAAGTCCAGGGAAACAACATGCACGTTCATTCCCAACTGGCTCAGGTCATCTTGAATAATTGTGGCCATCTTCGTGCGTTCAGCATTCGAAGCGCTTGTTAAGATTGAAAACTCCACAGGATTTGCCTTCGAATCAATCAGCGTTCCGTCGCTCTTCCAGGAAAAACCGGCGCTCTTCAACAACTCGCGCGCGTGTTCGGGAGACCGGGCAGGGTGGGGAAGCTTCCCATCGACCCATAGCTTGTTCCCCGGCGTCACTTGGCCCCACAGCGGCGTTGCGCGGCCCCCGTAAACCAGCCGGACGATTCCTTCGCGGTCGGTCGCAGCCGATACTGCCTCACGGAAACGCGCATCCTGAAACCAGGTCTGCTTCCCCGCAATTTGCGGCAGATTCTTGCCCGCGAGGTTATTCAAATTGAAAAACAAAAAGTTGTATTCGAGCCCGGGCCCCACGTCGCGCAAATGGTAGCCCTTCGCCGATTCCTCCCGAGCAAGCACGGCGAAATTCTGCGCGCTGAAGCTGCTAAGAATGTCCGTGTCTCCCGCCTGAAACCGAATCACCTGCGCATCCTCACTCGGGACAAATAGAAAAACAATTTCGCTCAGGTACGGCAGCGGATTTCCTTTGCCATCCACCTTCCAGTAATACGGGTTTCGTTCCAGCACAATCCGCTGCCCGGGCACATATTCCTTCAATCGGAACGGCCCAAGGCCGGCAAATTGATCCGGCGGCATGGAAATGCTCCACTCCTTGGAAAAAGCGCCGTTGTTATACGCATTCTCGAGAAGATGCC
Source organism: Candidatus Acidiferrales bacterium (assembly GCA_035279805.1). Taxonomy (GTDB): domain Bacteria; phylum Acidobacteriota; class Terriglobia; order Acidiferrales; family UBA7541; genus DAHUXN01. The sequence continues at coordinate 5,919 of DATEHB010000043.1, forward strand.
GCGGAAGAATCGGCAGTCCGTCAAAAAGCCGTTCGGCGGCCGCATAGGGCTGAGCCAATTGAAACCGCACCGTGTGGTCGTCGATCTTTTGAACCGCGATCGGCTTTCCGCCGACAATCAACAAATCCCGCTGCTCCGAATGGATTTTTTCGTCGAGATAGACCCGGAAAGTGAAAATCACGTCATCCGCGGTAAACGGCTTTCCATCTGAAAATCGCAGCCCGCGCCGAAGCCGCAGCGTGTATGTTCTGCCATCGCGCGAAACGCTCCAGGATTTTGCAAGCCCCGCTTCGGTCTTTTGCGTTTCGCGATTGATGTGGATCAGGTCCGCGTTCATGCAATAAATGATGTCGCGCGAGGGCACGTCCGCGGCCAAAGCTGGATTCAAAGTCTTTGGATCAGAGCGCAAAGCAATCACAATCTGGCCACCCGCGCGGCCCGGCGGACTGCCCGTGACCATCCGGTCCGCAGTCTGCGCCGATACAGCGCTGCGGGACGAAAACGCGCACAAAATCGCGAGCAAGATCAGGAAGCGCATTCTCGCGAAATGGCTGGCTTTACGCATGTCAAAAGTTTTAGCAGAGAGTCGCGGGTTTTTACAGCGGTACGGTCTTGAGACGTTCCTGCAGAGCATCGGCCGCCATGTAGTAGGCGAGGAATACGGGGACCAGCAACAGCGCCGGTAAGAACATCCACCAGTAAGACGACAGCACATAGTATTGCTGCAAAGACGCCAGCAAACTACCCCAGCTCGGCATCGGCTCGCCCACTCCCAGTCCCAGAAAAGTCAGCGTGACCTCCGCGAGCACATATTGCGGGACAAGAAGCGCCACTTGAGTCAGGATCACGCCATAAGTTTGCGGGAGCACGTGACGCCGCAAGAGATACGCATCGGATGCCCCGAACGTCCGAGCCGCAACCACGAAGTTCCGCTCCTTGGCGCTGAGCACCATGCCGCGAATTAATCGCGCCGGTCGCGCCCATCCAACCAGTCCGATCACCGCGATCAACAACAAAAAGACTTGCCACTGCGCGATATGCAAAGGCAGCGCGGCGCGCACCGCGAATAGCAGATACAACCAAGGCAGGGCGAGAAAAAGTTCGCCGCCGCGCATGAGAACATCGTCGATCCACCCGCCGTAGAAACCTGCCAGCGCCCCGATGATTATCCCCAGCAGTACAGAAAGCGCCGCCGCAATCAGACCGGCGGCCAAGGAAATTTGTCCCCCGTAGAGAAATCGCGTGAACTGGTCGCGCCCGTAACCGTCGCTGCCCATCAAGAAAATCCTGCCGGTCCCGCTCACGCCGAACAGATGCAGGTTCGATTCAAACATGCATGCAACCTTGTAAGAAGAACCCCGCACAAAAAAATGGAGCGGGTACATTTGTGTCGAGTCCGCTGCGAGTGATCCGAAAGTCTTGGGATCGTCTTTCAAGCCGTACACAAACGGGCGCGCGTGAAAGGTGCCCTGCGCGTCGATGAAATGGATTCGCGTCGGCGGAGCAAATGGCAGTTCGCGATCTTGCGCCGAAGAACTATACGGCGCGAAAAAACCAGCGAACAACACCAGGCCATGCAGCCCCGCCAGCAGGATCAAAGCGCCCCAGAGTTTGCGCTGAGTCTTCATCGTATTCATTCCACGCGAATCCGCGGGTCGCTCACGAACAGCAGCACGTCCGCAAGCAAATTGCCCGCGACGAGAAAAACCGACGATAGCATTACCACTCCGACCACTACGTCGACGTCGCGCGAGAGGATCGCCTGCACCATCAGCGGACCCAGCCCCGGCCAGCTCATGATCACTTCCACAATCACGGAAGCGCTCAACATCGTCGCGACGGAAAATCCCAGCAATGAAATTAGTGGATTCGACGCGGCGGGAAGCGCGTAACGAAAAAGCAGCCGAATATGCGGGATGCCATGTCCGCGAGCCGCGCGAATGAAAGGGGATTCCAGCGCTTCGACCATCGCGGATCGGATATGCCGCACAAGCACCGGCAGTGTGACGATGGCGAGCCCAAGGGCCGGCAGCGCGAAATGAATCACAACGTCTTTTAATTTGCTCCAGAAGCTGAAACTGTCAAAGTTCGTCGAAATCATCCCGCCCGTCGGGAACCATCCAGTCCTCACAGCCAGCAGGAGCAAAACCAAAAAAACCAGCAGGTCAGGAACCGTCAAAAGCGCCGACGTGCCGAAGCCGCAGGCGCGATCGCCCCACTTCCCTCGATTCGCGGCGCTCCCGATCCCCAGTGGCAACGCGAGCAGCCACGCTAGGAGCGTAGCAATGCTCGTCAGCAGCAGCGTATTTCGTGCGCGCGTCCACAGAAGCGGCGCCACCGGACTGTTGTAGGAAAACGAAAACCCCATGTCTCCCTTCAGCGCTGAAAACGCCCACTGCCCGTAACGCACGGGAAGCGGCCGGTTCATTCCATATTTCGCCCGCAGGCCATCGACTGTCTGCGCGGAGACGCGCGGATCCAAACGCATCGCGTCGAAAAAATTTCCCGGCGCCCACTGCAGTAGAGCAAAAGAAAAAATGGAAATAGTGGCCAGGAGCAGCATCGCATGCAGCAGTCGCCGTGTAAGATATCTCATGGAAAAATCCTAAGCGGAACCCTCCTCGCAAATGGATTCGAGGGACGGCATTGCATCCAGCAAATCCTGCGTGTACGGGTGCTCCGGATGCGCGAATAGTTCCGCCGTGCTTTTCTGTTCGACCACTCGCCCTTCGTACATCACCGCCACTTCGTCCGCTAGATCGGATACCATGCGCAGATCATGCGATACGTGAACATACGTCAGCGAGTGCAGCGCCTGCAGTTCTCCAAGTAGCCGCAGGATCATTTCCTGATTGGCCAGGTCCAAACCGGAAAGCGCCTCGTCAAGGATCAGAAGTTTCGGCTCGAGCGCGAGCGCCCGCGCAATCGCCAGCCTTTGCCGTTGTCCGCCGCTGAATTCCAGCGGCAACTTGCCTCCGCACTTCGCTGGCAATCCCACTTGCTCCATCAATTCCAATGCTCGAGTTTTCCGTTCAGTTTTCGTTCCTTCGCGTTGGATGAGAAGCGGTTCCGCGATGATTTCTCCGGCGGTCATCCCAGGATTCAACGCCGAAGTCGGATCCTGAAAAATAATCTGGATTTGGCGTCGCAACCGGGAAAGAGCCTTGGCGCGCAGCGTTAGCACATTCAGTCCATCAAACCAAATTTCGCCCGCCGTTGGAATTTCGATCAGTGAAAGACAGCGAACTACCGTCGATTTTCCCGCTCCAGATTCACCCACTAACGCCAGAGTCATGCCGCGATGAATCGTCAAGTCCACATTCTCCACGGCCTGTATCGTGAACTTTTCCGATGTGAGCGGACGCCGCTGCACATACTCCTTGCTGAGTCCGCGAATGCAAACAAGAGGTTCTTTTCGAGATCCGCTCATCGGACGAATTGCTCCTCGGCGTAAAGAGGCTCGCCCTCAAAATTCACATTTTTGACTCGTTGCCGCCGCAACATCAGCCGTGTGTATTCATGCGAAGCCTTCCTGCAAAGTTCGTCGAAACTTCCCTCTTCAACGATCCGCCCATCTTTCATCACCAGCAGACGGTCGGCGAGACTTGCCTGAATTTCCGGTGTGTGGCTGATCAGCAAAATCGAAATGTGAGCCTGTTCCTTCAAGCTCCGAAGCAACGCAATAAATTCAGCCTGGCTGCGCGCATCAAGGGAAGCCGTCGGCTCATCGGCGATTAGGAGCGCGGGATCGCAGGCCAGAGCCTGCGCCAATGCCACTCGCTGCCGCTGGCCTCCGCTTAGCTGGTGTGGATACGCTGCGAAAATCCGTTCCGTTGGCGCCAGGCCAACTCGCGCAAGCATCTGTTCCGCCTCCGTGCGGCAACGCTTCCAGTTCCAGCGCCGGTGAGCATGAACTACTTCGGCGACCTGGTCCCCGGTGCGCATCACTGGACTCAGCGAAATTCCGGGCTCTTGAAACACCAGCGAAATCGCCGCCCCGCGAATTTCCCGGAATGCGCGTTCACGCATCCCTAGCAGTTCCTGACTTCGGAATAGCGCCGAGCCCGAAATCTCGGTTGTTTCAGCGGACAATAATCCCAGCAATGCCAGCGCAACGCTTGATTTGCCGCTGCCGGATTCGCCCATGAGCCCCAGCGCCTCGCCCGGCGCAATATCAAAGCTAATCTCGTCAACCGCTGTGTGGCTACGCAGTTCTGCTGACCTGAACCGCACCCTCAAGCCTCGGATTTGAAGCAAGTTCTCCATGTGCTGGAACCCTATGTGCATGGGAGGGAAAGTCAACAAAAGTACCACGCGAAGCGCAGTCTGCAAGACAGCCCACTTCGTGCCCTCCGGCCCTTTTTGGGTTCTGGTTTACAGTAGGCAAAATGCTCGCAGCTGAGGATAGCCAAGGCGGTTCATTGCATTGGGCGCATCGTACTAGAACTAAAGTCCTATAACCAAACGTTGGGAGGAGCCTAAAAATCGGCAGCCCGAAGGGAACTCTTTATCCACCATGTATGATAATCGTTCACTAGGTATGTTTCATGGAAACCTGAGCCAGTTGCTTTATTGTCCCGCGCTCATGCGAAATCACCTGATGATTTTTCTGCTCTGCCTGATGCTCGCAGCAATTTTCACCCTGCCCGCATCTCTATCGCTGGCCTCGGCGCTCCTAGGTTATCCAGGAGACAATTACCAGCACGCTTGGTTCCTCTGGCATTTCGCAAGAGCGGTCGCGTCGGGCCACAATCCCTTCTACACGCATTTGCTCTTCTATCCCGCGCGCGCAAATCTGGCCTGGAGCACGCTCGATCCCCTCGCCGGACTTTTAGCTTTGCCGCTCAGCCTGCTCGCCGGGCCCGTCATCGCATACAACCTCTCCCTGATTTTGCAGTTGGCACTTGCTGCATTTTTTGCGCGATTGCTGTGCGTCCGGATTTGCCGCAACGAAATCGCCGCGTTCTTCGGCGGAATCGCATTCGGTCTTGGTCCGTTTCTTCTGGCGCACGCACTCGGACATCTGAGCCTCGTCACTGCTTTTCCGATTCCGCTTTACCTCCTTGCGTTGGACAGTCTCCTCCGAAAACAAACTCCGTCATGGAAAGATGGAATCCTCGCGGGCCTCGCCTTGCTCCTCACAGCGCTCGCGCACTACAACTACACCGTGTTCTGCATTCTGCTCACGGCCGTAATCCTCGCCGTCGATTTCGCAATTGCCGGAGCAATCGATCGCCACGCCTTCTTCAAGCGAACGTGGCTCGCCCTCAGTGTCGCCGCCGCCACTTTCGTCGCCGCCTTCTCGCCATTGCTCATCATTCTGCTTGGGAGTCGTGTCGAAGTGCCGGCTCCTCGAACAACCGCCCACATAATCCAGTATTCCGCTGACGCCCTTGGTTTCCTAATACCGAGCTGGAACAACGTGCTCCTCGGCAAATTTGCGCACGGCCTCGACGCTCGAATTTTCGTTGCCGGCTTCGAGAGCGTCGTCTACGCGGGACCAATCGTCCTTTTTCTCGCTGTCCTTGGAATTTTGAAAGGCCGCGCGCAGTGCCTGCAATGGACTATGCGCGCAGCTGTCGCCGCCCTCGTCTTCTATCTACTATCTTTGGGACCTCAAATTCGCATCTTTGGCAGGCTCACGCGAATCCCCGGTCCCGCCGCACTGCTTTACCATTTTCGCTTGGCGCATTTCGTTTCCGTTCCCGCGCGCTTTGACGTGATCGTGACGCTCTCCCTCGCGATCCTGAGCGCCATGGGCCTCTCCTGGTGTCTCGACAATGTGCAACGAAAATGGCAAAAAAACGCGCTGGCTTTCGCCGCCGGCGGCCTGCTCGTTCTTGAATCGCTCACCATTCCATTTCCCAAATCCTCCATCGTCGATCCCGCCGCACCTTCGGACGCGACAACTCCGCTTCAGAGCTGCGTCTTGCCTGAAAGTGTCCAGGGCGGCGCCATTCTCACCTTCCCTCTGCAACGGTGGCCCTACGTTCAAAAAGCCATGTGGATGCAGCTCACCGGCGGCGGACGCTACGTTCTAGTCGATGGCTATCTTTCCTACGTCCCGCGCGATGTCTGGCACGAGTTTTACGATCTTCCGCTGTTGCGCTCGTTGATGTCCTTGCAGGGCACGTATCACACGCCAATCGATCCTGCCGCCGACCGTTCCTCCATCCCCGCGACCATTCGTCGCCTCAACCTGTCCGCCATCGTCGTCTTTGATTCACCGCAACACGACGCCGCGGTTCAATATCTCGATGCAGTCCTCGACCGCGCGGGCCAGCGCTCCGGTAGTTGCACCGTATTCGCGCTTCCCGCGCAACATAGTGGGACGAAAACCCTCCCGCCGAATCCGCCTCCCAGAGCGGCCAATATGGCGAATCTGGATTAGCCTCGCAACAACAGCCGTTCTCGACAGGAGCCATTGCGGAAGTTAAGCTTTGATTTCGCTCGTGTTTTGGTAGCAGAGTCTGTGCCCAGCCGTGCCGAAAGGATGAAACGTGGATTCTGAAACGCAAACGCTCCTCGGAAACGCCTTCCAACGCTCGATGAACTACTTGAAAACTATCGAAGAGCGCCGGGTCTTCCCTTCGACCGAAGATCTCGCCCGTCTCGCAAAATGGGACGCACCGCTTCCTGAAAATCCAAGCGATCCCTCAGATGTCCTCGCTCTCCTCGACGAGGTTGGCTCGCCGGCCACGGTCGCCACTGCCGGGGCGCGTTATTTCGGTTTCGTCACTGGAGGCGCGCTCCCAATAACGGTTGGTGCTAACTGGCTCGCATGCGCGTGGGATCAATGCGCGGGCCTCGAGGCCCTTTCGCCAGCCGCCTCAGCCATCGAAACAGTGGCCCTGAAATGGCTTGTGCAACTTTTCGGCTTGCCGCCCGGCACCGCAGGCGGATTCGTCACCGGAGCCACTACCGCGAACTTCACTGCGCTTGCCGCCGCGCGTCACGCGGTTCTTGCGCAAGCTGGTTGGGATGTGGAAGCGAAAGGACTCTTCGGCGCGCCGCCCATCACCGTAATCGTCGGCGAAGAAGTCCACGTGAGCGCGCTGAAGGCGCTCGCGATGCTCGGTTTTGGCCGCGAACGCGTTGTCCAGGTTCAGGTGGACGATCAAGGCCGCATGCGCGGCGACGCACTCCCGCGAATCGCCGGCCCAACCATCATTTGCCTTCAGGCTGGCAACGTGAATTCGGGCGCGTTCGATCCCGCAACGGAAATTTGCCGCGCGGCGCACGCGTCAGGAGCCTGGGTTCATGTGGATGCGGCGTTCGGCCTGTGGGCCGCCGCGGCTCCGGCTCGCGCCCACCTCGCGCACGGAATCGCACAAGCAGACTCCTGGGCCACAGACGCGCACAAATGGCTTAATGTTCCTTACGATTCAGGGATTGCCTTCGTGCGCAGCGCCGAACATCTGCGCGCTGCGATGTCCGTGAACGCCGCTTATCTCGTTCGCGGAGATAAACGCGAGCCGAATCAATTCACTCCGGAAATGTCCCGCCGCGCGCGCGGTGTGGAAATTTGGGCTGCGCTGCGCTTTCTGGGCCGCTCCGGCCTCGCTGATTTAGTTGACCGGATGTGCCGATACGCCACGCGCTTTGCCGACGGTCTCCGCGACGCCGGCTGCGAAATCCTAAACGAAGTGAACCTCAACCAGGTTCTCGTCTCATTCGGCAGTGACGATCAAACCCGCCGTACAATTGCCGCCCTTCAAGACGATGGCACTTGCTGGTGCGGCGGTACTATTTGGCGCGGCCGCGCGGCCATGCGCATCAGCGTCTCTTCCTGGGCCACCACGCCGGCCGACGTCGAGCGAAGTCTCGACGCAATCCTCCGGGCTGCATCACTGCGCTGACGGCCTCGGAGTGATTTCTCTCTAGTTTCATCCCAAGACGCATGCGACGAGGGGTCTGCTTTCGGTCCCGCACTTGCGTTGGCTACGTCGTGCTCTTCACGCAGCACTTACTATTTTGTCGCGATGGAAAGATTAATCTCAATGTCGTGACGGTCGTCGAAGCTGGAGATTTTGCGGCGGGCGGATTTGAAGTGTTTGTACTCGGCATAGACCTCGAAATCGACATTTGGGTCGAGGCCCGTGAATTGATAATGGCCCTCGGAGTCCGCGATGTATGTGCGAACCGCGCGGGTCTTCTTGTTTAGCAGGTAGACAACGCCGCTGGGAAGCGGATTGTTGTCATGGTCCAGAACAATGCCGTGCAGCGTGCGTAGCTGCGAGCGATCTCGTTCGCTTTGCCCTCGCGCCGTTGCAGCCGAGACCGCCACTATCGCCAGCAGAAGCACTAAGGAAGGCGCAATCCGAGTTGTTTTCAACGGGTTTCTCCTTCGACTGGTTTCCAACTGCAAAACCGGTCGCTCGGGCTCTTGCATCTAACTAGGTTCTTATCTGGTTAGATGGCAATAGGCCGGTAATAAGATGCAGCGGCGCCTTACTCCCCAGGCTCCTCTTCCTCGGATTCTTCGTCGCCCTCCTCAAGGTCGTCTCCATCATCCGCCGCGACGATTTCTTCGTCCTCATCTTCTTCGTCGGAAATCAGATTCACGTGGACGGGATGGACCTGTAGCACTTCGAGTTCCACATCGCACTCGGGGCAGGTGAGGATTTCGCCTTCCTCCACTTCGTCCTCATCCACGTCAATTTCGGCGTCGCATTCCGGGCATCTCACCACGGGCCTTTCTCCTTCCCAGCATAAATCGGCAACCCGAGAGCGTATTATATAACGTCCGTGTCAAGCAATCCCGCTGCGCGGACGCCGGCACGGCGGACGAAATGGCGCGCGAAGTACCGCGAACGACTTATGAAGAGGAATGATGGCAGAGAGCCGCGAATATCCTGAACGTCCGGTAATCGCCGTCGGCGGAGTAGTCATTTCCGGCGCGCGTGTACTGCTCATCCGCAGAGGACAGCCGCCGCTCGAAGGCCGCTGGTCCATCCCAGGAGGATTACTCGAGCTCGGCGAAACAATCGCACAGGCAATTGCACGCGAGCTCATGGAGGAGGCTGAAGTCCAGGTCCGCGCTCTTGAGCTGATCGAAATCTATGAAAAAGTGCTGCGCCTTCCCAATCAGCCGCCGCAATACCATTTCGTGATTCTCGATTATCTTTGCGAGCTGAAGGGAGGAACCGCGCAGGCAGGAACCGACGTAACGGAAGTCGCGTGGGCGGCGGAGCAGGATCTGGAACGCTTTGACCTTACCATTGCGGCCAGACGTGTCGTCAAACGCGCTTTCGCCATGTCACGCGAACGCCTCCGCGCCGATCACGCGTAGCGGAAAAGCGCGAGCCAGTGAAAGTCACTGACGCAAACTTCCACAGGTTCGCGACGCGATCCATCCCAGCATGGTCCATGCGGAAACCCAAAAAGGGAAAATCCCCTACAGCGTGTCAGAAACTGAATGCGAATGCCGGTCGATCGCCGTGAACACTTGCAGGCAGAACAGAACCGTCAGAACCAGCGCCACCCAACCCGGAAACGCCACCGGCCGGTAGAACCATCCCCACACTTTGAACCATCGAGCTTTCATTCTTGGATCGCCTTCGGAACATCCACTGTTCCGCCAGCCTCAGTGCACATATGGCGCAGCCACGTACGAATAGATTTCATCCGCGATCCAGTAATTTGCCAGCACAGTCGCGAACAGCATTCCCAGCAGCCACAAACCCCATCGCCGTCGCCGCCACATCTCGCGAAACGACGAGAACTGCATGGCAATGTCCGCAACATACGCGCTGCAGTAGCAGAGATTCGCAAACATCGCCAGCACGATTATTGCGACGAAGGACGTCCACGTGAACGCCGGCCGAAAATGCGGCCAAGTGCTCACAATCCAGATAACAACCACAGCCGTAAGAACAGCGTTATAGAGGATGCGCCGCCATTCCCAATAATGAATCGCGTCGCTCAATACCTCGCGCCACTGGCCGCCGTGCATCTCTCCGCCGCCCGCTGATGATATGGAATTAGCTTCGTTCATGTGCAGCGTTCCTCCATCGCATTCTCGCCCGTGATCATGGTGACGTGTTTTTCTCGCTTCTTGATTTAATTCCGGCTGGCCCGGCAACCGCAGCAAGACTTTCTTGTGCAGTACGCCTTAATGAGATGCGGCGCTCGCCATCCTAACCGGAGCGCGCCCAAATCTCCGGTCGCGCGCGCGAAACTCTCGCACCGCATTTTGCAAATCATCCACGCCGAAATCCGGCCACATTCGCTCCGTGAAGTGCAGCTCCGCGTAGGCGCATTCCCACAGCAAAAAATCGCTTAGCCGCTGCTCGCCGCCCGTGCGGATGAGCAAGTCCACATCCGGAGACGCGTCCGGCGCGTGCGTCACTTGCCCTATGCGCCGCGAAAATTCCTGTTGATTCACCTCTGTGCTCGACATCATCCAGCACGCCGCTTGCAGCATTGCTTCCCGCGCCGAATAATCCACCGCGATCCGCAGGTCCAGCCCGCAGTGCCGCGCTGTCGCTGTCTCCGCCGCTTCAATCGCTGATACCAGCGCGCTCGGTAAACGGTCGCGCCTCCCGATCACGCTGACGCGAACATCGTGTTCCGCCGCGCGCAACGCCTGCGCAAAAAAATAAGTTTCGAGTAAACCAAAGAGGGAACCAACCTCGGCGGGATGCCTCTGCCAATTATTGGCGGAGAATGCAAAGAGCGTCAGCGTATCAATATCCAGCGTGGGCGCCGCTTCCACGACGCGCCGTACCGCCTCCACTCCGGCGCGGTGCCCCGCCGAACGCGACAATCCGCGCGCTTCCGCCCAGCGCCCGTTCCCGTCCATTAAAATCGCCACGTGCAATCCGGTTGGCGGGACAATATACAAAGTACTTTCGACCATAAAGTTAGCAGGCAAATTTTTTTGCCTCTCCTATCCTTCCCGCGTTGCGCGGATCAACGCTTCCATATGGTCCAGATAATGCTCCAAAGCGCGCCGCCCCGCGTTCGTCAGACGAAACTCCGTCTTCGGCAGCCGCCCCGCAAAACTCTTTGCGCACGCGATGTAGCCCGCGTCTTCCAGTTTGCGCGCGTGGACGCTCAAATTCCCGTCGCTTGCGCCCACCAGCTTCTTCAATTCGTTGAAACTCAATGTCGCATTCACCGCCAAAGCGCTGATGATTCCCAGCCGCGTTCGTTCATGAATGATCCGGTCCAGCGAACGCGCGGATTCCTCCGCCGTCCGGTTCCGGATCGTTCCCAGCTCCTGTCGTTCTGATTTCGCTTCGCGCGCCGCGCGCACTGCCGCCGATTTACCCACCGTAACTCCTCGCAATCACTGTCCCGAACACGATATGAAATCCCCCGAATCCAATCGCCAAAAGAAAGTTGCTCCATCCCGCGGGACAAAAAAACGCCACCGTCCCCAGCACCATGAAACACAATCCCATGAATGGCACCACGCGTATCGAAAAAGCCCCGCCCGTCACCACGCCCGTCCCATACAGCAGCAGCCACGTCGCCGGAATCTCCGCCACAAATCCCGCGTGAAATAAAACGTAGGTGAGAATACCGCCAACAAAAATCGGCGGCACAAAACTCAGCGCAAACTTGCGCCCTGGACCCGTCAGCAGGGAATCATGCGCGCGCCGCGCCTTGATCAGCGTGCTCCATCCCGCGATGCAGATCGCAATCGCTGCTTCAATCAGCCATACCGTCAGCCACGCTTCCCGGCTCGCCTGCCGCGATGCAACCGTCGCCGCGCCCAGCGCCGTAATGCCCAGCGCCACTCCGCCCCAGCCCGGAACGGCCGTAAACGAGCCCGCCCGCTCCATCGTTTCCCGGATGAACCGCAGATTTTCCCGCGCGTGGTCGTCAATCGCCACGGGTCTATCTGTGCGCCGGAGTGGATCCGTCGAACGCATGACCAGAGATTACCATAGAATTACATTCTGTCAAGTACTTTGTTTTGCAAAGTTAACTCGTGCCCGAACTCCCCAAAATCCCTTGTTGCTTCCAGGTCTGCCGGACTATCCTCCCCACGTTATTTTCAAGTCTTCAAACGAGGAGGATTCGTCATGAAACGTTTCCTGGTTTGCGCAATCGTCGCCGTTTTTGTCGCCTGCTTTGCTCCACTTGTTGCGAGAGCCCAGTCAGCATCCAATCCCGTTTCCGACACGGTTAAAAAGGTCGTCGAGCAACGCACGAAAATCATCGTCGCCGCCGCCGAAGAAATGCCCGCCGAGAAATACAGTTTTCGTCCAACGCCGCAGCAGATGACCTTCGGCCACTTGATCATGCATCTCGCGCAATCCAACAACTTCCTCTGCGCGGCCATCGCTGGAACCAAGCCGCCCGAGCAGGCGAATCTGTCCGACACGGATCCGAAAGACACGCTCGTCTCGGCCCTAAAGTCCTCGTTCGAGTATTGCAGCGGAGTGCTGGACAAGACGGATGATTCCAAGCTTGCGGAAATGCTCCCGATGCGCCATGGGTCAACCTCGCGCGCATCCGTAATGATCACCCTCACGGATGATCTTTTCGATCACTACAGCGCGGAAGCGATGTATTTGCGCTTGAGCGGACTGCTTCCTCCAACGGCGCAGCGCCAGCCCATGAAATAATCGCCTGTAAATTTCCGGCTCCGGCTATTTTGCGCTTCGCGGATAGCGTCCCTTTGCCGCGTTCCACCGGATTCGCAGCAAGTCCACGAACATTCGCGCGCTGTCGCGCATCACGTGGACTTTCGTTGCTGGATCATGCGCCCAGCGCACCGGTACTTCCGCGGTTCGCAAGCCATGCCGCTGCGCGAGGAACAATATCTCCGGGTCGAACCCGAAATCCTCGATTCGTTGCTGCTCGAAAATAATTCGCGACTCGGGCATCGCGAACGCCTTGAATCCGCATTGCGTGTCTTGAAATCGAAGGCCTGTGAACAAGCGGACAATCCAGTTAAAAAAAATCCCCGCAAGCTCTCGTGCTCTGGACTGATGTACTTCGATCAGCCTGCGGTCCACGGCGCGCGACCCGATCGCGACATCCGCGGTTTCCAGCGCTTCCAGCAATTTTCCCGCTTCCTCGATCGGTGCGGACAGGTCCGCATCCGTGAACAGCGCCACGCGCCCCCGCGCTTCTAGCATCCCGCGCCGCACGCTGTAACCTTTGCCGCGATTCTGCCCGTTCGAAACCAGCCGCAACTCCCGCATTTCGTTTTGAAATCGCGCCACCACTTCCGCCGTGCCGTCGCGTGAGCCGTCATCCACTACGATCACTTCCGCCGCCGCCCGCGTGCCGCCCAAATATCCACGGACGCGCTCCAGCGTGCGCGGCAAGCGTCGTCCTTCGTTGTATGCGGGAATAATTACGGAAAGCTCGAGGCGCGCGTTCATTCGGCGGAAGCGGCAGGCCAGCCATGCTCGCCCTGCAGAGGCACGAACTGGCACGCGAAGAGTTCTTCTTGCACAGCCGTGCCGCTCGATTTGCGGATTCGCATCAGCATCTGGCGGTCTCTTTTGCCCACGGGAATCACCAGCCGCCCGCCTTCGGCAAGTTGTTCGATTAACGGAACAGGAACCTGCGGCGCCGCCGCCGCAACCAGAATCGCATCGAAGGGCGCCGCTTCCGCGCATCCTCGGGTCCCGTCTCCCGTCACCACGCGGACGTTGCCATATCCCAACTTCGCCAGTCGTTCTCGCGCCGCGTCCGCGAGCGCCGTTCGCGCCTCGATTGTAATCACCTCGCGCGCCAGCTCCGCCAAAATCGCCGCCTGGTACCCTGAGCCCGCTCCGATTTCGAGCGCTCGCTCGTTGCCTTCGAGTCCGAGCGCTTCTGTCATCGCCCCCACCATGTACGGCTGCGAAATCGTTTGCCGTTCGCCAATCGGTACGGGCTCATCGTTGTACGAACGCCCGGCCAGCTCCTCCGGCACAAACAAATGACGCGGCACTCGTTCCATCGCGGCCAGCACTTTCGGTGAAAGAACTCCTCGCTTGCGAATTTGCTCCGCGACCATAAGCATTCGCAGCGATTCCCAATCCGGATTGGCCCCGGCGCTCGTTTGCTCGCCCCTGAAAGGCTTGGCTCGGCTTCACTCTTCCGCTAAAATCCAGCGAATCACTTTTGCGCTCGCGTGCTGTTTGGAATTTCCTTCAACAACTCCCGCACCGCCGTATCAAGCTGCGCATCGTCGTTTGTGTAGCTTTCCCCCATAGGCCGCTTCACCAGAAAATCCACTGGGCGCGGATGCAATTCCATCGGCGTGCCATCCGCCGCCGTAATTCGGATAAACGGCAGCCGCAAAAACGAGCCGTCAATCAACTGCGTTCCGGAAGTGTAGATAATCCAGCCCGCCGTCGGCTCGCCCACCACTTTCCCCAGCTTCATCGACCGGTAGCCTTCCGTGAAATCCTCGGCATCGGAGAGCGAATGCTGATTCGTCACCAGAATCGTCGGAAGCTCCAGCGCGCGCTGCCCCAATTCGGAGCGCGCCGAGGCCGTCGGAAAATCCCGTGGCGTCATCGACAAATACGGCCGCCGCGACAGTACGTCCAGCGCATACGCGTTCACAAACCCGCCCGTATTGCTGCGAATGTCGATTACCACGCCCTCGCGCGAGCGATTCTGCGTGTCCAAATCAAGATAGAAATTCTGCAGCGAACTCTCTCCCATGTCGGGAATGTGCACGTACCCTAGTTTCCCATTGCTGATTTTTTCGACGTATGCCCGCTTTGTCTCCACCCACTGGTGGTAAAGCAATTCCTTTTCTTGCGACGTCGTCACCGGCTGCACGATCACCGTGCGTGCATCCGCACCGTCCGCGGAAAATGCCATCGTCAGTGCCACGCGCTTCCCGATTTTATGTTCAAGCAGCGCGTTCAAGTTTGTATGCGCTTCAATCGCCTGGCCGTCAACCGCGATCAAATATTCGCCCGACTTGATTCCCCCGGCCAGCTCCGCCGGTCCCAGCGGGAGAATATTCGTCACGCGTAAACGCCCTGAACTCTCCGCTTCCGCCCGATCAAAATCCAAGCCGATTCGCCCCACCGTGGGCTGCGATCTCTCCGGACTCGAAATTCCCAAGTGCGATCCATTCAGTTCGCCCAACATCAGCGAAATCAACCGCCGCACTTCATCAGGATTTGCCGCCGCCTCAACGCGCGGTTCGTATTCGCTGCGCACTTCATTCCAATTCGCGCCATTGTGATTCGGATCGAAAAAGAAATCGCGCAGATAAGTCCACGCCTCTTCGAACATCTCGACTTTCTCTCGCGTGAAGTCCACATCCATTTCCGCGCTCACCGCCAGCGGTTTCACCTGGTGGCTTTCGACCGTAACCACTTGAATCGTCCCGCGATCCAGATAAAAGACCTCTTTGCCGTCCGGAGAAAATTGCGCGTCCGCCTTCGGTCCCGGCGTCGAAGTCAGCTGCCTTGCCACGCGCGGCTCCTTCGCAAGTTCATCCAGCGAATACAAGTAGAGGTTCTCTTGCCCCGCCACGGACGCGTTCAGCAGCAACCATTTCCCGTCAGGACTGATCGTCGCGGAACCGGCATCGAGGCCCGTGGGCACCAGTGAAACGCGTTCGCGAATGCCGTCCCAATCGATCGTGACCGGTTTCACTGGCGTCGATTTTGTTTTCTCATCTGTATCCGCTGCCGCCGCCTTTGTATTTCCCGTGGGACTCTTCGGCGTCTCCTTGAACAAATCACGAAATTCGTCCTCGCGGAACTTCGGCGCGTGCGGAATCAAATCCACGCGCGCAATCTGCCCCATCTCCGTCCGTTGCGTCGCGTTGAAAAGCACATAGGCGCCATCCGGACTCCACGCGACTGATCCGCTGAACACATCGGGCAGAAAACTCACAGGCCGCGCTTCGCCGCCCGCAACCGGCACTGCCCAAATATTCCGAAACAAGTTATCCGCCACATCTATGTACGCGATCCATTTTCCATCCGGAGACCACACGAACGGCCCTTCCGTTTCAAACGGAGGCCGCCCGAAATGCCCGGTCGCAATCGCATGCTCCTGTTTCGATTCCAAATCCATCACTCGAAGTTCATGGCCGCCGCGCTCAAACGCCAGCATCTTGCCGTCCGGCGAAAATCGTGGAGCCGCATCCGCGCCCGCATCGTGTGTCAGCCGCGTTTCTTTGCTCGTCGCAAAATCGTAAAGAAAAAGGTGCGGGACTCCGTCGCGATCCGAAACATAAACCAGCCTTCGACTGTCCGGCGCCCAACGAACCTGCGATTCTTCGGTGGGCGTAAACGTGACGCGCATCGCGTCGCCACCATCCTTCGCCGACGCGGCAAATACTTCGCCGTGCGCCACGAACGCCACTTTCTTTCCGTCCGGCGAGAGCGCCAAATCACGGATATGGTCCGTCAGCCGTAGATGCTCCGTCGCCGGACCCGCCGGAATTCCGCGACGCGTGATGGCTACTTCGTTCACGCGTCCCGTTGCCGTGTCGAGTTTCCAAATTCCGAAATGCCGCTCAAAAACAATCGCCCGCCCGTCCGCCGAAATCGCCGGCCATAGCACGCGTCCCGTCTTGAACTGCGTCACCTCGCGCGCTTTCCCGCCGACCGCCTGCGCCCAGATATTTTGCGCGCCGCTTCGGTCGGACACGTAATACAACTCGCGCCCATCCGCGTTCCACATCGGCCACAAATCCTTCGCCGAACCGTCGGTGACCGCTTCGTACTTCGGCGTAGCTCCATCGCGCACCAGCCAAATCTCCGATTCATCCAGATGGCTGTGGCCCTTCCGCCACCATTGCGCGGACACAATTCCGCGCGCCGTGATGGCGACCGTTTTTCCGTCCGGCGATGGCGCCGCGAAATATTCGTTCGCGTAACGGTCGGC
>DATEHB010000044.1:0-43402 GCA_035279805.1 Candidatus Acidiferrales bacterium
GGAAAATGTGAACGGCAGTACACGATTATATCGGCCCGTTATACGGTCTTCCCGCGGCCCGCGCAACTGGTTGGTGGAAACGGAACAGGTCAGACGAAAATGCTTTTCAGGACTCTTCAACAGGCCAAGCGCTTCCTTCGAATACTTCTCGGGTTCACATTACTGGCTCTCGGCGCGGTGTTGTTTTTCAGCCCGGCACCCGGCTGGCTGGTCATGCTGCTCGGTTTGGGCCTTCTCGGCGCGGAATTCGTCTGGGCTCGCCGCTTGCTCACCAGCATGAAAGAGCAAGGCGTTCGCATTCGTGACTTCGTTCTTGCTCGCGGTCACGTGCGCAGTCTCTAACACGGCCTCCGTTTTTTGGTAGTTTTCTACAGTTTTCTGTCAGTCACTCCATGGCATCTTATCGTCTCGTCTGAGCAAATCAGACTTTCCTGTCCGCGACCCGCGTTACTTGCACTCACAACAAATCGTGATCCGATCAAACGCTGACAAAGATCCCGCTGAACGTTAAGAACCGTGGCGCAATAACCTGCGATTAATTATACTTCTTGCGCCGCGCCTTTCCGGGGTCGGCTAATTGGTAGGCCGCCAGCCTTTGGAGCTGGTTATCCTGGTTCGAGTCCAGGCCCCGGAGCCAAACCCTGCAATTTTGGAGACCCCGCTTTCAGAAGTTCGAGAACCGCTCAAATCGCGTACAGGTAGTCACTAACTCTACAGACTAGCAGTCTAAACAAACGACGCTATCGACGATATCAGGGGGGGCGCAGGAGAAAAATCGCTCGACGCCAGGGAACTCTAAACAGGAGAAACGAAATGGCAAAATACGGAAAGGCTGCGGGGAAAAGCGTGAAGAGCGCCATGCATCGCCGGAAGAAAGGCACCCTAAAATCAGGGAAAGGCGGCAAGGGCGGCACGGTCAAGAGCCGTAAGCAAGCGATCGCCATAGGGCTATCCGAAGCGCGCAAAAAAGGCGCGAAAGTGCCCCGCCAGAAGAAGTCTTAAGGACGCCAGCAGACGCGCCCGTCGCCGGGCTACTGTGAACGTTGGCAGTATCGAACCGAGGCGAACGGTCCCGGCGGGACGCGTACGCACAAGCATCCCCAAGCACCGCCTTGTGCCTTATGCGGCGTCAGCCAGACAGTTGGGCGGCGCTTTCCCTGAGGTTAGCCAGTGAAAACCAGGGTTTTCAGTTGTTCGCGGTCTGCGTTCTTGTACTTGAGCTGGGGCAAAGTAAGGCGGCGCGACGCCGCCTGGAGCAGGTTTTCGAATTCGCGGTCGCGTGCAGCGCGGGCAGACTTCTCCGTTTTTGTTTGAGGCACTTCTTGTTTCTCCCTCGCCCTCCCACCGGGAGGGCCTCCACAAGCGCATAACTAACCTCTTTTGTCAGCTGTGTCAATCAGGGGTAATGGGTAGTTTGAACTTTAACTCCTTGTGTAACGATCAAGAAAATTCAAACTGACCCACTATCCAATCGGGATGACACTGGACAAAGGACTCAGGCTTGCCTTCCGCGGTTGCAGCACATAACCTATCGCGCATCATGAATCCACAGTTTCTGGTCATGGGCGTCATCTGGTACGTCGTATTTCTGTTTTCGACCGTATGCCACGAGGGCGCGCATGCTCTTGTGGGTAAATTGGGCGGAGATCCCACAGCGTTCCATGGCGGCCAAGTGTCTCTCAATCCGATTCCCCATATCCGGCGAGAGGTGTTCGGCACCGTAATTATTCCCATCGCTTCGTATTTCCTTACCCATCCGCCGTGGATGATTGGCTGGGCCAGCGCGCCGTACGATCCCGTGTGGGCGCAACGTCACCCGCGGCGAGCAGCATGGATGGCTCTGGCGGGGCCTGCGGCGAATTTTAGCCTGATGATCGCAGCGGCGATTGCAATTCGCGTGGGTGTGGTAATGGGAGTGTTTCGCGCCCCTGAAAGCGTGTCGACTTACGCCCAAATTACGCAGGCGACAAACTCCGGGAGCAACGGAGCGCAACTGGCGGCTGCGGCGTTGAGCATTTTGTTTGTGCTGAATCTTCTGCTGGGAACATTCAACCTGCTTCCCTTCCCGCCGCTGGACGGCCACAACGGAGTCACCGTGGTGATGAGCGAAAACACAGCGCGGCGGTTCATGGCCAGCACTTTTTCGGGACTCGGATTCGCCGGCCTGCTTATCGCCTGGTTGGTGTATGGCAGGATTTTCGGCTTCATTTATCCCCTTGCGCTGAACTTCCTCTATTATCCCAGCGTGCATTACCACTAAACGCCGGAGGTGTCGCTTTTGCGTTTCGCGCAGAAATTCCACAGGTATCTCTCCATGATTCAAACCCGCACATTTGTGCTGATTTGCGATGCGCGCGACGGGATTCCGTTCGCAGTAGAGGGCGTAACTCCTTGGGGGTCAGCGAAGCCTTTACGCGAACTTTGGCATTCATTCTGCTTTTCTTTTCTGCGGAGGCAGGCGATGGGTCCGCAGGAAGTCGAAGAATCAAGTTACCCCGTCGAGATTTCCGGATGGGATCTGGCCGAGAATTTCTTTGTCGAGAAGACCATGCTCCGCCGGTATGGAGATGGCAGCCAGAAAGTCCTGCTCCACGCGTCATTGCGAGTGGGCGCACTCGTATTTGCGCGCTTGACCGATGAGCACATGACAGACCGCACAGTTCCCGTCGCTTTTCAAGTCGCCATGATCAACGCAGGCTCATCGGCCAAGGGACGGGAAATCAGGTTAAAACAGCGCCATCCGCGACAAACGCTATTGCGAGAACTGCCTGCCTTCCCGTTTTGGCGCCGCGATGAAGAACTGATTTAACTGCGGCAAAATTCCTGAGATGGCACAAACAGCGTTCCTCTTTGAAACCAAAGTTGAGAATTAGCGTCTGCGGAAGTTCCAAATCCGCAAAAATTCTGGCGATCAAACTGGTCGCGGCGTTGTACTGCATCGGTACATATCGACGTAACTCTATAACTAACAGCAAATTCCGTTCAAACCAATCCTGCCAAAAGTGGTCCCGGCAAGAACTTGCTTTCGAAGTGGGCGTGACCAACCCTTCTGGCACGTCTCGTGCCTATGTTGAGCCGGGATGACAGTCACCACTGAACATCCGGTCGCACAACTGGCCCGACAAGCGCTGTCGATTTGCGTCTTAGACGACGAGCCCGATCTCGTGGAGTGTACTATCGGAAAATTGCGGGGCCTGGGCTACTCAGCGACGGGAACCACGAATGCGAACGAGGCGCTGGGACAGGTGCGTGCAGGCGCATGCCGCATGATGCTGGTGGATATGCTGATGCCGGAGATGGACGGCTTCACGTTCCTGGAAAAGTCACTGCAGCTTGATCCTAATGTTGCTGTGGTTCTTGTTACCGGCCGCTACACGGTTGATTCGGCAATCGAGGCAATCAAACGCGGCGCGTACGACTACCTTTGCAAGCCTCTCGACGAGCAGAGACTGAGGAAATCTCTCGATGAACTTACGGAGATGTCTTCGCGGCGATCGCAAATCCGCGTCCTTGATGAGCAGTTGCTCTCGAATTTTGAATGTGCGGGAATCGTTGGCCGCAGCCCTGCCATGCTTGAGATGCTGGACATGGTACGCAAAATCGCCAAGCACTATACCAACGTGCTAATCAGCGGAGCCACTGGCTCGGGAAAAGAATTGGTGGCGCGCGCGCTCCACCAGATGAGCCAGGTGGGACAACAGCGCTTCGCCGTGTGCAATTGCTCCGCATTGGTGGACACGCTGCTGGAAAGCCAGCTGTTCGGCCACATGCGGGGCGCGTTCACTGGCGCGACGGAAACACGGCCGGGCTTGTTTGAATACGCGAATGGCGGGACCGTGTTCCTGGATGAAGTCAGCGAGACTTCACTGCAGATGCAGGCGAAATTGCTGCGTGTGATTCAGAACCGTGAAATCCAGCGTGTAGGCTCTCCGCAAGTAATGAAAGTAGACGTGCGCATCATCACGGCGACGAACCGTGATCTGCGCAGTGAAGTGCTTGCTGGACGGTTCCGGGAAGATCTGTTCTACCGCCTCAGCTCGCTTGAAATTCGCGTCCCCGGGCTGGTCGAGCGCGCGGAGGATATCCCGATACTGGTGCGCTACTTTCTCAAAAAATATAGCGACGAGTATGGCAAAACATTTCAAGGCCTCACGCGGCGCGCGCAAATGGTTTTGCTGCATCACGATTGGCCTGGGAATGTCCGGGAACTGGAGAACGTGATATCGAGCGCGGCCATTACGGCGACGAACGAATTCATCGACGTGGATGATCTGCCGGGAAATTTGCGACGGCCGTCCGGAGACATCGGACCGGTGCAGGAAAATTGGCGGCCGTTGCCGCTTGACGAAATGCGCCGAATCCACATCAAGCGTGTGCTTGAGATGTGCGGCGGAAACCGCGTGCGCGCAGCGCAAGTGCTCGGCATTGGCCGAACCAGCCTGTATCGTTTTCTGAAGCGCGAACATCGACACGCGTCTTCGAAAACTGCCGCGTAATTTTCTGAATGGCGCGTAACGATCAACGTGTACCGCAAAAACACATTTGTATCGAGATGCTCCACAGAAAATAAGCCGGCGCGCAGCTATCTTCTTTGCTCCCATAAACGCGATTTTGTTGCCGAAATGGCCGCGTAGATGCTTATTCGTGGAGAGAGGACGTAATATGCAAGGGCAAGTCAATTGGGAAGACCTCGGGATACAGGCGAACCAGGACCGCCGGCGTGAGTCGCGCCTTCCTCTTTCGATTCCGCTGGAGGTGACTGGTTTCGGCGCGGATGGGCGATTTTTTCGGCAACTCACCACAACAATCGACATCAGCGAGAGCGGTTGCTCCTTCCACTTGCAGCGCGACGTCCCGCGGGGCAGCATCGTCGCCATCCGGGTGATGCTCAAAGAGTATGCCAAGGATAGTTTCGCGCGCCCGTTCTTGTACCAAATCGCCCGCTCAGTAAAAGAAATAGATCGCTGGGTCGTGGGAGCAGCCAAGCTGCAGCCCGAAAGCATCTGGCTCGTTGCTTTTCCGAAAGCGAGCAATCGCGAGGAAACTGTCTGATTCGAGTTGGACGCCGAAAAGACGTCACCACGGAGATTCGCGGCCCGCCGTCCGAGCACGGCTGATAAAACGTCCACGGATAGTTACCCTCATTTCCGCCTCATCAATGAAGATTTGCCTCTCCTCGCCATTGCAAGCTATCGCTCCCGACGTTAGCCGGAATCGAAGAATGCCGCGCGGCTTTCGCGGGTGCGAGCGGTATGCTAGACTCGCGGCAGCGAACGAAATTTGCGGCGCGAAAAATGCGGCGTGAGAATTGTTCGCACATCGACGGAACTTCGGGCTCTGTGCGACGATTCCCCGCAAACCCCGCCAGGCCCGGAAGGGAGCAACGGTAGCGGGTCAGCTTCGTGCGCCGCGGATCACCCGAAGTTCCTTCCACACGCGAGGCGAACCTAAAAACTTCATGGCCTACCAAGTGATCGCGCGGAAGTGGCGGCCGCAAACGTTCCAGCAAATTGTGGGGCAACGGCACGTCACGCAGACGCTCGAAAACGCCATCCGGCAAAACCGGCTGGCGCACGCGTACATTTTTTGCGGCACGCGCGGCGTGGGAAAAACAACGACGGCGCGCATCCTGGCGAAATGTCTGAATTGCGTGAAGGGGCCGACAACCGAGCCGTGCAACGTATGCGACGCGTGCCGCGAAATCACGACAGGCGGCTCACTGGACGTTCTCGAAATCGACGCGGCGTCGAACCGTGGAATCGACCAAATCCGCGAATTGCGCGAGATGGTGCGTTACGCGCCCGTTTCGGGACGCGCCAAGGTTGTGATCCTCGACGAAGCCCATCAACTGACCGATGAAGCTTCCAACGCGTTGCTCAAAACTTTGGAAGAACCTCCCGAGAAAGTTGTGTTTATTTTGGCCACGACGCAACCGGAAGACCTTGCCGATACGATTAAATCGCGCGCGCAACTTTTTCAGTTTCGCTCGCTGACATTTCAAGAAATTACGGGCGCGCTCGAGCACATTGCCCAAGAGGAAAAGCTGCAGATCGAGCCGGGAGCAATTGCCGTGCTGGCGCGCGCGGCGGAAGGAAGCGTCCGCGACGGACTCTCACTTCTGGAACAGGCGATCGCGTACTCCGGGGGCAAGATTACCGATGAGCAGGTGCGCGAACTTCTTGGCGTTGTCGCCGAGGACGTGCTGGATGATCTGGTGGATGCGATTGCGAATCATTCGGCCGAGCGGGCGCTAACGCTGGTGCAGCGGCTGCACGCGGACGGACACAACCTGCAGCATTTTTGCCGCGAAGCAATTCGTCACGTGCGCAATTTGCTGGTGGCGAAAGTTACCGGCGCGGATTCACCGCTGATCGCGGCCCCGGCGGAAGAGCGTCCAAGACTGGAAAAACAAGCGGCGCTTTTCGGCGAAGAGGATTTGACAAGATTTTTCCAGATCCTGACCGCGACGGACGACGACTTGCGACGCAAACCCGATGCGCGCCTGCATCTGGAACTTGGTTTGTTGCGTCTGGTGAATGCCGCGCGGCTTGTTCCGCTCGAAGAAGTTCTGGCGGAGCTGCGCGGCGACTTCAGCGCGCGGCCGGTGGCAGCACGCCACGCGGCTCCGGCAGCAGGGGCGGCGATTTCCCCCTCGGGCAGCGAGCGATATTCCGGGACGAGTGAGAAGAAATTCCAGGCAGCAGCGGCGGCGTCTGGAACGATTGAAAATTTAAGGCCGATCGTGCAGAGTCCGATGGCGGAAAAATCCGCGCCGGTGCCCGCCTCCGCACCGCGCGTGATTGCAAGAATCGCGGAGAATCAATTCAGCGGCCTGGCGGCTGCGCAGATCGAGTTAATTCAAGCCGCGCTGCGCAATCAGCAGAAATTTTTGTGGTCCATGGTGGAGCATGCAAGCCGTTGGGAGCTCGAAGGCGGCGAGATGAATTTATATTTTCCGCCGGAAAGCCGCGCGCTTGCGGAAATGTTGCAGGCGCGGGACCCTATGGAGAAGTTGCGCACCGTGCTGAGCAGCGTGATGGGCCAACCGCTCCGCGTTTGTGTTAAACTCGATTCCAGCCGGAGCTCAGTGCCGCGGGCATCGGAAATGCGCGCGCGGTTTGAAGAGGATCCGATTGTGCGCGCGATGCTGGAGCGCTTCGGCGGCCAGATTTCAGACGTGAAGCGGCGAAGCGAGGACTGAAATGGAAGTCAAAGCTCTGCAACAAATGATGTCTCAGTTGTGGCAGATGCAGCAGAACCTGGAACAGAAGCGCGGAGAGATCCACGCGGAAGCGACGGCGGGCGGCGGAATGGTGGCCGTGAAGATGAACGGCCAGAAACAGCTCACCGAAGTGAAGATCGAGCCGGATGTGTTCGCCGGCAAAGACCAGGAGATGCTGCAGGATTTAATCCTCGCCGCGGTCAATGAAGCCTCGCGCCGCGTGGATGAAGAACTTGCCAAGCAAGTGAAAGACATGGCCGGAAACCTTCCGGGCGCGAGCGGTTTGCGCATACCGGGGCTTTTCTGAACCGCACGAGCGTGCGCACTTACAATTTTGCAATTTAATTCCACCCGCAAGATATTATTGTCAACCTGCGTGAACCGCTGATGCCTGATTTTGCGCCATCCATCACACGATTAATCGACGAACTAAAACATCTGCCGGGAATCGGGCAGAAGACGGCGCAGCGGCTCGCGTTCCATTTGCTGCGAGTGGATCGCGGACAAGCCCTGGCTCTTGCCGATGCGATTCGTGAAGCAAAAGAAAAAATTCGCCAATGCTCCGTGTGCAACAACATTACGGACAATGATCCCTGCCATTTCTGCACAAGCGCGACGCGCAACAAGAAAACAATTTGCGTAGTGGAAGAAGCGCCGAATATTTCCGCCGTCGAAAAAACGCGCGAGTACAACGGAATGTATCACGTGCTGGGAGGCGCGCTTTCGCCGCTGCAGGGGCGCGGCCCGGAGCAACTGAAAATTAAGAGTTTGATTGAACGCCTGAAAGGCGGCACGGTGGAGGAAATAATCATTGCAACCAATCCCACCGCGGAAGGCGAGGCGACCGCCGTCTATCTTTCGAAGTTGATCAAGCCGCTCGGCGTGCGCGTGACACGCATCGCCATGGGCATCCCCGTCGGCTCGGATTTGGAATACGCCGACGAGGTGACCATGATGAAGGCGATGGAAGGCCGCCGCGAGCTTTAGCCGTTTGTCTTCGTTCTTCTTGTTCTCCTTGCCAAATTAATGCGCGGCGGATTCCAGAGCCGACGCAGCCGCATTGATGGAGTCAGCTTCTTTCTGAAGCACATCCGAAACAATTCCGATTTCCTCCGTGGCCTGCCGCCAATTTTTCTGCTCGATGGCTTCACGAACGCCAGGGACCGTCTTTACGCCATAGCCGGTGAAAATACCGGGAGCGTAAAGCGCGTGCTTGTACCACGGCCGCCCGGGCAAACCATCGGACATGAGAAGGTCACGCTCCGTTTGGATCAAAGCGCGATTGACGGCTTCGAACGACGCGCCGCCTGACACGGAAGCGCCGCTCTGCTGAACCTTGGCAAATGCTGCTTGATAACGCTGCGAACTCTCGCGAAGGCTGGCAAGGGCTTTATCCATCGGAGAGAAATCAATATCCGGTTCAGGCGACTCCTCAGCAGGTGGAACATAGTTCCCCTTCGCCGGATCATTGGTGGCGGTGAACATGCCGTCCTGAATTTCCTTGTTCTGCAGAGTGATTTTGTCGCCTTCGGTTTTTGCGAGCTTCTTCAGCTCAGTAGTAAAGCGATCGACCGCGTCGGTGAGCCCCGAGAAATCGAAGGGCACAACATCCGCATCCGCCAAGCGCATCACCGTGGTGCCCGCCGTTTGCGAAAGGGCGCGGCCGTATTCTTCCGTGGGATCGCCGAAATGCGAATACCAGTAATAATCGTCGTAAATCGAATGATAGACGCCGCCGCCGGATTCGCCGCCATAGCCGTAATTAATGGACGCGACGCCCGCATGGTCGATGAATGGGGAATAATCGGAGCCGGAGCCGAGATCACCGATGAGGATGTTTTTCTGCGATTCAATTTTCTGGCGGTCGGCAGCGTTTTCGGCGTGCGCGATTTTATTCAGCCGGAGCCGGTTCCAGACCGAGATATTTTTCTCCGGGTCCTGAATATCGTGCGCGACGTCATTGACGAGAGATTCGAGGGTGTGCGAACCCTCTGCGCCCAGATAGCCGCGGCCGTTGGTGTCGGAATTTACATAAGCGACCGCGTGAGCGGTTAGTTCGTCGATATGCGTTTCCACAAATTCCGTGGAGCCGAGCAGGCCGGGCTCTTCACCATCCCAGGCGCAGTAAATGATTGTCCGCTTGGGACGCCATCCCTGCTTGTAAATTTCTCCCATGGCGCGCGCCTCTTCGAGCAATGCGACCTGTCCCGCGATGGGATCGTCGGCGCCGTTCACCCAGCCATCATGATGATTGCCACGAATAACCCACTCGCCAGCATAGGTTGAGCCAGGAAGCTTCGCAATCACGTCATTGACAGGCTTCAAATCCCAATTGAATGCGAGCTTCAAATGAACTTTCGCGGGTCCGGGGCCGACGTGATAGGTGATCGGCAGACCGCCGCGCCAGTTTTCCGGAGCAACGGGTCCACCGAGCGCTTTTAGTAACGGCAACGCGTCGCCATAGGAAATCGGCTGAACGGGAATGCTTTCGAGTGTCTTCGCTTCCTTGATCGGCAAGCGTTTTGCGTCAGCAGTTGCGCCAACACCGGGCGTTAGCGGATCGCCCGGATAAATTTCCATCTTGGCGACGCTGCCGCGCTGCACGCCTTCCTCGGGACGATATGGACCCTTGGGGAAAACGTCGCCCTCGGAATAACCATCATCGCGCGGGTCGGAGTAAATGAGGCAGCCAACCGCGCCGTGATCGGCGGCGAGCTTCGGCTTGATGCCGCGCCAGGAGTGGCCGTAGCGCGTGATGACAATCGCGCCTTTGACGGAAATGCCCATGCGCTCAAGGCGTTCGTAATCTTCGGGCACGCCGTAATTAGCATAAACAAGCGGCGCCGTAACGTCGCCATCGGCCGAATAGGCATTATAAGTGGGGAGCTGTTCCGCATGCTGCGACGAGGTGGGATCGCCGGGAACGGTCGGCTCTTCCAGCTTGGCGACGAAATGTGTGGGTGAGACAAGCTCGAGCTCGCGTTCTTTGGGTGTTGGAAACAGAACACTAAATGTTTCGATGTGCGCGTCCCAGCCCCATTTCTTGAACTGGGCGAGCAGCCATTCGGCGTTTTGTTTGTCATAGGGCGAGCCAACGTGGTGCGGGCGGGCTGCGAGAAGCCGCATGTATTGCTTCATGTTGTCCGGCGAGGGAATCGCGCGGAATTTTTGCTCCCAGCTTTGTTCCGCGGCGGCAGAATTGCCAAAAAAACCGCTGAGATTCGCCTGCTCCTGCTGCTGGCCGACCGTCACCAGGGGAAAGCAGAGAATCAAACCAATCAAAAATGCAAGTCGACGCATAATACCTCCCGAATTTAAGCTGCCGATTCTAACAAACTCTCGTCAAGAATTTTGCTTCCGTAATCTTTGTCACGGCGTCACATCCGCATAGTGCGGGATGTGCTCGCGCATCACGTTCTTGTAGACCACGCCGTCCTTCATGACAAAAGCGACGCGGCGCACGGAAGTGATGTCGTCGAGTGGATTTCCGTCGAGAGCAATGATGTCCGCTCTGAGGCCAGGCGCGATCGAGCCGATCTCGTTCTGCAAATTCATGGATTCGGCGGCAAGGGAATTCGCGGAAACCATTGCGGCCATAGGATCCTGCCCGCCATCGCGCACGCGGTCGATCAGCTCCTCCGCGTTTCTGCCATGCGCTCCGGCAACGGCATCCGTACCGAAAACAATTTTCAAACCGGGCGTTTTCAGCGCGCGATGGTAAAGATCAAGATCGAGCGGGAGCGCCTGTTTCATCTGATCGAAACCGGATTCCGTGTAATTGCCGATTCCGAGATAGCGCTTTTCATTGTCGAGATAATTTTCGATAACGAGGCCGACCTGAGGGTCGAAATAAACGCCATGCGCGGCCATCAACCGCAAATCGGCGTCACTGGCAAACGTCCCGTGCTCGATTTCCGTGCATCCCGCGAGCGTGGCCATTCGAACTGAATCGCGATAGGCATGCACGAGAGTGCGGAGGCCGCGCTTTTTTGCCTCGCTGCAAGCAGCATCGAGCTGCTCCTGAGAGAGAGTGGGGCCTCCGCCATCACGAATGCTCTTCGAAGCAAAAATCTTGATGAGGTCCGCGCCGTCGCCGGCATCTTTGTCGATAAAGGCGCGGATTTGCTCGGGCGTGCCGGTCGCATCACCGCGCCCGACCAACGGACGGTACGCGGTGAGGATTCGCGGACCGGGAAGCGCGCCGCGATTGATCATGTCGCGCAGCGGTTCGTCCTGGGGCGAGCCAACGCTTTGAACCGTGGTGAAGCCGTCCATGAGCGTGGCCCACGCGTTTGATTCCGCAGCGAGCGCGGCCTGTTCCGGCGTTTCCTGCTTGTCTTCGGCACGACCGTTGGGCCCGAAGTGATACGTGATATGAACATGACAATCGATCCAGCCGGGGAGAACTGTGAGTCCACGAAGATCGTAGGTGACAGGAGCAGCGTCTGGAGCGATGCGAACAATTTTCCCGTTTTCGATCACGATGCGAGTGTTGTGGAAGACATGGCCGCGCCCATCGAGGACTGTGCCTGCGGCGATGACGATTGGCTTCTGTTGCGGAAACAGGCTGCTCGCGAACACTACGGTACAGAACACAACGGCGACGCTCCGCGAAATCCACCTCATAATATGCACCCCAGTTGCGCCGCAGATACCACGGCAGGAAGACCAGTGTCAATCGAGAAGACGTCCGGCGGAAGCCGTGCGTTGCAGAGAAACGCGCAAGAGGCCGGCTCCACGATGCGGTAATGGGTCAGCTTGAATTTTAACCCCTTGTGTCACGATAAAGAAATTTCAAACTGACCCACTGCCCACGATGCTGGGCGCTTGCGGATGCACACAAAACTGGGATATAAGCCGGATAAGAATTGACCAACGAGAATGGAATGACATCTCTCTCCGAGTACATGGCGCGCTATGACCACGAACACACCAATGGTTGGAATAAGGTGTGCCACGGCATTGGAATCCCGATGGTGATAGCCGGGATTGTGCTGCTACTCATCCTTCGCTGGAAGACGGGACTGGCGCTCTTTGTTCTGGGCTGGATTCTTCTATTTGGCGGGCACCGCATCGAGGGCAACAAACCCGCTTTCTTCCAAGGCGTGATTTATTTCCTGGTGGGGCCGCTCTGGATCGCGAAGGAAATCAAGGACGCCATTTTCGGGCGGGGCAAAGACTCCCCAAATCCACGCTGACCCCTGACGGAAACGGCCGAAGTGGTCACTGGAAGTTACCCTTTTCGCGTCACCTGTACCTCGCAAACCGCTGTTTGGATTCGGCGAATGGTATCTTAGGAAGCTGCCTCTGAGGAGAAGTGTGTGACCGAGTCGATGGCGTCAAACGACGCGGACATCCAGAAGCGCCGAAGCACGCGAATTGCACAGGCTATCCCTGTGACCGTGATAGGTGTGGACGCTCTCGGGCAGGCATTCAAGGAGCGCACTTCGACCGTGTCGGTCAATTGCCACGGCTGTAAGTACCAATCAAAACATTATGTTCCGAAGGGTTCGACGATAACCATCGAAATCGCACGCGCTGAGTCCGACGCGCCGCCGCGGATTGTGGAGGCGACCGTGGCATGGGTGCAGCGCCCGCGCACGGTACGCGAACTCTTCCAGATTGGCGTCCAGTTCATAGTGGCAGGGAATGCCTGGGGCATCGCGTTCCCTCCGGCTGATTGGTTTCCCCTTCCGAATGAGAAGGATGTTGCCATCGAAATCCCGGTACCACAGCATCCCCCCGCGGGCTTGTCTGCGAATGAACCGTCGAGCCACGGGCACAAAAAGCCTGAATCTCCCTCACCGGTAATCGAGATGGAACCGCGCGGGGCGACACCAAGCGCGTCCGAGGATGACAAGGCGCGCGCGCTGCCTGCGAACGCGCAGGCCCAGGAAACAATGTCGGCGGCGCGCCAAATGGCGCGACTGCTTGCGGAAGCGAAACAGCACTTGCGGCGCACGATGCAGAGCGACGCGGCTGGCGCAATTGCGCAGGAAGTGCGTACCGCGCGCGAGCAAGTGGAAGAACACGTCCGCACGGCGGTAAACGAGGCCGTCAAAGAGTCGGTAACAAAAGCCGCAGAGAGTTCCGTGAATGCGACGGTGCAGAGCGCGGTTCAAAATGCCGTGCAAGGATCGTTGCAGCAGCTTGTGGAGAAAGCGACGCAGCAAGCCGTGCAAAACGCGCTTGCTGCATTTGAACAGGCGCGGCAATCATCCGCGCCGAAGCCCGAGGAGCTGGACGCGCAAGTGCGAGCGGCGGTGGAGCGAGTGGTGGAAAAATCCGCCACGAGACTGGCCGAACAAACGATACAGCAAAGCGTACAGCAAACCGTGGAGCATGCGGTGAAACAATCCGTGCAGCACGCGGTTGAACAGGCTACGGCGAATTTGCCAATGACGGGCGCCGCCGCGCCGGTTGTCGCGCCTACAGAAGAAGCTCTCCGGCAATTGGACGAGGCCGGACAGAAGCGCTTGGCGGCGTGGCGCAAGGAAATCGAGGATGCGGCAGGCAAGTTCCAGACGCAATCGCGCGAGAATCTGAGCGCGGAATCCGAAGCCGCCACACGGAAGTGGCGTGAACAGTTCGATCAGGCGCTCGCGGGCGCGTCGACGCAAATGAGCGAACAGTTGAATCACATTTCTCAGGCCGCGACGGCTCGAGCGGAGCAGGAAATCTCGGCGAGAAGCGCGACATTGCAGGGACTGCTCGACGAGGCGGCTTCCGAGGCGCAGAAGAATCTTGAGACGCTGTGCTCTGGACTCGAACAGGAGCGAACGCGCGCCGAAGCTGCGCTCGGCAAAGCAGACGAAGCCATACGGCGGGCGGACGAAACGTCGGCAAAAATGGACGCGATGTCGCGAGCGGCTTACGACGACACGCAAAAACGTCTCGACGGTTTATTGGCGTCGCAGACAGCCGAGCTGAATCGCCGCGTGGACGATGTGATTCAGAAAAAAGCCGGCGAGATCGAAAAGCCAATCAATGACGTGGCTGACGTCGCGCTGAAACGGCTGGCCGAACAGGTGAAGGAGCAACTGGCGCCACATTATGAGCGTGCGCGGCAGTCAAGCGAGCAGCTCGCGGCCGCAAACCAGCATGCCGAGGATGCGCTGCATCAATTCCGCGCGCAAATGCACGAAGTTTCCGAGCAGGCGCTGACGGCTTCGCTCGAACGCATGCGTGAACAGAGTGCGGAATTGCCGGCGGAATTCGAGCAGACTTGCCGCACGGCGCTGGCTCGCGTCGAAGAAGAACTAGAAACGAAGACCACGGACGCGACGCATTCGACATTCGAGGCCCTCTACAAAGCGTCTGAGTGGTATCAGAAAAAAGCACAGACGAGCATGCAAGCAACGCTTGAAAAAATGATGGACCAATCGACCGCCGGAATGCGTGAACGGGCGGCCGAAGTTTCGCGGATGTTCGGCTCCGAGCTCGACCACTACAGCCGCAGCTACGTGGAGCACGCGCAGGGCATGATCGAAGAGGACGCCAAAGAAATCAAGGAGCGTACGCGCGAGCAACTGGAAGTAACGGCGAAAACAGTGGCGGCGAGCGCGACGGATGAGCTTCGCCGCATCACGAGCGAAAGCCTGGCGCGTTTCGAGGAAGCGACGAAAGTGTCGGCGGAACAGACGCAAGCGGGCATGAAAGACGGCGCAGATAAGGCGCTGGGTGAGTTCGACGCGCATCTCGAAGAAAGAATGGTGCAGGGAGCGACGCTCGCGAGGCGACATCTGGAGGAACAATTGAAGCCGCTCGTCGAGGCGTTCTATGCCAGGCGCGAGGCTGAACAGGCGGCATGGCTCGAGCAGATGAAAGGCTCCGTCGAGAAATCGATCGAGCAGTATAAGCAAAGACTCGAAAATACTTCCAACTCATGGTTGCTCGCCTCCGCGACGACGCTCGGACAACATTCGAAGACTGTGTTGAAAACACTTTCCGAGGCGGCGGAAGAGCGCCTCCGCGATACGTGCTCCGATGTGTTTGCGGGGCTGGGCGAGACTCTGCGCCAGCGGCTCCTGGGGCTTTCCTCGGAAGTTGGCACCGGTAAGAAAACGCCGGATAAGAAGTAACACCGGTTCCGTTGTTCCCCCGTTCCGTCCTATCGGTAATGGATCAGTTTGAATTTTGACTCATTGTGTCACGACCAAGAAAATTCAAACTGACCCACCACCGTCCTATCCGACTCGTTGTCCCCGTATCCGGTATAATGTGCGAATGGCCAATCGCGCCTATGCGAGCATTTGGGTGCAGGATTTTTCCGAGGAGACGCTGCTCAATCGCTGGAGAGAATTTCTCCATACGGTTCCCGTCTCGACGGAGCGCCCGGGCTTTAGTGAACTTGTGATTCGAGCCATCGATACCGCGGAAACACCGATCCTTGAACAGGATTTGCGCTCGGGAGCATATGACGCAAACGTGCTGGTTGACCTCGCGAGCGAACACGTCCATAGCGATTCCTCTTACGAAACGCAAGCGTGGTGGGATTTGTGGATCTATAACGCGTCAGGCAACCGATGGGAATTGAAGCCACAGCCGCTCGCGATTAATTGTTACGGCGAAGAATTCGACGAGGGCTTTTCACAAGAACAAGGTCACTTCCTGGTTGACACCGGTTTCGAACATGCGTTTACCGGACATGCCGGCCTCTTGGGCTTTGCGGGCGGGCGGCCATGGCGTCCGGAGCATCCTGATGAAGCTAATTTTGTCGCTTTGATGTCGCAGCCGGAAAACTTGCGAACTTATCACGAGAAAACCCGCGCGAATATTCGGAAGCTCTACGATTGGATGGCGCGACTTGAGTCCGTGCTACCGGTTGAGCGCTACCGATTATGGTCCGAGGGAGAAGAGAATTTTGAGGCGCGCATGGAAGAAATACTCGCGGTGCGCTAACGCGACACTTTCGTCTGGAGCGCTCGCACGTTAGAATCATTTCTCGATCCTTTAATCGGACCATGCGCCATTCGAAGCATGGGCGGTTCTATGGCCGCGCGAGGGGCCGGCGGCAAGAAGCCGGAGTTTTGACACTTTAAGGAGAATGATGCGACGATCCAATTTGTTGGCTGCGTGTGGCGCGTTCCTGATGCTCGCATCCTGCGGCGGCAGCCCGCATCCAATCGCGCAAGACAGCGCGAAGCCTGCCGCGCCGTCATATCCACCCGAAGTGGACCAGGTAACGCAGAAGCTGTTCGGCGCGGAGACGGAAGTAATCGCCTACGGCGATCTGGCGAAGAATGGCAAGCAGGCAGCCCTGGTGGTCAATCGCATCAAGAAAACTCCCGATGGGATCGTTCCGGGGAACCTGGTGATGCGGGCAGGAATCATCGAGAACGAAGGCGGAAATTCGTGGAAGGAAGTGTTTCTCTGCGACGAACATTTCAAGAATCCGGCTGGATTTCTGGGAGCGCAGCCGATTTCGCCGGTGAATGGCTGGCGGTTGCAGTATGAGCAGGACGCGAAAAAAGGCCTGGTAATGTATTTTACGCCGTTGCAAAAGCCAGCCGGCGGATACGTGCAAACGTATGGAGTGCGGTGGAATCCGCAGGCAAAACGCTACCAGATGCTGGACCGGAGTTTCGAAAACTTCGTTGGTGAAGTGTCGACGCTCGAGCCTATCGACAATACATCCCAAAGATGAGCGCAACAACACAAACCGCTTCAGGAGCGAAGGCGTCGAAACCCAAGTCGAACGCGTGGAGAGAATTGCGCCGGCTTATTCCGTACCTTGCGCCCTACAAGGGTGTGACTGTTTTCGGCCTGCTTACGCTGCTGCTGATGGGCTTGATCGGCGCGCTTCCACCTTTGATTATCGGCGTGATAACGGACTGCCTGACAAAGGCGCCGGAACCGATGCCGAATCTGATGACCGCTTCTCATGCCGGAGCGGCGACGCTCTGGCAGTCGCTGCTGGGGCCGGTTCTCGGCTTCTATCAGCCAGGCAGTCGGCACACGCTGGTGATTTTGTGTTTGCTGCTGGTCGGCGTGGTGGCGGTGAAGGGCGTCTTTTCGTTCGCTTCACGCTGGACTCTGATCGGCATATCGCGGGATATCGAATACGACTTGCGGAACGATTTGCTGGCGCGACTGGTGCAGATGGAGCCGGAGTATTACGTGCGGAATCGCACCGGGGATCTGATGTCGCGCTGCACAAACGACTTGGGCGCGGTGCGCATGGTGCTGGGACCCGGCATCATGTACAGCGCGAACACAATCGTGGGGATGGCAGTGGCTATTGCGGTGATGGTGAAGATATCGCCACTGCTGACGCTGGAAGTGTTAGTTCCCGTGCCGTTCGTTTTCATCACGGTGAGGTACTTCGGCACGGTCATTCATGAACTGCAAACGAAAATCCAGGCGATGCTGGCGACGCTTTCAGCGAAAGCGCAGGAGAATTTGACGGGAATCCGCGTGGTGAGGGCGTATGGGCAGGAGGCAGCGGAGACGCGGTCTTTCGACGATGCGAATCGGCAGTACGTGGGCGAAAACATCCGCATGATTCGAGCATGGAGCATGTTTTTTCCGGCCCTGCAATTGATCATCGGATTCTCGATTCTGTTCGTATTGTGGCAAGGCAGCCGCATGGTGGTTCAGGGCCGG
Organism: Candidatus Acidiferrales bacterium; assembly: GCA_035279805.1. Classification (GTDB taxonomy): domain Bacteria; phylum Acidobacteriota; class Terriglobia; order Acidiferrales; family UBA7541; genus DAHUXN01. The sequence goes on from DATEHB010000044.1 coordinate 17,828, forward strand.
ATGACACTGGGTGCGTTTACGGCGTTTTACTTCTTTGTTGGCTTGCTGGTGTTCCCCATGATTGCGCTGGGATTCGTGACGAATATTTTTCAGCGCGGCGCAGCTTCCATGGGACGGCTCAATTACATTCTGGACGGCGCGCCGGGCATCAACAACGCACCGGCACGGAACGAGCGGCCGGCTGCCATACGGGGCGACATTCAATTTCGCAATTTGACGTTCGTATATCCGACAACGCGCAGCGGCGATGGTTCCAAGGCGGCTATGAAGGCCAAGGACAGCGGACTGAACGAGCCAGTGCTGCGGGACATCAATCTGCATATTCCGGCGGGGTCAACCACCGCGATTGTGGGGCCCACCGGCAGCGGAAAGACGACCCTGGCGGGATTGATCGCGCGGCTGTGGGAAGCCCCGCCGGACACGATTTTCATTGACGATGAATCGGTTCGCGAATGGCCGCTGGCGACGTTGCGGCAGGCGATTGGATTTGTTCCCCAAGATACGTTTCTGTTCAGCGAAACGATCCGCGAAAATATTGCGTTCGGAGTCGAGAACGCAAGTCTGGAGGCGGTGGAAGATGCTTCGCGGGTCGCGAATATCTCGGGCGACATATCGGACTTCCCGGGCCGGTACGAAACACTAGTCGGAGAGCGCGGCATCACGCTTTCGGGGGGGCAAAAACAGCGCTGTGCGCTGGCACGGGCGCTCATGCGCGATCCGCGGATTCTGATTTTGGATGATGCATTCTCGAGCGTGGATACGGATACGGAAGAAAAGATCCTGCAAGGGCTTGAGGACATATTCAAGGAGCGCACGACGATTCTGATTTCGCATCGCTGTTCGACCGTGCGTGATGCGAACCAGATCGTGGTGTTACATGAGGGACAAATCATCGAAAAAGGAACGCATGAAGAACTGATCGGCCGCGGAGGGTATTACGCGGAGCTTTACCAAAAACAATTGCTGGAAGAAGAGCTGGCCCGAGAATGAGCACGCACCACGAAGAAGAAAAACTGGGGCGGATTTACGACGCGCAACTGACGCGGCGGCTGCTGCAATACCTGAAGCCGTACAAGTGGAGGGTGTTCCTTGCGATCGGGCTGACAATCATCGTTACGCCCTTGCAGCTCGTCGGGCCCCGGCTGTTTTCGGTGGTGATTGACAACTACATAACGCCGGCACTGCACCACAAGATAGCCATTGCCGCGGCATTCCACGGTGTGGCGTGGATCTCGCTGGCTTTCATGACAACTCTGATTCTCAGCTTCGGATTCCAGTACGGCCAAGTGCGCATTATGCAGTCGGTCGGCCAGCAAACGATGTATGACCTGCGGAAACAGATCTTTGGGCATTTGCAACGGCTGCCGATGAGCTTTTTCGACCGCACGCCGGTGGGGCGGCTGGTGACGCGGGTGACGACGGACGTGGACGCGCTTAACGACTTGTTCGCAGCGGGCGTGGTGGCCATGGTGAACGACTGTTGTTTTCTGGTGGCCGCGGTCGCGTATATGTTCAAGCTGAATTGGAGACTGGCTTTTGCGGCGCTTGCCGTGGTGCCGCTGATGCTGGGCGTGACGTGGCTCTTCCGCAACAGTGTGCGAGAGGCGAATCGCCGGATTCGCACGGCGATCGCGCGCATCAATGCGTTTTTGCAAGAGCACATCAGCGGAATGTCCGTGATTCAGCTTTTCAATCGTGAGCGCAAGGCACGGAAACAGTTTACAGAACTGAACCGCGCCTACAACGTCGCGTTCAAGGATCAAATTTGGGCGTTCGCGCTTTTCTATCCGGCCATTGAGTTGCTGTCCTCCGGCGCGTACGCACTGATTTTCTGGTTCGGCGGCATACGGGTACTGATTGGAGGATTGACGATCGGACTGGTGACTGCGTTCTTTATGTATTCGCAGCGGTTCTTCATGCCCATTCAGGACCTGAGCGAGAAATTCAACATTTTGCAATCGGCAATGGCGGCATCCGAACGGATTTTCAAGCTGCTTGACGAACCGCTGAAGGTCCAATCCGCGGAGAGCCCGGTGGCATTGAATGCGCCGCGAGGAGAAATTGAATTTCGCAATGTATGGTTCGCGTATCGCGGGGGAGAGAGTCCGACTGAGGAAGATTGGGTGCTGCGCGACGTGTCGTTCCGCGTGGCGCCTGGGCAGAGCGTAGCCATCGTCGGGCACACTGGCGCGGGCAAGACGACCGTAATCCAATTGCTTTTGCGGTTCTACGATATTCAACGCGGCGAAATTCTGCTCGACAGCGTGAATATTCGCGAACTCGACCTCCAGAATTTGCGCCGGCTGTTCGGAATCGTGTTGCAGGATCCCTTCCTTTTCAGCGGGACAATCGAGTCGAATGTACGCCTGGGAACGGCATCGATAACGGGCGAAGCGGTGGAGCAGGCTTTGCGCGAAGTGGGCCTTGGCCCTTTCGTCGATTCCCTGCCTCATGGGATGGCCACCGAGGTGACCGAGCGCGGCGCAACGCTCTCGGTAGGACAGCGGCAGCTCATCAGCTTCGCGCGCGCCCTGGCGCACAATCCGCAATTTCTGATTCTGGACGAGGCGACTTCAAGCGTCGATACACAAACGGAATCGCTGATTCGCGAGGCGCTTGACCGTTTGCTTGCCGGACGCACGGCCCTGGTGATTGCGCATCGACTCAGCACGATCCAACACGCTGACCGGATACTCGTGTTTCACAAAAGCAGACTGCGCGAAGAGGGCACGCACCAGGAGTTGCTTGCGCGACGCGGGATTTACTACCGTCTCTACCAGCTCCAATACAAAGATCAGGAACTTCGATTGCCGGCTCCCGCCAGTGTGCCTGAGGGCGCGCCGCTGCCCGCGAATGATTAATCCGCGAAATTGCCCGTGCTGAAACGCTGCCGAAGTCTGATTTCTGCCACGTTCAGACAAATGTTGCCCGCTGCAAATCTTGAGCCAGGCGCATGACAGTTCCGCCGGAAATCCTAATTTCCGCGGGCGAGGCCTCCGGCGATATGTACGCAGCGCAATTGGCGCGCGCGTTGCACGGGCGGACAGGCGCGCACTTGTTCGGCATGGGCGGTCCGAAGATGCGCGAAGCGGGCGTGGAAATCCTCGCAGACGCCTCGGAGATTGCTGTGGTGGGAATCACGGAAGTACTGCACCGGCTTCCTGCTGTTTGGCGTGTGTGGCGGAAACTGGAGCGCGAGGCGCTTCGCCGCAAGCCTCTATTGGCGATCACCGTGGATTCGCCGGGATTCAATTTCGGCTTGGCACGGCGGCTGAAAAAACATGGGACTCGAATTGTTTATTTCATCAGCCCACAAATTTGGGCGTGGCGGCCTCGGCGCGTGCGCTGGATTCAGCGTCGGTTCGAGCGCGTGCTGGTGATTTTTCCGTTCGAGGAAGAGATCTATCGCAAGGCAGGCGTGGCGGTGGATTTCGTCGGGCATCCTCTGGTGGATTCGGTGCGTCCGCAAATGACACGCGAGCAATTCGCCGCGCAATTTGGCCTGGACGCGATGCATCCCATCGTGACGTTGCTACCGGGAAGCCGTCCCAGCGAAATACGGCGCAGCATGCCGATTATTGCGGAGGCGTGCGCACGGCTGCAGAGGGATCGTCCGGTGCAATTTGCGCTGGCAATTGCGCCAGGTCTTGACGGGCATATTTTTGACGCATACGAACGGCCGGACTTGCCCATAACACTCGTTACAGGAGCGGCTTACGATGCGCTTGCGGCGGCTGACTGCGCGATTGTGTCGAGCGGAACCGCAACCGTGGAAGCAGCACTGCTGGGCGCGCCCATGGTGGTCGTGTACCGACTTTCGGGACTTACCGCGACGATTGCGCGGCGGCTTGTGGTGACTCCTTTATTCGCCATGGTGAATCTAATTTCGGGACGGCAGGTTGTGCCGGAACTGATCCAGGACAAATTCACGGCAGAGGCGGTGGAAGTTGAGGTCCGGCGCCTGCTGGATTCGAGTGAAGCACGCGAGCGCCAGAAGCGCGATCTGGCGGAAGTGAGGCAGAAGCTGGGCGCGGGCGGCGCGATTGAGCGGGCCGCCGACGTGATCGCGTCAATGCTCTAATCTTTTCGGGAACAGGCAACTACCGGGCGCAATTTGATACTCTAATGAGCGGACAATAAATGACGCCAAAAAAAAGCATTATCTGGCATTGGCTAGGAATATCTCTCGCTTTCCTGCTGCTGCTCGGCGCAATCGCAGTTGTGTCGAGTGCGCAAACGCAGCTTCCGAAATTCGACTTTCAGGCCGTGCATTATGATGTTCAAGCGGCGCTGCACCCGGAACAACAGAATCTGACAGCCGAGGCGAAAGTGGAGTTCGTGGCGAAAACGGCCTCGCGAACGATCCTTGTTGAATTGCATCCGGATTTGCATGTAGACGCGGTGAAGCTTGCGATCGACGGCCGCAAGCTCGAGTTTCAACGCGACTCATTTAATCCACTTGATTTGGAAGTGACGCTTCCATCGATGGCGCAGCCGGGAATGCACGTCACACTGATTTTCGATTATTCGGGCGCTTTTGCGAATGACGATGACAGCCCGACGAAAGATGTGCGCTTCGCGTGGATCGACAAAACCTCTGCCTATCTGCTGGCGCCGGCGCGCTGGTTTCCTCTGACGAATTATCCGTCGAACCGCTACACCGCTACCTTTCAAATCACCGTGCCGGATAATTTTGCCGTGACGGGTACGGGACAATCCTCAACGCCAAATTCACTGCCTGGCGAAAAGGCCGGAGAATCCGGCCGGTCGGTTTACACGTTTAATTGCAGGGACGCCGGGCCGGTGGGAACATTTGTCGCGGGAAACTTGCAACTGGCACCGGTGCAAGCGCAAGGCATGCAAATTTCCGTGTTCGCGCCACCGGCGGCAAACGCCACAGTTTCCCGTTACGGCGATGAGCTTGCGAACATTTTGACGTATTATTCGAGCGAATTTGGCGCCTTGCCGTCGCCTAATATGACGCTGGCGCAATTGCCGGATGGGACGGTCGACGGGTTCTCGGCCCCGGGATTGCTGCTGCTCAGCGCGCGCGATTGGGGCACGACGGTGAACCAAAGCGAACTGACTCACTTAGCCGCTCAACAGTGGTGGGGTAATCAAGTGCTGCCCGCGTCGCAGAGCGACGCATGGGTCACGGACGGCCTGGCGCAATACGTGAGCGCTATGTACATCGAACACTCGCAGGGCGAGCAAGGCTTTCGGCGCGAGTTGACGAATTACGCCGTGGGGTCCGTGATGTTTGACGACGCCGCTCCCATCGCGCAAGCCCAGAATTTGCAGCCGTATTCGCAGCGGTATGAGTCGGTGGTGGTGGATAAGGGCGCAATGGTATTTCACATGTTGCGGACGTCTATGGGAGACGCCGCTTTTGACTCATTGCTTCACGATTTCTACACTGCTCACGCTGGAAAGACCGCCAGCATCGAAGACTTCGAGAAGATTGCGGAGAGCAAACTGCCCGCCCCCAAAGCTGGTAGCCCGCATCTGAACCTGGTTGCATTTTTCTCCCAGTGGCTCAATTCGACAGGCATTCCCGAATTTAAACTGGACTACATCGTTTACCGGACGCCCAAGGGTTTCAAAGTGGTGGGCAAAGTGACGCAACCGCTCGAGACTTTCAACATGCCGGTCGAAATTCGCGTCATGACAGAGGGAAATCCGGTCACGAAAACAGTGCAAGTGGTTGGGACAAGCACTCCCTTTGATATTGAGACGTTCGGAAGGCCGAAGCCTGACGGTATCTCGATTGACCCGGAGAACGACCTGCTGAAGTCGAGCCCCAAGCTCCATGTGCGGTCACTGATCGCGCGCGGCGAGGGCCTTGCGGCTCTAGGGAACTTCCAGGAGGCCATCCAGCAATATCAGCAAGCGCTGGCTTTACAGGCCAATAATTCCCTGGCGGATTTCCGGATTGGCGAGGCGTATTTTTATCAGAAAAACTATTCGGCGTCGGCGGATTCTTTCCGCAACGCTCTCGATGGTGATCTTGATTCGAGCTACAAGTGGGTCGAGGTTTGGAGCCACATTTATCTCGGAAAGATATTTGACTTGACCGGGTCACGCGAGCGCGCGATCAACGAATATCAGAAGGCAGAGGAATTGAAGGACAACACGGGCGGCGCACAGCAAGAAGCAGAAAAATACATGAAATCACCGTATACCGCGGCAGGAAATACGCAAGCTTCCACTACGAAACCGGAAGAGAAACCCTCGAAGCCGTAGAAACAAACAACGCTCAGCGCCCGGTGCGCCATACCTCCAGTTTACTTCTTCATTTCTTTCCACACTTGCTCGAATACTTTGAGGGATTTTTTGTCGAAGAGAACGAATTTTATTTGTTCCAGAGAAGTTGCGCTTTGTAAATGCTTTTGCGCCTCGGCCAGCATGATTTCGGCGCACTCGCGCATGGGAAAACCGGCGATACCCGTGCCCACGGCCGGGAACGCGATCGTCTTGAGGTTATTCTGCGCGGCGATACGCAGCGAATGTGCTGTTGAACTGCGTAGTGCTTGCGCGGTGGTCGCGCCGCCGAGTTGCATGCTGGCTGCGTGAATTACGTGGCGTGCTCTTAGTCCGCCACCTGATGTGATGGCGGCTCCGCCCACCGGAACCGAACCAATGGAATCGCATTCACGCTGAATCTGCTCACCGCCCTTTCGGCGAATGGCTCCTGCGACGCCGCCGCCGAGTTGCAGGTCGTTATTGGCGGCGTTGACGATCGCGTCGGTGTCCATCCCCGTCAGATCGCCCTGGAGCAAAACAATTTTGTCTGCGATTTCGGTCATGATCACACGATTCCCTGTTTAACCGTCACGGGCTCATCAGGCTTTCTGCTTCGCGGCAGTATCTTTGTACTCGAATACGCCGCGGCCAGATTTACGTCCCAGCCGCCCGGCTTTCACATATTGTTCAATCAGGGGGCACGGGCGATATTTATCACCGAGCGTACGATGCAAATGCTGGAGGATGCTCAGGCGAACGTCGAGCCCAACAAGATCAACCAGCTCGAAGGGGCCCATCGGATGGTTGAGGCCTAGCTTCAGGGCCTTGTCGATGTCCGCGGCGCTCGCAATTCCCTCCTGCAACATGTAAAACGCTTCGTTGCCGATCATGGCATTGATGCGGCTGGTGACGAAGCCCGGGGACTCGCGAACCACGACTACTTCCTTGCCCATGCGGCGTCCCGCTTCGGCGCAAGCAGCAATCGTCGCTTCGGAAGTCTCCAGCCCGCGCACAATTTCGAGCAACTTCATTTTCTGCACCGGATTGAAAAAGTGCATGCCGATGCAATTCTCGGCACGGAAAGTGATTGCCGCCATTTCTGTAATGGAAAGCGAAGACGTGTTGCTGGCGAAAATCGCGCCGGGCTTGGCGAATTTGTCGAGGATTGTGAAAATCTCGAGCTTTACCTCCATCTCCTCGGGAACAGCTTCGATAATCAGATCCGCCTCACGGCATGCGTCTTGCACCGAGCCGGACGTAGCGATGCGCGCGAGCGATTGCCGCTTTTGCTCGTCGGTGGTCTTGCCGCGCGCGATTCCCTCGTCGAAAGAGCGGCGAATATATTCGATCCCTTGCTCCTGCATCGATGGCGACACATCCTCGAGAATCGTTTGATAGCCGGCGAGCGCCGAGCAGTACGCGATGCCGCGTCCCATGGTCCCCGCGCCGATAATTGCGACAGTCTTGATTTCCATTCGTTCTCCTTGGATGAATGTGCGCGAGCGATTTGCACCGCTGCGAGATAAGTTCAGGTGCGCGGCGGAAACAGGCGAGCCGCATTGTCATACAAAATCTTCCGCTGGGCCGCGGGGGAAATTGGCAGCGCGCGGAACTTTTCCATATTGCCTCGAATTCCCGGAACGCCGGGACCTGGCCAGTCAGTGCCCCAAAGAACTTTATCGGCAATCTCCTCAATACGCGGAAAAGATTCCATCAACCGCTGCGGCGGAATGCCAGAAATGTCGATGTACACATTCGGATGACGGCGAACCAGAAAGAATGCTTCGTTCATCCACAACGGGCGGCCGCCGTGGGCGAGAATGATGACAAGCTTTGGAAAATCGATGGCAACGTCGTCGGCGAGCATCGGCTGAGCATAGACGTTCCGCGCGCCGGGGAAAATCGAAGTACCTGTATGGATCATGACGGGCATTGCGTGCGCTTGGGCGCGGTCGTACATAGCGGCGAGTGGCCCAAGGCCGTCACGATAGGCATTTGGCGCAAAAAGTTGATGCGACGGATGAACTTTGAGTCCGCGAATGCCCAATTTAGCAAGCCGGTCAACTTCCGCGCCTGCGTCTGTCACATATTTCGGATGCACGGAGCCGAATGCGAGCAAACGATTGGGGTCGGTGGAGCAATAGTTTGCGATCCAGTCGTTCACTTCAGGGGGAAAACCAATCACGTCTGGACTGACATAATTAATCAAGCCGGCGCGCTCGATTGCGGCCTCATCCAGAAATCGCAGGAACAGTTTCGGATCCGCGGAATATTTTTGGACTTCAGGATAGTCTTTGCGGCCTTTTTGAATCAACGCCAATGCGTGCGGCTTGAACATGTGCAACGGCTGAATGTGAATGTGGATGTCAATTACGGCGCCAGAATCCGACGGCAAGCAGTCCCTCCTTAGGCTTCAGCCAAAAAGCGCAGTTTTATGCCTTAGCGTGACCGTTTTCCCATGTGTCTTCCAGCGCGCGGCGCGTGAAAACGCGCACCATGTCGCGGCGATAAACGGGCGTCGAGCCGGAAGTCGTTAGCGGTTTGCCGGTCTGAATGGCCGCATGCGCGACGCGCTCTGCGAGTTCAAGCGACCACGTCTTGCCGATGAGCGATTCACTCGCTTGTTTCACCAGCATAGGAGCGGGATTCACGGCCGATAGAGCGACACGCGCATCCTTGCAAATACCAGCGGAATCGACTTCCATCGATACGGCGACGCCGGCGAGGGGATAATCGATCGAGTCACGAACTCGCAATTTGTGATACACGCCACGGCGCCCAGCCATATGCGCGGGTACGTGAACGGCGATGAGCAATTCGTTGCGTGCGAGAGCGATGCGATCCATGCCGTCATTTTTATAAAAATCGCACAGCGCGACACGTCGCATGCCTAGCGGGCTCGCGATTTCCAGTTCGGCATCGAGCGTCAATAATGCGGGCGCGGAATCTCCGGACCACGCGGCCCAGCAAAATTTTCCTCCGGGAGCGACATGGCAGATATTGCCATCTTTTTTCAAGCAACCCCCGAGCGACTGACGCCAGAAATGCGACTGGTTATACCAGCGGCACCGTGTTTCAAGACACAGGTTCCCGCCGATGGTACCCATGTTGCGCTGCAACGGGCCAGCAACGGTGCCGATCGCGCCGGCGAGGACGGGAAATTCCTTGCGGAGCAGCGGCGTTTCCAGAATATTGGTCAACGTCGCCGTCGCGCCGATACGCAAGCCGTGCCTTGGCGAAAATGCGATCTCGGCCAATTCATGCAGCGGCTTTACGTCAACGAGCACGCGCGGAGTGAAAAGCCGCATCTGCAAATTGGGAATCACGTCGGTGCCGCCGGCAATCACCATCGCATCGGAGCCGTAATCACCGAGTATGCAAACCGCATCGGCGACAGTGCGAGGCTGGAGAACACGAAAAGCAGGAAGCGTCATCGCGAGACCCCTGCAACGACCGGTTTCTTTGATGCGTTTGCTTTATTACCGGCTGCCGATTTCTGCTTTTCGCGGAGCGCGTCCAAAATTTTATCCGGCGTGATGGGAATCGAATTAATACGAACGCCGACGGCGTCGAAAATTGCGTTCGCAATTGCTGGAATCGTCGCGGCGAGCGAGCCTTCGCCCGCTTCCTTCGCGCCGAACGGGCCCTCGGGGTCGATACTTTCGACGATGATCGACTCGATCTCCGGGTTCTCTTTGGTCGCGGGAATGCGATATTCGAGCAGCGATGGATTCATTAAGCGCCCGTCTTTCCAAACCATGTCTTCTTGCAGAGCCTGGCCGAAACCCATATATACAGAGCCTTCGATCTGGCCTTCGACCGTAAGCGGATTTAAGGCTTTCCCGCAATCGTGCGCCGCCACAATTTTATCGACGCGGACCTGGCCCGTTTCAGTATCAACAGTCACTTCAGCAACTTGCGCGCTGTAACTGTAAGCAGGCGAAGGGCCCACGCCGGCACCCTTGAATTTCCCGCCGCGTGCCGTTTCAGGAGGCGCATAAGTGCCGCGTGCTGTCAGCGCTCCGTGAAATTCCAGAGCGACGGCAACCGCCTCATCGAAAGACAGATTCCGGCTCTGATCTTCCTTGTGCGAAATGCGTCCGTCTCTCGTTTCAAAATCCTCCGCCGCACAGCCGAACTTCCTTGCGACAGCCGCGACAATTTGTTCGCGCATGTCCCTTGCGGCGTTGAGGCAGGCGTTGCCGGCCATAAAAGTCACACGGCTCGAATAGCTGCCAAGATCAATTGGCGTAAGCTCTGTATCGGCGGCGACGAGCCTGATACGACCCGTGCTGACGCCAAGAACTTCAGCTACGATTTGGACTTGCATCGTGTCCGAACCCTGGCCGATCTCGGAAGCGCCCGTGTAGACCGTGACTGCCGCGTCACGGTCGACCTTGATGTGGACGGTGGTATGAGGCATGTTCGAGCGAATGATGGGATTCGCAGCTCCGCTGACGTAATGGCTGCACGCCACGCCAACTCCCTTGCCATAAGGCAACTTGCCGCGCTTTGCCGCCCAGCCTGAACGCTCGAAAACTCTCTCGATGCATTCGGGCAATCCGTAGCTGGTGACGCGAAGTGAATTCGCCGTGATGCAGGGGGCCTTCAGCAGATTTCGCCGACGGAGCTCAAGGGGATCGAGGCCAGCCTGATGTGATAGCTGGTCAAGGATGGATTCAAAGGCGAAGCGTACGTTAACCGTTCCGTGACCGCGCATTGCGCCGCATGCTGGCTTGTTCGTAAGGACGCGGAAGCCGTCGTACTGCACGTTCGCGATATCGTAAATCGCACCGAGCAGCGCTCCCGAATAAAGCACCGTCACCGGACCGTATCCGCAATAAGCGCCGCCATCTTGAATCACACGCGCCTGCACCGCAGTTATTTTTCCGCTGCGCGCCATTCCAACTTTCAAATACACAATGGTGATGGGACGTCCACGATGCGCAAGGAACACTTCCTCGCGCGTATAAGTGATTTTCACCGGCTTGCGCGATTTCTTCGCGAGAACGCACGCGGCGACTTCCAGGGGAATGATTTCGCTCTTGCCGCCGAAGCCGCCGCCGATCAGCGGCTTGATCACTCGTATCTGGCTCATCGGCATTTCGCACACTGCGGCGATGGTGCGATGAAGGTAGAACGGCACCTGCGTAGACGAATGAACAGTCAGGCGATTATCCGGTTCCCACACCGCGAGCGTTGCGTGCGGCTCCATGGCGGCCTGATTGACTTCGCCAGCGTAATAACGCTCTTCGGCGAGGAAATCCGCCTCGGCGAAGCCCTTATCCGGATCGCCGAAGACATGGTGATATTCCTTTTCAACGTTTTGCGGCCGCTCGTCGTTGATCCAATTCGAGGAAGCTTTCATGGATTCCTCGGGATCGAACCATGCCGGCAATTGTTCGTAGTCGACGCGAATCAAATCGAGCGCTTGCTCGGCGATTTCAGAAGACGTCGCCGCTACTGCGGCAATGTTGTCTCCGATGTAAAGAGCTTTGCCGAGCGCGAACGCGCGCTCGTCGTGGCCGATGGGCAAAATGCCGTAAGGATTACGCGCGTCTTCACCGGTAGCGGTGACTTTCACGCCCGCTAGGGCTTCAGCTTGCGAAGTATCAATGCAACGAATGCGCGCATGTGCGTACGGCGAATGCAAAATCTTGCCGATCAGCATTCCCGGAACGGAAAGATCATCCGCATACTTGCCAAGGCCTGTGACTTTGGCACGAGCGTCCGTCATCGCCATGGGCTTGCCGATGAGGTTGAAGCCGTTGATATTTTTCGCCATGATCAGCGGGTTGCCGGAACTTGCGCTGCGGATTTCGCGCGCAACTTCTCAATTGCGTATTTAACAGACTCGTAAATTTGCATGTAGCCGGTGCAGCGGCAGAGATTGCCAGACAGCGCTTCGCGAATTTCGTCCATTGTGGGATTCGGGTTGCGATCAAGCAGGGCTTTCGTCGCAATCATGAAGCCAGGTGTGCAATAGCCGCACTGCGCACCGCCCATTTCCGCATAGCCTTCTTGAACAGGATCGAGTTCCCCCAAGCTACCGAGCCCTTCGACCGTAATGATTTCGCGCCTTTCATAGCTGGCTGCCAGCGCGACGCATGAGAGGATTGGCGTGCCGTCAACGAGCACCGCGCAACACCCACAACTCGAGTCGTCGCAACCGCGCTTGGAGCCGGTCAGGCCGAGATCTTCGCGCAACGCGTCCAGCAGCAGCCGATTCGGCGCAACGGCGATCTCACGATCCTCTCCATTGACTTGCAAATGCATGAGAACTTTGTCCACCGGAACTCCCTAAGCGAGTTTCTTTAGCGCTTCTTCGTCGTATCCCAACACGACTTGCTTTCCCGAAATTACCAGCGGCCTCCGAATCAGATTTGGTTCCGCAGCCATCATTTGCAAAGCGGCCGCGCGCGACGGCGGATTGTTTTTCATATTGCGTTTACGATACAACTCATTTCGTGTGTTCAAGAACAGGCGGTAATCACGATCGCCGATCAGCTTATCCAGCTCCTCGACACTCAAACGATCCTGAGCCAGATCGCGCAATTCCAATTCAGCGCCACGTTCGAGCAAGAGACCTCTTGCTTTGCGACAGGAAGTTCATGTCGGCTTGTGCCAGAATTTAATTTTTGATCTCGCCATTTTGTTCGTCTTTCAGTAACGCGGTACGCGCGGATCAATCTCCTGCGACCATCGGTCAATTCCCCCGGTCATGGATCGGGCGCCTGCTATGCCTTGTGAGCGCAACCAGGTCGCGGCGTCAAGACTGCGTCTTCCGCTGTGGCAGAAAAGTATCACGCTGTCCGCTGCTTCAAATTCCTGCAGACTTGCTGGAATTTGCCCCAACGGAATCAGCTTCGAGCCTTCGATATGGCAGAGCTGGTGTTCCCACGACTCACGCACATCGACGAAAAATAACTTCTCGCCGCGATCAAGTTGTTGTTTCACTTCAGCCGGCGCAATCTCCAGGCTTGCGAACGAGTCTTCAGTCATTCTTATCCGCCTATTTCTCCAAATCGCGTTTGGTTCTGACGCCGCCGCGCTGTTCACTTTCCTTGCCAGACAGGAACACGTTTTTCAAGGAACGCGCGGATACCTTCCTGCGCATCTTTCGTTTTGATCAAATCCCGCAAATAAAGCTCTTCGACCGTTTCCAGGCCGCGTTCAAAATCGAGTCCTGCCGTCTTCCACAGGGTTCGACGCGCCATGCTCAGCACCGAAGGGCTAAGAGAACCAAGATCGTCCAGCAACGCTGCAACGGCATTTTCCAATTCGTCATCGGCAACGATTTGCGAAACCAGTCCAAAACGCTGTGCTTCGCGCGCGGAAATCGTACGGCCGCTTAATATCAGGTCCATCGCTGCGCGCATCCCGGCCAGCGCCGGAAACGTGACCATCGCAACCGGCGGAAAGCACCCGAGCTTAATTTCGGGCTGCCCGAATTTTGCGGATTCCGTTGCGATGACGAAATCGCAGAACGTGGCCAGTTCACAGCCTCCGCCAAGGCAGTGACCACGCACAGCGGAAATGGTGATAAACCGGCCATTCCATATTTCACGGAAGATTCCGTGAAATGTCTGGAGCATATCCGCGATTCGCTCCGGTATATGGTCTGCTACTTCCGCGCCTGCTGAAAATCCCCTGTCGCCGGAGCCCTGAAAAACCAGGATATCCATTTCCGGGCCCAGTTCCTCGATGGCTGCGTGAACCTCGCGCATCATCGCGATGTTCATCACGTTGAGCGGCGGCCGGTCGAGCATGATCCGCGCAACGCGGCCTTCGGTTCGCACGCGAACGCTTTCAAGGGCTAACATGTCAATCGTTCCAACAATTCGGCACTGCAGCTCCGGCTCGCGCGAGGCGGCGAGACTACTCCATTGATCCCTTTGGCGCGATCCACTTGGGCTCGGTGCTTTGAATATCGCTAATCAACTTCAAGTCTTCCTCTTGCGGAAGCATTTCCCTGGTGTGCTCGGCGTATTTCTCAGGCGAGAGCAACTCGCCCGTGACGCTGAACGGTTGATTCGCAAACTCGCCGATGTGCCGATTAAATTTCGGGTTCGGAACATAAAGTGGCGTCTGGCCCGCGGGAACATGCTTATTGATTTGCTCGATTAACTTCAAACATTCCGCGTAATAAAGATTACGATTGTGCTCGTTCATGTGGCCGAGGTCCGCTGCCTGCTGATTTTGCGCTTCGTCATAGCGCCCCTTGAGGCCCCAAACATAAAACCAGTGAGCTGAACTCGATTGATCGACGCCAAAAAGATCGTTGCTCACAGGAATCCACTTGTTGATGTATTTCTGGACAACCGGCAGCGGCACCACTCCAGCCTTCACGATGCGCTTGATACCGTCATGGCCAGTGCCGAGGTGGAAGGATTCCTCACGCAACATCGGGATCATCGATTGTGCGAGCGGCGCGAAGCCTGAATAGCTGAGCATCGTGAGCTGAAATTTGCCGTCGCGATCGACGAAATCAGTATAAGTGAAAAAGTCTAGCCAGTTGCGAACGTCCTGGTTGAACGCGCCGAGCAAACGCTTCTGTTCGAACGCGCGCCGCTCCAGCATTTTTTGCGCTTCGACGCGCCCGCCGTAGCCGAAATGCGAAATAAGCAGCGTGCACATTTGCCAGCCGTGACGCATTTCTTCCGTCACCACCCGGCAAAGCGATTTGCGGTCGTGCTCGCTGGGGCATGCCTCGAACAAATGACGCTGCTGCTCGACCGATGCGAATTCCGTGTCGCCCTGATAAATAATCAGATTCATCAAGCCGTCGCGTATCCGCTGGTCGGGAATCTCGAGAACTTTCTGCCACTTCGAGCGGCCCTTGAACGCGCCGAATTCGATTTCGGCCGAACGTACCGGACCGAATTTCGCTTCGAATTTATAATTCTCGATTTCCGAGTAGTTGACGCCGATTTCCTTCCGCCACGATCCAAATAAATCCACCCAATCGTCGAAAGTTGCGATTCGTGTTGCAGGCATTGCACTGTCTCCTTCCCCGAAATCGTCCGGCTACAAGAGCCGAACATTGCAGCTGCGTTCAATTTCCCATCCGTTTCAGGACACCTGCCAGTTTCCTGAAATAACGCATCTTCACGCCCCGGCCTTTTGCATTCAGCGCGCTGGTGGAAGGCAGCACGAAAACGTCCGCGCCGTAGAGCTTTTCCTTCTGCAACCCAAGCATGCAAGGACGGCCGGCAAATTTCTCGTAAACCATCTTGCCGTTGAACGCCACGAGACGCGGCCGATATTCTTCCAGTTTTTGCGCGAGCAGAACGCGGCCCTCAGAGAATTCCTCGCGTTCGATGTCGTCGACGCCCTTGGATGGGCGTTTCACAAGATCGGTCAGACCTATGCCGAATTCGACCACGCGGCGATCATCTGCATAGGAAATCGGCTCGGGGATTACACCTGATTCATAAAGCAGCGGCCAGAATTCGTTCCCGCGACCCGCATAATAATGCCCCACGCGCGCGGAGCGTTCGCCGGGGTTGCAGCCGACCACAACGAGCTTCATTCCTCGTCGGAGATAATCAGGCAGCGTGCGCATAGTTTCGAGCAGACTCCGTCGTCACATTTAATCTTTCAGATTTACCCACACGCTTTTGACCTGCGTGTAGCTTTCGAGCGCGTGCATACTCAACTCGCGTCCATAACCGCTCATCTTGTAGCCGCCAAAGGCCGCGGCGGGATCGTAATTGTTGTACGTGTTAATCCACACAGTTCCCGCTTGCAATCTGTGCGCCACGCGATGCGCCCTGGCAATGTCCCGGGTCCAAACGGCGGCCGCGAGACCGTAGGGATTCTTGTTCGCTTCTCGAACAGCTTCTTCCACGTCGTCAAATGCAATCGTTGCGAGCACAGGCCCGAAAATTTCCTCGCGCGCGATCGTCATGTTATTTTTCACATCGTCGAAGACGGTCGGCTGAACGAAATAGCCTTTACCGTTGCCGAATTGCGCGCGGGCGCCTCCTGCGACGAGCTTTGCGCCTTCGGCCTTTCCCTTTTCAATATAGTCGAGCACTCTGTTCATCTGTGGCTCGCTGACGAGCGCGCCAAATTTTGTTTTCGGATCAAGCGGGTCACCGGGCTGAACTTTTTTCGTGCGATCGACCAGTTTCTGCATGAAGTCGTCGTGAATCTTGCGTTCGACGAAAAGCCGCGAACCGGCGGCGCAGACTTCACCTTTGCCGTAGAAGATGCCAGTCGTCGCCCCGCGCGCCGCGCCATCCAAATCCGCGTCAGCCAAAACGATGTTCGGTGATTTCCCACCGAGCTCCAGAGTGACATGCTTCAAACTATCCGCAGAGGTGCGGGCAATCTCCTGCCCGGTTATCGTCGAACCGGTGAATGCAATTTTTGAGACGCTGGGATGGCGAACGAGCGCGCGGCCCAGTTCATCCGACGCGCCTGTAACGATACTTAAAGCGCCGTCCGGCAACCCAGCTTCCTGGCAAATCTCGCCAAGTCGCAAAGCCGTAAGCGAAGTCCACGGCGCGGGCTTCAGTACAACAGTATTACCGGCGGCCAATGCCGGAGCTACTTTCCACGACGCCAGCAGCAGCGGAAAATTCCATGGAACGATTGCCGCAACCACGCCGATGGGTTCGCGCAACGTGTAGTGAAGGAACGGTCCCCGAACAGGAACCGTCTCACCGTGAATTTTCGTGGCCCAGCCGGCGTAATAGCGGAAAACTTCCGCCACCATGGGCATGTCCACCTGGCACGATTCGAAGATGGGTTTGCCGTTGTCGAGAGTTTCGAGCGTGCCTAACTCTTCGTTATACTTGTCGACGAGATCGCCAATCTTCCAAAGAATGCGGCCGCGGTCCGAAGCGCTCATCTCCGCCCACGGTCCTGATTCGAACGCCTGCCGCGCGGCCTCGACGGCACTATTGGCATCGTGCGTATCCGCATCCGCAATCTGCGTCAGCGCCTCGCCGGTGGCAGGATTAATTGTCGGATACGTTTTGCCCGAAGCGGCGTCCACCCATTTACCGTTGATGAACAACTTCCCGGGCTTCGGTTCGATTTTCGCAGCGCTTGCCATGCTTTACCTATCGGCCTTTGAATTCCGGCTGGCGCTTGTCGACGTATGCCTTCAGCCCTTCCTTCGCATCTTCACTTGTGAAGAGCAGTTGCTGCAATTCGCGCTCGATGCCCAGAGCCTCTCCAAAGCCAACTTCCAAACCTGTGACAACGGCGCGCTTGATGCGACCGACGGCGCGCGATGCCTTGTTCGGCGGGCAGAATTGCCGCGCATACGCCATCACTTCATCCCAAAAGGATTCGCGTTCGTAGATGTAGTGAATCAGGCCCATCTCAGCGGCTTCCTCGAAACTGAACGTGCGCCCTGTCGCCATTAATTCAATCGCGCGCGACCGCCCAACCGCGCGGGCAAGGCGTTGCGTGCCGCCGGTGCCGGGAAGAACACCCAGATTCACCTCAGGCAGACCAATTTTTCCACCTTCTTTTTTGGCGAGCCGGATGTCGCAAGTAAGCGCAATTTCGAGGCCTCCGCCGACTGTGTGGCCGTTGAGCGCCGCAATCACCAGCTTGGGAGTTTGCTCGAGGCGCGAAAGCGTTTCATTGGCGTGCAGGCAGAAATAATATTTGAACTGTGGGTCGACTTTGGCAAGCATTGGAATGCTTGCACCCGCGGAGAAAAACTTTTCACCCGCACCGCGAAGCAAAAGCACGTGGACGTTGTCGTTCATGCGCGCCTGCAAAATTGATTCATCAAGCTGGCGCATCATCTCGTAGGTATATGTATTCGCCGGGGCGTCATCCATCTCGATGATGGCGATGCCCTCTTCAACCCGATAATTCACTAACTGCTTCTGATCCACCGCATGCGTCGTTGCCATCGAAAAGCTCCTCTCTCTTATGAATATCGATTTCGTTTAACCAACAGCGCGTGCTGCCACTTTCAGGGCGCCGCGCGCAGCGCGCGATGGCTTCTGTGACTCGGCCTGGTGGCCGTTCATCACGCCATGCAAAAACATCTGCGACATTACATCAGAAAGCACCTCGGCTTGCGGATCCACCCACGGTCGATGCCACGTGTGAATCCAGTTCATCATACCGAACAGGGACAGAACCGCGATGCGGGGATTTAGCCGTCTGGTCTGACCCGACCGCCGCAAGTGTTCGAAGATCTCGAGCGCCGTACCGTAATAGCGACGCTTGATCTCCGCGACTTCCTTCCGGTAGCCACCTGCCAGCACATCATCCTCGCGCGCAAGCACCTTCATCTCCATCGGATGGCGCAAAAAATATTCCAGGTGATTGTGGACCAGAATACGAAGGCGCGCGGCGGGATCGGAGATGCTCCTCAAGTCGTGCTGAAGACGGGACAAAATCGTCCGAAACGTATGAATTTGTATCAGATAGAGGAGCTTCTGCTTGCTTTCAACGTAATAATAGAGACCGGAAAGCGAAACGCCGCTGGCCCGGCTGATGTCGCGAATGGAAGCCCCCTCGTAGCCCTTCTCAGCGAAAACGTGAGCGGAATGCCGCAGAATCATCTCCAATTTCCGGGAAACCATTCGAGAGTCGGATGTCGCAGCACGAGGCATGGGTCAGCAGTCCTGAGTCGAACGTTCGTTCGAATCACAAGCGTAGTTCTGCGTGTGTCCGGAGTCAAGCGGCGCCGCGGGCCAGATTCGAGCGTGGTGCGTCCCCTACTAGACTCTAGAATTCCGCATCCTCGAAGCTGCCTGCTGCGTCGAATAAGAGTGTGTGCTGGCGCGAGAACATGGCGGCCATTTGTGCTACGCTTTGTCGTTGTCACCTGACACGATTACTTGACGCGGGGCCACCGACAGACATGGAACCAGCAAACGCCAAACTAGCGAACTCGCAAACAACTCCCATTGATAATGAGTCCTCTTTCGTCGCGGCCGCTAAAGCCGGAAACGTCGCAGCATTTGAAGCACTCGTCAACCGTTACGAACGCAAGATTTTCCGGCTTACACAGCACATCACTCAGAATACCGAAGATGCGCAGGACGCATCACAGGAAGCGTTTCTTAAGGCCTTCGAGCACCTCGGGGAATTTCAAGGCAATTCACGGTTTTACACCTGGCTGGTGCGCATCGCCGTAAATCAGGCGCTGATGAAGTTGCGCAAACGCCACACGAGAGATGTTTCGCTGGACCAGGAGATCGAAACTGAAGACAATTTCATGCCTCGTGAAATCGAGGATTGGGGGCCTTCGCCGGAGCAACGTTACGCTCAAGACGAGCTCGCTGGGATACTTTCCCAAGTGATCGGGGAGCTGGAACCACCCTTCAGGACTGTTTTTCAGCTACGCGATATCGACGAACTTTCCACGGAAGAAACTGCGGAAGCCCTGGGTCTGTCCGTGCCGGCGGTTAAATCCCGGCTACTGCGCGCGAGGCTGAAGCTGAGAGAGAAATTGAACCGGTATTTTCGAAGAGGTGCAGCCCAATGAACTGCAGAAATGTGGTGCGGGAACTTTCCAATTATCTTAACGGCGAACTCGATACAAGCTTGAAACAGTCCATCGAAATTCACATGGAGCACTGCGAAGACTGCCATTTGCTCGTGGACACGACGAAAAAGACGATTCAGATTTTCTGCAATTCGGAGCCGTTGCCGCTGTCCGATGAGGTCCGCAACCGCCTGCACGATGCTCTGGTCAAGCGCCTGCACAAGCCGCGAAGCTAACCTTCGGCCCAACTGTTAACCTGCAGAGTCCGCTTTCCAAAATTCAACGCGATTCCCCATTCCCCGTTGCACCGCTAACTCGTAGACTCGCCCCGCCGTCACGACGTCTTCAATTGCAATTCCGTTGGATTTGAAGAGCGTGATTTGTTCGCGTGATGTGCGTCCCCTGGCTCGTCCAGCAACCAAATCGGCGAGTTCGTTGACCGTATCCCACCGCGACTGATTTCCCTGGAACGCCTGAATCAAATCGCCAGCCTCGAGTTTCGATTGTTCACGTGAATCAGCGAAGATCACATCGCAACGGCTTATCGCGTCCGCATCGAGCTCCGCCTTCTGCGGGAAATTCGCTCCGATCGCATTGACGTGCATCCCTGCGCGCAACCACTTCCCTTCTATTACGGGCTGTGAAGCTGTTGTCGACGCAATCAGAATGTCCGCGTCACGAACAGCTTCTTCCGCGTGCCCGACTGCCTCGACAGAAACATGAAGTTTGTTTTCCATTTCACGGGCGAACTGGTCGCGACGTTTCGGATCACGTCCAAACGCGTGTATGCGCTCAATTGTGCGAACCGCTGTGACGGCCTCAAGTTGCGTGCGCGCCTGATGACCGGTGCCGATAATTCCCACCGTACGTGCATCCGGCCGCGCCAATAACTTCGTCGCAAGGCCGCTGGCTGCGCCTGTGCGCATCTGGCCCAAGTAGTCGGCTTGAATCAGCGCCAGAAACTCGCCAGTCTTGGCTTGGAAAAGAGGAATCACGAACCGCAAGCCTTCTCGCGAGCTTGTATAAATTTTCATGCCCATATAACCGGCGTCGCCGTCGACGGCCGCCATGTAATGCAGGTACGAATTGCCCGGCAAATGAAGGCGCTGGCGGGAATGAAATTGCGCGCTGCCACCGGCAATTCGCCGGAAGGCGTCTTCGACGGTCTGAAGCGCCAAAGGCATAGTCAGCAATGAACGAACATCGGATTCCGTGAGAACTATCATCAGGAATTGCTTCCTCTCAGTCCCAGCAACTCAGTGAATTCAAACCTCAATCGATTATCTCAGTTAACGTTAATTCTGAATCGCAGCACATGCGAATCAGCTCGATCAAGCACGAGCAACTCACCTTTGGACGTGAATGCAACGTCGGTCGGACTTGCATTTTGTCCCCATTCCGGATGCTCGGAGAAATTCACCGTCAACTTTGGCGCGCCATCCAGCGTCCAGATTTCGAGCAGGCGCTTTGACTCGTCTGTGGCAACGACGAAATTTTGCGACACGGCGAGGCCACAAGCCTTTGGAACGTCTCGCCTCGGCGCCAAGCTGCTGAAGGGAAAATCCCAGGACGCAACGTAATCGGCGTCGAACGAAAGCTTCTCGACAAGTTGATTATCCGCATCGGCGATGAACAAATTTCCCTTGCCCCCCACCCGAATACGACAGGGCGTCCAATGCGGTGCAGGCAAGCCTCCGGGCCTGCCCCATGTTTGCAGGATGCGGCCGCGCGCGTTCATTCTGCCGATGTGGCCCGTTCCGAAATCCGCGAGATAAATATCGTCATCGTCAGGATCTATGGCAATGCTCGCGGGATGATTCAGTGAGCTTCTGTATCGAAACGAGAGAGTGCGGAATGATTCGCCTTCCGGAGAAAAAATCTGAATCTGCGCCCTGCGAACATCAACAACAAAGATCGCCTGCCCGGAATCGACTGCGACATCCCAATTGTTCTCATTTCCCGCCACGTCAAAGGCCAGCAATGGATGTCCCATGGAATCGAATTTCTCGATTTTCGTTGGATTTCCGCTGTTTGCAATGTAGACGTTGCCAACTCGGTCCGTAGTGAACGAAAGAGGGTTCTGCAATTGGCCAGGGTCAGAACCGGCGTTGCCCCATTCGCCAAGATATTGGAGCGGAGGCGGAAGGACACTCTGTGCGGCGTGCTGAGGGGCGGTGCACGACGCAATCAAAAGCGCGCAGAAAATCGCGCATCCCGCCCAGATGAAACTCCCGCGGCATTGTGCACCTATTCTCCTTCCCTTCATTCTTTGGCCTTTCCTGGACGCTTTATTCTTTTTCTGACGTTGCCCATGCCGGAATTAATCCGACGTACTGTAGTGAGCGTCATTTTATACTGACGGTTTTCGCGACCTTTGACGCCGATATTGTTGAATTCGAAGTGTGCTTCGTCACCGGGTCTGACGGCTTGAGTCGTTCGCACTGGCAAGCTGCCGCAAAGCCCGCGCTCGATAAAGGCTGTATCGTAGCGATGGCGGCGCGGACTCCAGGTGTAGACTCGAAAAAGAGTAAAGTCGCATGGCCGCCCTTCGCCATCGCGCGTCCCCACAACGAGATATTCTGGTTTTACTGTTCCTGTCGAGTCCATGGCATGATTGATTTCAAACCACGCAACAATGCTGATGTGCTCCGAGCTTTGATATTCGGGAAGCGGCTCAGGAAGGTCCAAACTTACAAATCGGCCAAGCACCCAACCCGAAATCTGAGCCTCGTTTTTCACATGGGCTCGCACAAGCCACCAATCCTCTGAGTTCGGCGACGAAGAAACTGGATCTTGAGGCGATTGCCGCTGCGGATTCGCGGTCGCTTGCCGCGCGAACATCTCAACTGGCGTATCAGCGGGTGCGGACGATATCACTTCCCACTGGCGACCGGGACGAATGTGAAGGTTGCTGCGGGCGCGTGTGTGACCTCGCGCCTGCACGGACATGGATTCTGTGTCTTCGTTGAGCAACGATCCGGCACGCCATAGCGCTGTGCTCAACAACAAGTCCGAAGCGACCCAACCGCGGACGCCGGTATTTGTTCGGATAAGTACGCGATCCCCATCCCGTTGGAAAATCTGAACTGGTTCGCCGTAGGAGAGGCTTGCAACCGCTGCGCGAACTTCAGCGGTGCTGTTCCAAACGGTGACGCCTTGCGCGCCCACATAAGCTCTTTCCAGCGGAGCCTTGCGGTGCAGGCGCACCTCGCGCACCACGAGTGCCGCGATAATTCCTAATACGAGGATAATCAGGAACGCGCGGCGCATGGCTCAAATTTCTCCGAAAGCGCCGGCCATTCTCGCGCTGCTCGCTGGGCAAGTAGTTGGTGTCATTTCGCTTGGGCAACAATTTTACCTCATCTGTTATCGTGGCAAATCAAACGTGTAACGCTATGTGTTCAGTCGTATCACGCTTCTGCTAGAATGTCGGCGCTCGGCGAATTGGAAGAACTTCAGCAAGGAGTGTGGCGATGCATCATCTCGACAAGCTCAAACCGCTGGCCCTGCTGCTCCTTCGACTCGGCCTCGGAGTAATTTTCATGTACCACGGCTTCCCGAAGCTTTTCACGCACACGCACGAAGCCCTGCGTGAGTTTCCTCAAATGGGATTCCCGTCGTATTTCGTGTATATCGCTGGGATCGTTGAGTTTTTCGGTGGATGCTTGTTGATTATTGGATTATTCACACGAATTGCGGGACTGCTGCTGGCGGGCGAAATGGCAATCGCCATCCTGAAAGTGCATCTGCCGCACGGCGGTCCGATGGCCCTCAGTAATTACCAGTTCCCGCTGGCCCTGGCCGTGGCGGCATTCACCCTGGCCGCCGTGGGAGCGGGTGCAGTGTCGTTCGACCGCGCCATCTTCAAAAATAACGCCTAGCGGGTCAAAATGATCTGTCAGGCTGCTAAGCGGACGCCTGAGGCGATTCCGGTGTCTGCGCAACCGGCTGCACCGGGATCGGCAATGAGCCTGCCGGCATAATCAACCAGCCCGCCAAATAGACTGCTATCCCGGGAACCAGTCCGGTGAAAAACGTTACCAGTACCCAAAGCAGGCGCACGATCGTCGAATCCATTGCGAAGTATTCTGCCAAGCCGCCGCAGACCCCTGCAATCTTGGTGTCGACTGCGGACCGCTGCAGCCGGCGTGGCGGCGCCGCCGAGGTTGTCGCGTGGGACTGCCGTGCGCCGCAAAAATAACAATAGTTCGAATAGTTAGTGATGTCCCTTTGACACTTCGGGCAATTCATCATGAACCTCCAATTCCCGCCTGATCGACGGGCTTCGAACTGAGTCGCTAACTACAGGTACGACCAATGTGCCGTAAAGGTTTCACGCCACTCGGTTGCTGGTTACAAACCTCAGAAAGCTACCAGATCACGGACCACCCGAATGATGTCCTCCGTCTGTGGCAGAATTTCATCTTCGAGCTTTGGCTGATAAGCGCAGAATGTGTCCGTCGCCGCAACGCGCCGAACTGGAGCATCCAGTTCTTCGAAAAGTTCATCGGCAATGCGCGCTGCGATTTCCGCGCCGTATCCCCATGAGAGAGAGTCTTCATATGCAACTATCACGCGATTAGTCTTTCGCACTGATGCGGCGACCGACTCCCAATCGTACGGGCTCAAAGTCCGCAGGTCCAAAATTTCCACTGCGGCGCCTTGCCGCGCTAGTTCCGCCGCCGCAACTTCCGCCCGATGGACAACGGCACCGTAAGTGACAATCGTTACGTCCTTTCCCTCACGAACCAGGCGCGCTTTGCCGAACGGAACCATGTAATCGGGCCCGGGATAGGCGGATCGATTATACGGCTGGCGGTAAAGATGTTTGTGTTCGAGGAAGAGCACCGGGTCGTCACAGCGAATCGAGGTACGCAGCAATCCGCAGAGATCAAGCGAAGTCGAAGGCATCACTACTCGCAGGCCCGGAATATGCGTGAAAATTACTTCTCCGCACTGGCTGTGGTAAATCGCGCCGCCCGTCAGGTAGCCGCCAATCGCGACTCGAATTACTGCCGGGCACTTGAACTTGTTCGCCGAGCGCCAGCGCATGGTCGCAAATTCGTTGCGCAGTTGCATCATCGCCGGCCAGATATAATCGAAGAATTGTATTTCAGGCACCGGCTTCATTCCTCGCGTGGCCATACCGATTGCGCGGCCCACGATGTTAGCCTCGGCAAGCGGCGAGTTGAACGACCGATCCGCGCCGTAGCGGCGCTGCAGGCCAGAAGTCGCTTTGAAAACCCCGCCTTTACCCTTGACCTTTTCGAGATTTTCTTCGCGGCTGCAATCTGCCACGTCCTCGCCAAACACAACGATGCGCTCATCCCGGCCCATCTCATCCATCAGCGTCGCGGAAACCATTTCGACCATCGTAAGAGGAGCGCCCGATAACTGCGGCTCCGTTGCGAAAACAGCGGCAGCGGGATCAACATCCGGCGAATAAACAAATTCATAAACCGAATCCGCGGAGGGAATCGGCGCGGGGAGCGCTTTGTCAACAGCGTCGAGAATCTCTTTTTCGACGCCAGCTTCCAAAGACTCCAATTCCCGCTCATCCAAAATCCCTTCACGGACCAGGAACAATCCAAACTTGGGTATCGGATCGCGGTGCGCCTCGGCTTCGCGCTCGCCAGCGGACTTGTAAAGTTTCTCGTCGTCGGAGAGAGAATGCGAATAAGGCCGCGTTACGTGCGCGTGCAGCAATGCCGGACCGCGGAGTTCGCGGCAGTGCGCGACAGCGCGCCGGCATGCGGCATAGCTTTCGAGCGGATCCGTTCCATCATAATCCTCGACGTGCAGATTTGGATGATTCGCCACAAGATTCGCCACGTTGCCGCCCGGCGTCTGCACCTCGCAAG
>DATEHB010000045.1:0-2981 GCA_035279805.1 Candidatus Acidiferrales bacterium
TTGTTTCGCGCTGCTGCTGATGGCGATTCCGGCGAGCGCGCAACAGGCGCAACAGCCGGTAAAGGGTTTGAAGCACGGAATGACCGTCGAGCTGACGGGCGGGTTTGCGCGCACGCAATTCAGAAACAACGGCGGCTATCCGAATATGAATGGATTCTTCGGCAGCGTGGGCGTCAACGTGCTGCCGTGGCTGCAAATCCAGGCGGACGCGAGCGAGCAATTCGGTTCCGTGCCGAATGCGAACGTCAAGATTTACGGCAATCACTTTGGGCCCCGCGTGTTCTACCGGCCGTTCCGTTCGGCCACGTTCACCACGTTTGGGGAATTCCTGGCGGGCGGCTCGCGGCTGGATGTGAATTTGAGCGGGCCCGGCGGCACCGGCAAGTTTTCCGAGACTCACTTTTCGTTCAAGGCGGGCGGCGGCGTGGATATGCACGTTTCGCGGCATTGGACGGTGCGCCTGTTTGACGCGGATTATTACAGAACGCCGTTTTTGCGGACGCGCCAAAATAATTTGTGGCTGGCGACGGGAGTGGTTTTCACAATCGGCCGCCAGCGCGCACCGCACTGATTCGTATTTTTGAGCAGGTCCGGCCGAATGCTGTCCGCGAGTACAGCATTGACTTGGGCACAAGAGTTTTCGCAAAAACTTGACGGGGTGCTGACGACAGGATATTAAGGTAGGCGTTGGCATTTTATTTGGGAGCCCAGCCCTATGAAACGCCTCGCTGCAGTGCTGTTCGCCGTGAGTTTGTTTTCGTTGTCCGCAGGGAGCGCGCCGCCCGCAATCGGCCAGGTGCACGCCGCCGCAGGTTCCGTCCTGAATTTCCAGTTGCAGACCCGCCTGCGCGCGTCGAATTCGGACGCCATGGATGAATTCCCCGCTGGAACCGTGATGCACGTCAAAATGCTGGAAACGATCGACTCGACGCGCGACGCGGACGGCACGCCGTTTCGCGGGGTTTTGGTGTCGCCTCTTGCATCCGGCAGGCAGGTGGTTGCGCATTCGGACGCGGAAGTCACAGGCCTGCTCGTGCTGCTGCGCAGCCGGGAACATCCCGAGGGCTTCCGGTACGAGCTCCTGGTAACTGGAATTTTCGACGGCGGAAAATCGTATCGCGTCACGGCGTCGCTCTCACCTTCGCTGTACGATTCCAGCGACAAGAGCGCCAGGCAAAATCAGCGGTAAGTTCCTCGCGAAACTCAAGACTTCGATTGCTTTTCACTGTCGCGTCCGGCGATTTTCATTTGAAGCTGTCTCGTAAATATTTCCGCCTCAGGGGTTAAAACCCCTTAGTTTACAAAGCTTTTTATCGGCACGGCTAAAGCCGTGCCCTGACGAAACCCATCCATGAGATGGCTGATGGCTTCCGGCTACTGCCCCGACAAATCCTGGTAACGGGTCCCTTTGAATTTTGACTCCTTGTGTCACGATAAATTCAGACTGACCCACTACCCAAATCTTCCTGCGATTGTCGGCGTGAAACACGGGTGGTACACTCTGCGCATGGCCAAGAAAAAAACAAAGCGGCGGAAAAAGTCAGTGCGCGCGAGGGCCCGTCAAAAGAAAGTCGCGCGCAAAGAGAAAACGGCGAAGCGCGGAAGCCACGCGCGGAAGAAGGGCGCTGCTCGCAAGACGACAACGGCGAGCGCCCGAAAAGCGGCGCGCAAAAATAGAGCGGCGCGTAGAGAACGCCTTTCGCGCGGCGTGCGTTCGTCCGGGAACGCTATCGCAGTGATGAGCAAGGGTCCGGGCGCGGGCAGCGGCGGGCAGTCGGGCGACATCGAGGGATTGTCGAATATCGAAAGCGCGGATTCGGAGAGCGTCGCGGAACTTGCGGAGGAAGGCCAGGATTTCGAGGCGGGAATTATCGAAGGCATAGAAAACGCCCCGGACGCCGACCAGGGCGAGATCAAAACGCGCGAGGTCCCGCAGGACGATTTGCCACCGCGCAAACGCAACACGCTTTAGCGAAACATTTTACTGTCGCTGATTGACGTGGAGGAATATGAGCCGCATGGCGGTTGCACTCGCGTTCGTGCTGGCTCCGATATTCGTTTGGGCGCAGAGCGCTTCGGACATTCCCAAGATTCGCGTCGCAACCCGCCTGGTTGAGATCGGCGTCATTGTCCATGACAAGAACGGTCCCGTTGAAAATCTGACGAAGGATGACTTTGTCGTGCTGGAGCGCGGCAAGCCGCAGAAGATTGGTCTTTTTTCGGTTGAATCCGCAAGATCTGCCGCGCAACCTGCGATACAAGCTGCGCAGCCGCTGCCACAAAACACGTTTTCGGATCTCCCGCGATTCAGTGCGAGCACACCAAGGAGCGTGACAATCGTCCTGCTGGACAATCTGAATACGCTTTATGGCTCAGCGCCTGAGTCCAAGTACGAGGCCACGCCCTACTGGCTGGAGGATCTTGCGCTCGAAAACGCCAGGGCGCATCTCGTCGAATTTATCAAGAATCTCAATCCGCAAGACCGTGTGGCCATCTACGGACTGAGCCATTCCTTGCACGTAGTGTGCGACTTCACGAGCGACCGTGACCAGCTTCTCGCGATTTTGAAGAAGTACGACACGAAATCCATGACCAATCGCGGAATCGTCGAGCCCGGCCGGACTTCGGAAGACTTCGGCGGACACATGCATCACACCATCTTTGGACAGGGAAGCGGATTCGAAAACGGAGTGTCTTCGCGTCTGGCGGGCGCTGCGAACGAGGATCGCGCGGAGGAAACAATGGTCGCGTTGCAGGCGATTGCCGCGCACGTGGCCAACATTCCGGGACGCAAAAATCTCGTTTGGCTCACTGCCGATCTTCCTTTTTCCGGCGCCGCGATGGCTCATGTGCTCGGCCCCGCGAATATCGCCGCGTATCCAGTGGACGCGCGCGGGTTGCTGGCGCGCTCGGTGTCGACGGAACTCCTCTCTGGCACGGCGGATGCAGACGAGGTCTCGGGCGCCGCGGGCCACCTCGAC
>DATEHB010000046.1:0-4804 GCA_035279805.1 Candidatus Acidiferrales bacterium
CCCAAATCCTTCTCGCGCAGGTTTTCGATCTGCTCTTTGTATGTTGGGACGCGCTCAAGCCACGACAGCGGCGTAATCATGGAAAGGAGCAGATGCAGCTCGGCGTGTTCTGGGACGGCGGACTGAATAAACAATGTCGCCTTCTGCGGGTCGAGGCCGACCGCGAGCCAGTCGGTGGCGATTTCGAGCGTGTTCGCGGCGACCTGCGAACTGTCCGCGTAATGCGTCGTCAGCGCGTGCCAATCCGCGACAAAGTGATACGAATCATACTCATCCTGCATGCGCACCCAATTCGACAGCGCGCCAAAGTAATGCCCAATGTGCAGCCGCCCCGTTGGCCGCATCCCGCTCAACACCCTCGCCTTGCGTTTTGTTTCGTTTGCCATACCGCTATTGAATCACCTTCACAACCGGATCGCCTTTCGCGAATTCAATACTTACCTTCGATGCGTGCTGCGTTTGCACGCCGTTCTGCAAAGTCACATCTCCGAGCGCAGTAATTGATTTTGTGCGAGGATCAAACAATAAGCTGTCGGCCTGGAGCGTCAAGAGACCATAGCTGAAGACTGCTGGATAACTCTCGTTCACATACGATCCGTGTGGGTATGGAAGGTAGCGGCGTTTTAGGCTCGAATACAAAATCTCGCCGTCTTTTTGGGTGCGCGCTCCGTACACCACGAGCGGGTGAAACTCTCCCTTACCCATATCGGGCGCATTCTTTGTAACAGCCGTCACTTGGGGGCGTCGTGTCCGACGCAACCACTGGCAAAATGAAATCAAACTCGGCCTTCTGGTTTGCAGCGATCGAAAATGTAGCTCGATATTCTTCGCAGAAATGGAGGGCTCGTGCAGTCACACTGTAAGTACCGGGAGTCAACTGCTCCGCATACCCACCAGTATAGTCCGCTGTGACCGTGTAATGCCTCTCTTGGCTTATAAATTCGAGCGTAGCTCCAACGATGCCCGCCCCCGTTACGTCCTTAACCGTGCCCACGACTTCCCCAACCTGTGCCCACTCGATGTTGGCGAGGCGAGCAACGAAAACATCGCTGCTAAAAGAATGGCAACAAAGCCGTAAACTGTCGTCGTTTTATGATTGTTCGCCAAATCTCGATCCGGGAATTTGTCTTCCTATCGCGCGCTTCATCCGCGCGATGTATTCGTTTTCCACTAGCCACTCGCCACTAGTCCCTAGCCACTGCTCTTCAGCAGTTCTCGCGCAATCACGGTGCGTTGAATCTCGCTGGTGCCTTCGTAAATAGTGAGCACGCGCGCATCACGATAATAGCGCTCAACGTCGCTCTCGCGCGAATATCCCTGACTGCCGTGAATCTGCACCGCCTTGGCGCAAACGCGATTCGCCATTTCGCTGGCGTACAACTTCGCGCGCGACGCTTGCGAACCGCGGCTTTCCGTGCCCTGATCCCGCAGCCACGCCGCGTAGTACATCAACCCGCGCGCGGCCTCGATTTCCGTGTGCATGTCGGCGAGCATCCACTGAATCGCCTGAAACTCGCTGATCGTTTTGCCGAACGCGCGGCGCTGCTTCGCGTATTTCACCGACGCCTCAAAGGCGCCCTGCGCCAACCCCACCGCCTGCGCCGCGATGCCCACGCGGCCGCCGTCGAGCGCGCCCAGCGCAATTTTCAGCCCCTGGCCTTCTTCGCCGAAGCGATTGCCAACTGGCACGCGGCAATCGCTCAGCGAAATTTCCGCCGACTTCGAAATTCGCAGCCCCATCTTATCTTCATAACGCGCCACGCGAAACCCCGGAAAAGTCGACTCGACCAGAAACGCCGTCACGCCTTTCGCCCCTGCGTTCGGATCCGTTTTCGCAAACACGATGTAAACGCCGGTATGCGCACCGCTCGAGACCCAGCTTTTCGTCCCGTTCAAGACGTAAGAATCGCCATCGCGCACGGCGCGCGTTTGAATCGCCGCCGCGTCGGAGCCAGCCTGCGGCTCGGTGAGGCAAAACGAGCCGAGAATTTCTCCGCTCGCCAGCCGGCGCAAATATTTTTCCTTCTGCCCCTCGGAACCATGCTTCCACAGCGGCACCGCGACCACGGAATTCGTCACGCTCAACGTCACGGCCGTCGAGGCGCACACGCGCGCCACTTCTTCGAGCATCACGACGTAGCTGACGGTATCCATGCCTGCTCCTCCCCACTCCTCGGGGATGAGCATCCCGCAGCAGCCCAGCTCGCCCAATTTACGCAGTTCCGCCGCGGGAAATTTCTCCTCGCGCTCGTACGCGCGCAGCACGGGACGCATCTCCGTCTCCATGAACTGCCGCACCGTGTCGCGCAGTATTTTCTGATCCGAGTTGAGTGAAAAATCCATCCGGCAGGCAGAATCGAAATGCTATCACGAGTTCAGCATTGTATGCATCAGCGCAAACTGCGCTATTCGGCCGGCAACCTGTTGAGATCACGACGAGCCGCCACTATTCCCGCACGATGTCCGAATGTTGGCGGCAAAATTCCACAATGCGCGCCTCCGCCCAGAAACGTTCCTCGCCGCGCTCCTTCGAAATAAACGCGCAGTGCCCACCATGCCGCGTCGCGTCAAATTCCAAGTGCGAATTCCGGCGGAGATCCGCGTTATCGAACGACCGGAACGGAATCATCGGATCATCCTGCGAAGCGAGCAGCAGCGCTGGCACGCGAATTGCGCCGAGGCGTCCCAGAGCACTCGACTTGGTGTAGTAATCATCCGCGTCGCGGAATCCGCAAAACTTCGCCGTGATCGCATCATCGAATTCGCGCACCGTGCGCACGCGCTCCATTCCGTTCAACGGAAACTTCCCCGGAAACAGCGCCGCCTTCGCGCGCATCCGCCGCTTCAGCCGCTTCACGAAATGACGTTCGTAGATGCGATTCTGCGGCAAATCGATCGCGTCCGCGCACGCGCCTAAATCCACCGACGGGCAAATTCCCACGACCGCACGCAGTTCCGGCGGCGCGGCGTCTCCAAATTCCGCGGCCATTTTCAGCACCAGATTTCCGCCCATCGAAAATCCCGCAACAAAAACCTCCGGCACGCGGTCTTTTTCGATCAGCTCCATCACCACCGCGCGCACGTCGCAGCTCAACCCGGAATTGTAAAGCGTCGGCGTCAAGTCCTCCGTCGCACCGCAATTCCGCTGGTTCAAGCGCAACGCGCTGAATTCCGCGGCGAACGCTTTGTCCGCGGCGCCCAAAATGTAACTCGAGTCGCTCGAACCTTCGAGCCCGTGGAGCAACACGAGCGCCGGATGCCGCGCCGGCTCACTTTGCCAGTTGCAATCGGCGCGCACGCGTGTGCCCGGCTCCGTCTCGAACAATCGCGCCTCCGTCGGAGGCAGATGAGGGAACTTCCGCGGCCAAAATGCCGCAGCCAGCGTCATCAAATGTGGATTGCGCAACAGTCCCAATGGCTCAAATTTTCGCATCATCTCCAATTTACGTCACGCCTGCTCGCCGCGCAACCGCCCGCGATGAGCCAACTGAAAGCCTGACATCGAGCGATTGATGTTAAGTTCGATTTTGCAGAAATCTTGTGCGATTCGTAACCCCGGGCATCCGAATTAAGAAACCGATACCGTCCAAAATGGACCGGGCGGGACGCGGAGTTTTTTGTGCTGAGGTGCGGGTGTGCTTGACGGAAGCAGGAGCACTACGCTATCGTCCCAAAATTAAATTTCGAACGCCGCAGCTTACCTGCGGGGAGGTTAGATGGACGCGAAATCAGTGATGGATTATGCCGCGAAGCACAATGCCAAGATTCTCGACATTCGCTTCATCGATATACCCGGCATCTGGCATCACGTCAGTTTTCCGATTCATCAATTGAACGCCGGCGTTTTCGAGGATGGCTTTGGAATCGACGGCAGCTCGATCCGCGGCTGGGCCTCGATCCACGAGTCCGACATGCTGCTCGTCCCGGACCCGAATACTTGTTTCATGGACCCCTTCCGCGATTCGCCCACGCTCGTCATGCTCGGCGACGTGGTTGACCCGATGACCAAGCAACCCTATCCGCGCGACTCACGCCATATTGCGCGCAAAGCCGAAGCGTATCTCGGCTTCACGGGAATTGCTGACCAGGCCTTCTTCGGCGCGGAAGCGGAGTTTTTTATTTTCGACAATGTGCGCTTCGACCAGCGCGAGCAGCACGGTTTTTATTTCATTGACGCGGAAGAGGGCCGCTGGAATTCCGGTCGCGCGGAACACAATCTCGGTTATCGACCGCGCTATAAGGAAGGCTACTTCCCGGTGCCGCCGACAGACCACTATCTCGATCTGCGCACGGACATGACTTTACAGCTTGAAGCGTGCGGCATTCACGTCGAATGCCATCACCACGAAGTCGCCACGGGCGGCCAGACGGAAATCGATTTCAAATTCGACACCATGTTGCGCGCCGCCGACAACATGATGATTTTCAAGTACGTGGTGCGCAACACGGCAAATCAGTACGGCAAGACCGTCACGTTCATGCCCAAGCCGATTTTCCAGGACAACGGCAACGGCATGCACACGCACCAGTCGTTGTGGCTGAAGGGCAAGCCGCTTTTCGCCGGCGAAGCGTACGCGGGATTAAGCCAGACCGCGCTGTGGTACATCGGCGGCCTGCTGAAACACGCGCCCGCGCTCGCTGCATTCATCGCGCCCACGACCAACTCCTACAAACGTCTCGTTCCTGGATTCGAAGCGCCCGTGAATCTGGCGTATTCTCGGCGCAATCGTTCAGCAGCAGTGCGCATCCCGATGTATTCCGCAAGCCCGAAATCGAAGCGCGTCGAATTTCGTCCGCCGGATCC
>DATEHB010000047.1:0-21560 GCA_035279805.1 Candidatus Acidiferrales bacterium
CATCTCCCGGCTGACGCGCTCGGCTTCGGCCATGACGCGCAAAGTATTTTCGCCGAGAATTTTCTTGATGTCGGCATCTGAATAGCCGCGGTCGAGCAGCGCCTGCGTGATTTGCGGCAGATGCGTGACGTCTTCCATGCCAAGCGGCATGTCGGAACCGTCGTAATCGGAGCCGAGGCCGACGTGATCGACGCCGCCGACTTTCACGGCATGGTCAATGTGGTCGACTATTTCCGTCCAGTTCACTTTGGGTAGAGTGCCGTCGAGCATCAGCTTGTGGATGAGCTGATTTTCCATGACGAGCTGGCACGTTTCGTCGTCCTTCGAGCATTTCTGCGCGACTTCGTCAGCGACGTGCTTCAAAATTTCAGGCTTCACCTTGGTTGCGTCGACGTATTCCTGGCTGAGGAAGCCGACGTGATAATTGATTTGAATCACGCCGTCCTTCGCCGCGAGAGCTTTGATCATGTCATCCGTCATATCGCGCGGAACGTCGCACAGGGCGCGGCACGAAGAGTGCGAGGCGATGAGCGGTGCTTTGCTGACAGCAAGCGCGTCGTAGAATGTTTTATCGGCGACGTGAGAAATATCAACCATGATCCCATCGCGATTCATGCGCTCAACCACTCGCTTGCCGAAATCGGTGAGCCCGTTATGCGCGGGTTTGTCGGTAGAGGAATCGGCCCAGTCGGTGTTTATAAAATGCGTGAGAGTCATGTAACGCACGCCGAGCGCGGCGAAGGTATCCAGGACGGACAGGTCATCATTGATCATGTGGCCGCCTTCGACACCCATGAGCGCGGCAATTTTGTGTTCAGCGTAGGCGCGGCGAACCTCAGCAGCGGTTTTCGCGAGCACTACGTCATTCGGATGGCGTCGGGCCATTTCGCGCACGGCTGCAATTTGGTCGAGAGCTTTTTCGACGGCGGTGGGTCCGGTGATTGTGCCAGGAATGTAGATAGAAAAGAAAATGGCATCGAGGCCGCCTTCCTTCATGCGCGGAATGTCGATGTTGCCGTCATCGTGGCGCGTCCCGAGATCAAAATGCGGGTCAAGGAGACGCTGCGTGGTGTCGTCATGCGTGTCGATGACGATGGAGTGCATTTGCAGATCGCGCGCGCGCGTGGAAACTTTCCGATTTTGGGCGGAGACCATCATTAGCGGGATGGCCGCAAGCAAAATCCCGCAGACGCCAAAAGCGAAATTGCGCATCGGCTGATTCTCCTTCGGATAGGGTTCCATCGGGCGAGAAGATTACCGCAGCGATGGGATATGGGCAAAGTATATCTCGAGGTGCGTTGTAAGCATAAACGTACGATAGAAGCGGCGGTCATTTTTCGAGTGCGAGGCGATGAACCTTAAACACAAGCTGTCATTCCGAGGAGCTTGCCTGCCGCTTGCCCACCGTGGCGGGCAGGCCAATGCGACGAGCCTGACCGCCGCAGGCAGGGAATCTGCTTCTTCTTCTCGCCGGACAGGTAGTTACGGCTCACTTTTGAATGCCGAGGCGTTTCCATTCCTCGTCGCGTTCGGTGGGGCCTTCGGAAAAATTCAGCCAGTCCCACACGGCGTGTTTAAGAACCTGGCGATTGATTTCGTTATTTGATTCGGTGAGGGGAATGCTCTTGGGGCAGACCTTGACGCAATTCATTGCATTGTCGCAATCCTGAATTCCGCCGGGGCCCATCATGGCTTCGAGGCGCTCGCGCGCGTGCATTGCGCCAGTGGGATGCATATTGAAGAGGCGCACCTGATTAATGATGGCCGCGCCGACGAATTGCGTGTGGTCGTTCACCTTGGGGCAAATTTCCAGGCAATTGCCGCAGGTAATGCAACGCGCCATGGGGTAACCGATTTGCTGCTGCTCCGGCGACATGCGCGGGCCGGGGCCGATAGCGTAGGTGCCGTCGATCGGCACCCAACACTTCATGCGCTTCAAATTTTCGAACATGATGGAGCGGTCGACTTGCAAGTCGCGGATCAGCGGAAATTTTGTGAGCGGTTCAAGGCGAATCGGCTTTTCGAGATTGTCGATGAGCGCGGAACACGCCTGGCGAGGATAACCATTGATGAGCATGGCGCAAGCGCCGCAGACTTCTTCGAGGCAATTCGCGTCGTAGGAAATGGGCGTGGTGCCGTTTCCGGCGCGTGTGACGGGTTTTTCGGCGATATCGCGCAGGCAGGTGATGATGTTCAAATGCGGGCGATAGCGAATTTCGAATTCTTCCCAGACGACGCGCTCTTGCGGAGCGGCCTGGCGTTTGATGCGAACGATGAATGTGTTATCCGGCATGAGGCCTATCGAAATTCCTTCTTGAGATTACTTTGCACACAACCCTAGCGTACCAGAGGTCCGTCAGGAGGACCTGCAAAAGAGACAGCAGCGCGATCGACCCGCAAAAATGCATTAGGACTCGCCAAATGAAAGAGCTTTCATCGATTCTCATGTAGTTATAGACAAGAGCAAATGCAGGAACACCGAAGTAAACTATGACGCCAACCGCCTTAAGCAAGGCATACCAGACCGTAGTCCCGAATACGAGCACTGTTGGGCAGGCTTCCTTCGTCTTATAGAACTGATATTTTAGTCTGAGCGACTGAGCTAAAGGAGCGACGCGATTGACACTCGGCACCCTCAGCATGTCGAGGAGCTCCCGTGGATGCATCCCGGCAACTTCAAAACCACTCGGCAGTGAATCAATAAAGTGATAGGCGAGGTTCTGAGCACGAACTTGCTGAGCGTGTGCTGACGCGAAAGCAATCGTGAGCACAATCAGCAGGGCGAACACGACAAGGTGGAACGATGTCGCGGGCACCTTGCCTAGACCAAAGGGTATTTCGCCCGAGGCCGCTGCTTGGGGCAAAAAAGAAATCACCGCCACTGTTACCAGTCCTATCCAGATTCGGTTCGATACGTGCGCCTGCGTAGAAACTGCCATCGCGAGATCTTTACTCTCTTGGGTTAGCTTCTCGCAGTCAGCCATAATTCTTCTCTCTCAGTACTTTCTGGGCCGGGGCGGCAGGAGCGAAACGTCGACGGGCTCGTAGTCGAACCGAATTTTGCCGCCGTTCCAACTGGCCTTCGTCGTCTTGAGCCAATTCTTGTCGTCGCGCTCGGGAAATTCGGGCTTGTAATGCGCGCCGCGCGTTTCGTTGCGAGCCAGAGCGCCGAGCGTGATTACTTTTGCAAGAACCAGCATGTTGCCGAGCTCGCGTGTGAATTGCAAAGTCTGATTCGACCACTGCGTGCGATCGGCAAGATTTACGCGGGTGAAGCGATCGCTCAGCTCGTCGAGCTTCTTGAGAGTTTTTTCGAGATTGGCGTTCAAGCGCACGACGGTGACGTGTTCCGTCATCCATGCGCCGAGCTCTTTCCAAATCGTCATGGGATTTTCAGTGCCCTGCTGATTCAGCAAACTGTCGTTCGCCTCGCGCTGGCGGCTGGCTTCCGCGTAAAAAACGCTTTCGGGCGTGGCGTCGCAGCCTTTTTCGAGATTGCGCGCGTACTTGACGGCGGAAGGTCCCGCGACCATGCCTCCATAAATACAGGAGACGAGCGAATTCGCGCCGAGGCGATTCGCGCCGTGATACTGATATTCGCATTCGCCGGCAGCGAAAATTCCAGGGATGTTCGTCGCCTGCCGGTCGTTATCGACCCAGAGGCCGCCCATGGTGTAATGCATCGCAGGAAAAACTTTCATGGGCTCTTCGCGGGGATCGGGCCCAACAAATTTCTGGTAAATTTCGAGGACTCCTTCGAGCTTGCGGTCAAGCATTTCACGCGGCAGATGCGTGAGGTCGAGATAAACGGCGTTCATTCCAGCGAGGCTGAGCTTTTCCTCGAAGACGATCTTGTAAATGGCACGTGTGGCTACGTCGCGCGGGACAAGATTGCCGTATTTCGGATACCACTCTTCGAGAAAATAGAAACGCTCTTTCTCGGGAATCGAACGCGCTGAACGCGTGTCGCCCGCTTTGCGCGGGACCCAGACGCGGCCGCCTTCGCCGCGCAGCGATTCGCTCATCAGGCGACATTTGTCTTCGCCGGGAATCGCCGTGGGATGCACTTGAATGAATTCGCCGTTCGCGTAATAGACGCCTTGCTGGAAGAGCGCCGATTGCGCTGTGCCTGTGCAGACGACAGAATTGGTAGTTTGCCTGAAGATGGCCCCGATGCCGCCCGTGCAGAAAATCACGGCGTCAGCAGGGAACGTGCGGACTTCCATGGTTTTCAAATCCATGGCGCAAATGCCGCGGCCAACGCGATTTTCGTCGATCACGGCGGAGAGAAACGCCCAGCCCTCGAATTTCTGAACTTTGTCCTCGGATTCGAAGCGGCGGACTTGCTCGTCAAGTGCGTAGAGCAATTGCTGGCCGGTGGTGGCTCCTGCGAACGCGGTGCGATGGTAGAGCGTGCCGCCGAAGCGGCGGAAATCGAGCAAGCCTTCGGGCGTGCGATTGAACATGACGCCCATGCGGTCCAGAAGATCGATGATCGCGGGCGCGGCTTCGCACATGGCTTTGACGATGGGCTGATTGGCGATGAAATCGCCGCCGTAAATCGTATCGTCGAAGTGAATCCACGTGGAATCGCCCTCGCCTTTCAGATTTTTTGCGGCGTTGATGCCGCCCTGGGCGCAAACGGAATGCGAACGCTTGACGGGCACGATGGAGAATAATTGAACAGGGACTCCCGACTCGGCCACGCGGATTGTGGCCATCAGACCCGCGAGGCCGCCTCCGACGACGATGATTTTCGGCTCTCTCATTAATGTGCGGTCACTTGTTGGTGATCGTTTATTTGCGTTCACTCACGCTTAACGTTCATCCATTCATCGCGTACCAAAAGCCTCAGATCAGACGCCGCAAAGAGCGCGTCGCCGGGATCCTTCCCCGCGTCAGGCCAGGACTGAGCCACAGAAAAGCAAGCGCAGATTCTTCGTCGCGCTTCCTCAGAATGACATAAAAAAAATCAACCATACTAAAGGTATCCGCTGAACGGATGCCAGTTGTAAACAAAGCCAGCGATAATCAAAAGGCCCGCGACTGTGAAAACGACGCCGACGAGCGCGCCAAACCAGCCCGCAGCACGTTGCGCCCGCGGCGTCACAGCAATTCCCCACTTGCAGCAAAAGTTAAAGACTCCGTTGCCGAGATGAAACGACGCGGCGACGATGCCGATCACGTAAAACGCGGCGTAATACGGATTCGCGAAATCATGCGAGACGCCGACGAAAGTCGATCGGCCATGCGTGGCGAAGCGTTCGACCCATACGTGCCAGATGATGTACGCGAAGAGCACGATGCCCGTCCAGCGCTGGAGGACGTACATCCAGTTCGACATCCACGGATGACGCAGGACGTTGGCTTTGCCGCGCCACCAAATATACAGGCCGTATCCGCCGTGAAACGCGATGGGCAGCCAGATGAAAAGAAATTCGACCGGAATGCGCCAGGGAATTTGTTCGAGGCCGGCGGCAGTGGAGTTATATCTTTCTGGACTGACGAGAACGTAACTGTTGGACCAGAAATGCTCCGCAAGGAATGCGCCAATGGGAATGATGCCGCTGAGGGAATGCAGTTTGTCCCAGAAATAACTGGGGTCAGGTTTCGAGGCCGTGCCCGCCATCCACTCTCCGAAAAAGTTCCAGCAGGAACTTGAAACAGGCGCGTCGCATTCAATGCGTGCTGAGTACGCACGCCCAATCGCTCGCCTGAAAACATTTCAGTATAGACAGCGGCAAACGTGTTTGCAAGACGGGAACAAGGGAACCGCCGTCGTGAAGCGCGTGCTAGACTCGAAACATGGTCAGCGCAACGGTTTCGGAACTGGAAATTCTGATTAGCGGCATGATGAAACTCGGCACAAAGCTGGACGCGACACATCTGGCGAAGATCGCGGATGCCGTTGGGCGCGTTTTTTCCCTGCAGACGGACGAGGTGGCCATTCTTTCGCTGACCGACGATGGGAAATCTTTGCGCTTTCGCGTTCCGGAACAATTGCAAGCCATCGGGACAATCCCGCTGACAAGCAACACATCGCTAGCGGTGCGCACGGCGCGCGACAAACGTGCCGAAGTGGTCAACCATTTTAACATTGTGCCGCACGCATCGGTGTTCGAGGCCGTGAGAATCAAGGAAGAACGCAGCGACCCGATTCAGAAAATCATGAGCGCGCCGATCTCCATTGGCGCCAAGGTGATTGGCGTGCTGCAAGTATCGCGCAAAGCGAAAACGGCGCGAGGCGCGCGCGATTTCTCTCCGTCCGATTTGCGGCAGCTTGTCTCGATTACCGCTTTAGTAGCGCCCGCGCTTCCCCTCTGCGAAGGCTAGTTCTGCAGCAATACAATTTCTTGGGGGCTTTCCCCACGGCAAGAGCAGATTTTTCTGCTTAGAAACATCCGGCGGCAAACGCGCGCGTGGCATGGCATTCCAGCTACGGAAAGCAAAAGTAGATTTCTCGCAGTATGAGTGGTGTGTTGGGGAAGCAACATAAATTTCTCTCCGAAGACAAGTCTCAGCGGCGTAAAGCCACCCCTACATGTGAGATACTTCGGGCCGATGAGACACGCACTGAAATCCGGCGGCCGTTTTTTTTGCGTCGCCATTCTTCTTGCGGGCGCAATCGCGGGCGGGCCGCGCGTACACGAAGCAAACGTCCATGCGCAAACGGCCGCGGATAGCGTTACGCTGACGCTGCTGAGCACAACGGATTCGCACGGGCATTTACTGGCATGGGACGACATGACGAAGAAGCCTGCGAACTGGGGATTGGCAAAAATTGCCACGCTGGTCCGCCAGATTCGCGAGGCGTCGCCCGCGACGTTGCTGCTCGATTGCGGCGACACGACTGAAGGCACGCCGCTCGCTTACTACTTCGCGGTAAAAGATACTACCCTGCCGAATCCAGAAATCGCCGTGTTCAACGCGATGCACTACGATGCGATGGCGGTGGGCAATCACGAATTCAATTTCGGCGAGCGCGCGATGTGGAAAGCGAAACGCGAATCGCATTTTCCGTGGCTGGCCGCGAACTTGAAGCAAACTTACGCCAGTGGCGTCGAGTACATTCAACCGTACATCATCAAGAAAATCGGCGGAGTGCGCGTGGGCATCGTGGGTTTTGTGACACCGGGCGTACCGCGCTGGGAGATGCCGGAAAATTATCGCGGCTACACGTTCGAGCCGATCGTGGACGCGGCGCGACGCGTCATTCCGGAAGTCCGCGCGAAATCGGATCTGGTCGTGGTGATCATGCATTCGGGGCTGGACCGCAATCCGAAAACGGGTGCAGCTTTTTCCGGCTATCAGGTGAATAACGAAAATCAGGCGTGGGAACTGGCGGAACAAGTTCCGGGGATCGACGTAATTTTCTACGGGCACACGCATCAGGAAATGCCGCAGCTCATCGTGAATGGCGTGCTGATGGCGCAGGCGAAAAACTGGGGCGAATCGCTGGCGCGCGCAGACGTGACGCTGGGGAAGAACGCAAGCGGCCAATGGACAGTGCTCACGAAAACGTCGCAGACCATTCATCCAACGGAGGACATTCCTGAAGATCCTCGCATCGTCAAGATCGTCGAGCCCTATCACGAGAAGGTCGAGAAATATTTGGATACGCCGATAGCAACGGTGGACGAGCCGCTCAGCGGAACTCTGGCGCGTTACGAAGACGAGCCGCTCGTGGATCTAATCCACCGCGTACAGATGCGCGATGCGCACGCGGATGTGTCGTTCGCGACACTCTTCATCCCCAGCGTGCATCTGGCGGCGGGCACAGTGACGATTCGCGATGCCTTTGGAATTTACCCTTACGAGAACACGCTCTACGCCGTGGAGATGACCGGCGCGCAACTGAAAGATACGCTCGAACACGCGGCGAGTTTTTATCCAGCGTGGCCTGCGCCGGCGGACAAACCGATGCGCTTGCCGGGCTATGACGCGGATTCGGCGGAAGGCGTTGCATACGAGATGGATTTGTCGAAGCCCGTGGGCAGCCGGATCGTGAATCTGACTTTTCGAGGCGCACCGATTTCCGCGACGCAAAAATTCCGCGTGGCAATCAACAATTACCGCTACACCGGCGGAGGTGGATACGCCGTGTTTAAGGGTTTGTCCATCGTTTACAGGTCAACGGAAGAAGTTCGCGACTTGATCATCGCATATCTCGAAAACACGAAAAAGTTTTCTGCCGTGGACAACAATTGGCGAATCGTTCCCGACGCGGCGCGCGACGCGATCACGAAGCAGGCTCTTTCATTTGATCGAGAACTCGAACAGCAACGTGGCACGCGGAAAACGAACGTGGCAGGTGCGTCGTAATCAGTGAACGCTAAATGTTGTTTTGAAGCGCGAAAAGCATTGACACCCTATTCGCTTCTTGCTACTTTTTGCGCGCGTCTCATCTTCTAGATTTTTTTATCCGGAGGCACCGCAGCCCGACCTTCATGGCGTTCGTCGCGAAGAAAATATTCCTCACGAAAGGCGTCGGAAAACACCGCGAGAGGCTTTCGAGCTTCGAGCTTGCGTTGCGCAATGCGGGCATCGCCGCGTGCAACATCGTGCGCGTATCGTCCATTTTTCCGCCGCACTGCAAATTGATTTCGCGCAGTGAGGGCTTGAAGCATTTGAAGCCAGGGCAAGTGGCGTTTGTGGTGATCAGTGAAAATCAGACGCGAGAGGCGCATCGGCTGATCGCGGCATCGGTGGGCGTCGCGCTTCCCGGCGACAAATCGATGTACGGCTATCTTTCCGAGCATCACTCATTCGGCGAGCCGGAAGAAATCGCGGGCGAATATGCAGAGGAACTCGCGGCGGAAATGCTGGCGACAACGCTGAACGTGGAATTCGATCCGGATTTGTCTTGGGACGAGAAAAAAGAAGTTTACCGCATCTCGAATAAAATCGTGCGCACGATGAACATCACGCAATCCGCGGTGGGAGACAAGCGCGGGCTGTGGACGACTGTGCTGGCGGCG
This sequence comes from Candidatus Acidiferrales bacterium, assembly GCA_035279805.1. Lineage (GTDB taxonomy): Bacteria > Acidobacteriota > Terriglobia > Acidiferrales > UBA7541 > DAHUXN01. The sequence continues at coordinate 8,979 of DATEHB010000047.1, forward strand.
GCGATTCTGCTCGGCGAAGACGATTAATGCCTCGCGAGGTTCTGCACTTCCCGTTTTGTAATTCCCCGCTGCAATTTGCGCTGCGAATCTTTCAGTGATATTCTCCGCGCGGTTGCAAGGAGACCGTCCGTGAACCACAAATGCGTTGGACGGGCCGTGTGTGCGTGCACCGCGATCGCGGCGTTGAGTTTGACGTTCGTTGCTGGGCATCGCGCGAGCGCCCAGGAGGCGAAAACACCAAATTCCGCACACAGCCTCTTCGTTGTGTTTCTTGGCACCGGGATGCCGCGGCCAGATCCGAGCCGACAAGGGCCTTCGTTGGCGGTGGTGGCGAACGGCAAGGCATATATTGCCGACGCAGGAGTTGGAGTGGTGCGGCAAGCCGCGGCGGCATACGCACGCGGAATCAGCGCACTTCACCCAAATGAACTTGATGTCGCATTCCTGACGCATTTGCATTCCGACCACACGATGGGCTTGCCGGATTTAATTTCCACGCCGTGGGTGATGCATCGCACGGTCCCGTTGCAGCTTTACGGTCCGGCAGGAACGCAAGCGATGGCAGACAACATCGAGAAGGCCTGGGCCGAAGATATAGACATTCGGGTCAACGGGCTTGAGCACAACACGAAAGAAGGACATCAAGTGGTCGTGCACGAAATTCAGCCGGGCGTCGTCTATCAGGATGCGAACGTGAAGGTGACGGCTTTCGCGGTGCTGCATGGAAGCTGGAAAGAGGCTTTGGGGTATCGCTTCGACGCCGACGGGAAATCGATTGTGATTTCGGGCGACACGCGCCCCGCGCAGAGCGTGGTGGACGCATGCAACGGCTGCGACGTGCTGATCCATGAAGTTTATTCCGAAACATCAGCAAAAGCTAGCGGGATCGGAGAACCGGAGCCGAACGATCAATATTTCCGCTCGTTTCACACTTCGGCAGCGGAGTTGGGCGAAATCGCGACGAAGGCGAGGCCTAAAATCCTGGTGGTCACGCATTGCATGCGGCTAGGAAACAGCGATGAGACTCAGATGCTCGCAGGGATTCGCAAGAAATTCAACGGACCTGTGGTGGTGACAAACGATCTGGACGTGATCTCCCCTTAACACAGCAGGCAGAGTGAAATCGCTTCGCCAGCAGCGTTTTCTACTTGCCGGCTTCTGGTGTGATAGATGACGCAGTGATGATCGCGCCTGCGCCCGGCCCCTTCCCCGTCGCAAGTTGCTCGCGGCCGCCGACTGTCCCGGTCACCGTAACCGTTTGACCTGCGTACTTCGCCGCTTCCGCCTGCGGATTGAGGACGTAGACCTTCTTATCGGCAAAATTGTAGAAGGCAAACTTGGCATGCTCGTTCTTCACGCATTCCAGCGTGCAGGACTTCGTCGGCGCTTTGTTTACGCGATTGAAGCCGCAGTAAGTATCCGTAACGTAACCCCTCCAGGTCTGCGCCTGGCCGCTTGCCTTCGCAAAAGAGCCGAGCGAGGCCGCGAAGAGCAGGATTGCTCCCGCACACAGTAGGCTGTTTTTCATGCGTGAATGCTCCTTTCGCCGAGAATATACGCGTCCATCTGCCGAGTCAATACGCGTACAAACGCTCGCGCCGCCCAGCATAACCGCATCTTAAACTTGTGAGCACACACCGAATCATCGCTGTTTGGCGAGCGGAACTTTCTGGGTATTCTAAGCTTTCGCAGGGTGCGTCCCTGTTGAGAGACGCTTCGTGGCATTTTGAATTTTGACGGCGAGGATTGTTTGAGAGCGTCATGCCAAAGGAAACGCAAATCGCAACGGTGAAAATTCTCGAGGGCGTTCCGCTTGCGGAGCATAGCAATTACCGCATCGGCGGCCCGGCGCGATATTTTTGCGAAGCGGCGAACGAAGAGGAAATTCGCGCGGGAGTGCTTTTTGCGCGCGAGCAGAATCTGAAACTCTTCGTTTTGGGCGGCGGAACGAACTTGCTAATCGACGATAACGGCTTCGACGGGCTTGTGCTGAAGCCGAGTTTGATGCAACTGGAAGCGCACGGAACCGTGATGACGGTTGGCACAGGCGCGCAGGTCAGGGATTTGCTGAAGTTCACGATCCAGCATTCGCTGAGCGGCCTCGAGTGGGCTGGCGGATTGCCGGGGACAGTCGGCGGCGCGGTGCGCGGAAATGCTGGCGCATTTCGCGGAGAGATTAAGGACCGCATCGTTAGCGTCGAGAGCTTCGACGTGAAAACGCTGGAGACGATTACGCGCGAGAATGCCGCGTGCGAATTCGGCTACCGGTCGAGTATTTTCAAGGAAAAGAACGGGCGCGAAATTATTCTGACGACGAAAATCAATATGATTCAGGGCGAGTTGCAAGCGATCGCCGCGGGGATTCAGGACAAAATCAATTACCGGCTCGCGCGGCATCCCATGGAGTATCCGAACATCGGCAGCACGTTTAAGAATGTGGATCTGAAGCTGGTGCCGAAAATATGGACCGATGCCGTGGCTAAGGTGGTGAAAGTGGATCCGTTTCCCGTGGTCCCGACGGCGTACTTAATTTCGGAGGCTGGGCTTCGCGGGACGCAACATGGGGGAGCGCAAGTCTCCGAAAAACATCCGAATTTCATCGTGAATCTTGGCGGCGCTACGGCCGCCGACGTGAAATTCCTTATCGCGGCTGTGAAAGAGCGGGTGTTCGAGAAGTACGGGATCCGCCTCGAAGAAGAAATTCAGTTAGTTTGAGGCCGCACAGCACGAATTTACAGCGCTGGATTCGATCGACGGTGAATATTGTCACGGCTTTCCCTTGCAACAATTTGTGCGAGGGCTAATTCTTAGCGGCCGGCCGAGGCGCCCTTCGCCTGATCCGCGCGAACGGCTGGCACATCGACCAGGTGCTCGGCCAGGAACCACACTTGCAACTCATTCGTGCGGATCACTTGGCTGACGAGCAAATCATTTGTGCCGTCGTCGCCCGCTTGCACGGCGTCGCGCGCAAACGTCCGCGCTTCCTTCAAAATGATTTCATGCGCTTCGAGAAGACGTGAAAGCTGCACGGGAAGTTCCTCGCGGCCGCGCGGCGGGCGGGGAATCAGAGTTGTTTCCGCCACGTCCGCTGCCATGGCCAGGCTGATGCCGCCGAGAGTTTGAATTCGTTCGGCAATGACGTCAACCAATTCGTCTTGTTCGTTGTGATGCTTATCGAAAAGAAGATGAATTTGATAGAACGTGTGGCCCGCCACCTGCCAGTGGTGCTTCTTGTACATATCGCGAAGGCTCATGGTGTCGGCGAGAAGTTGATTTAGATTTTCGGCGCTCGTTGCGCACACTTTTTCGTCGAGAGCGATGGGCAATTTTGCAATCTTGCCGTAAGGCTGAATCTCGCGCGCGTGCTGGCGCACAATTGGTTTGGATTGCCGCGTTCCCTCTTCGAGCTGATTGTAATCGGGGCCTCGTTTGTCGCTTTTTTGACTCATGGACTTTCCTCCTTCCGTGCTCAATCAGCGGCTGCTGTGGACGACGGTGCGATGATGATGGTTGGGGGCGGATTCCTTTTTTCCATTTTTCTTTTCGACGTGCTGATCGAAGTAGCCGATGCGTTCGAGCACCGCGCCGACAATGAGCGGAAGCGCCACTGTCGCGTCCTCGAAGACTTCCGCAAATCGTCCGCCTTCATCTGCGGGCACAAATTTGCCCCACGAAACGGCTTCGGTATACGTGCTGCCGGAAAGGCCGCCCCAATGCACAGGCTCGGGGCAGATGCGCAGGCCGTAGTTGTAACGCTTGAGCGGCATCTCCTCATAGCCACGCCTCGCGAGCAATTCCGCGTAAACGCCGAACTGCTGCGACCAATTGCGCGGAACGCCGCCGCCCACAGTGAAAATTCCCATGCGTCTCGTGGCGAGCATGGTCTCGGCAAAATGTTCGAAGTCGGCAAAAGAATCGAAGCGCAGCTCCGGGCGTCCTTCCTTCCGGCGTTGCCGGAGGTGCAGCGCAAAATCGATGCCAAGCTCGGAATCGCTGAACGCGGGAACGAAGACCGGAACATCTCTTTCGGCGGCGGATTTCAGGATGCCGCGTCCGGAGGCATGTTGAATTAAAAATTCACCAATGCGGCGATTCAGCCTCCAGCTGGATACGGTTTCTTGCGGATCCCATTTCTCAAAGAGCGCGTCGACAATTTCCTCGATGTAATCGAGATTGACTTCCGGCTCGAGCGAATCGTAAACGCGATTGTAGCCCGCGAAAAAAAGCTCCTTGTCACCCATTTTGGGATCGTAGCGGAAATGGCTTTTGCCCGCGGCTTCGACAAGGCCGTGAGCCATCAGCGCTCCCGTCGAGACGACTGCTTTCACGATTCCGGAATCGATCAAGTCGCAAAAGACAAGGCCCATTTTTGCGACGGTGAGCGCGCCGGAAAGAGTGAGCACCACAAAGCAATCCTTGTCGAGAGCCATCGCTTCGAGAACATCGGCGGCATCGCCGATCTGGCGTCCGGTGAAAGCCGTTTGGCCCATCGCGCGGACAAGAGAGTCCACGGTGCGCGCCTTGGAGAGATCGAGCGGATAGGTCGGCGTCAGGCGATCCGCGATCGGATCATGCAGAACGCGTTCCGTCACTCCCTTTTTCTTTGCCATTCACCTTCCTCGCAGGTAATGTATCACCTCCAACGCGTTCTTTGCTGTCTAAATTCGCGAAGAAATATTTCGCGCCGCTATAAATAGCGCAAAGCGCGCCAGGAGAAAAGAAAAAAATCTGTTCGTGAGGACGTTTGACGGTGGAACTGAAAAGCTACACGCCCGCGACTCCAGAAAACTTCGGCGGCATCCCGGAAGAGAATTCGCGCTACGACGCATCCCGCGCGGTGATTTTTCCGATTCCGCTCGAACGCACCACGACATACGAGCACGGAACGCGCAACGGTCCGGGAGCGATTATCGCGGCGAGTCGCAACATGGAAACATGGGACGAAGAACTCGGCGTCGAAACGTATTCGAAAATCGGAATTGCGACGCTTCCTGCAATCGACACTTCGGAAGGCACACTCGAAAAAGTGCTGGCGGAAATTCACACGACGGAGCTCGCGCTGCTCAAGGACGGGAAATTCCCCGTTGCGCTGGGCGGCGAGCATTCGGTGACTCCGCCGCTTGTGTCTGCGGCGGCAAAAAAGTTTCCGGATCTCGCTGTGCTGCAAATCGATGCCCACGCGGATTTGCGCGAGGCGTATCAAGGGAATCGCGCGAGCCACGCATCGGCGATGCGCCGTGTTCTCGAGATGTGTCCCGCTGTGCAAGTGGCGATTCGTTCGCTTTCGATCGAGGAGGCGGAGGCGATTCCGCACCTTCGCACGAAAATTTACTGGGCGCGGGATATTGCGCGTGCACGTAACGATAGTTGGATTCCGCGTGTCGTCGCAGATTTGCCGGAACACGTTTACCTGACCGTGGACCTCGACGGATTCGATCCCGCGTATATGCCTGCGACGGGAACGCCCGAGCCCGGTGGCCTCGATTGGTATCAGGTGACGTCGCTCGTTCGTGCGGTGGCGGAAGCGCGGAATATTGTTGCGGCGGATGTGGTCGAGCTGCTACCGCAGGCGGGAGATCACGCGTCGGATTTTCTCGCGGCAAAATTGGTTTACAAAATTCTGGGCTACAAGTTCTGCCTACCCTCGAAGCGCTGAACGCGCCAGCCTAAAGGCCGCTACAAAAACCGAAGCCGCCATTTTTCTTGGGTTTGCTATAGAGGAACACTGGTATGATGAAGTTCGTCGCAAAGTCCATGATTATCCCAATCCTTGGTGATGACCGGGTACTTTCGGTAGACTACTCCTTCGCGCCCGTAGCTCAGCTGGATAGAGCATCTGCCTTCGAAGCAGAGGGTCGGGAGTTCGAATCTCTCCGGGCGCGCCAGTTATCTTGAAATGTATGTAAGCAAATTTTTGGTTTTCCTCCGGCGATTCCGTGCACTTGTCTCCTTTTCCGAATCAGAAGAGGATTCCGCATCAAAGGGAAATCCGCACTTTCAAAAGCCGAAGGGGCGGCACCGCCGCATTGAATATAGTCCGAGGTCAGTTATGCGAGCCTTGGAACATGTATACTGATCCCCGTTTCCAAAGTTTACATCCATTAATGACCAAACTGCTGAAATACCGCGTGCTGCTCGCCGGCATTCTTTCGCCGCTGGCTGCGCTTTTTCTGTATGCGCTTGTGTACTCGATACTGACATCACTCAGCAAGAATCTCGAAAAAGATTGGTTGTTTCGTCTTTCCGCCGCGACTCTGATGATGGCGGTGCCATTTCTCGTAACATCGGCACTCGCCATAAAAGATCACCACAGAAGCGTGCTTTCGGTATCAGCGAAAATAGGTCTGGCGATCGCGATTCTCTCCCTTGGGCTCGCATGGAGGCCCGTGCACGACGGCATCACGCGCTCGAAGCAGGTTCGCAACCTGGCCATGCGAGACGTGGCCGCGCCGCCCTTCGATACCGTGGACATTCAGGGGAAAACGCAGCGCCTGGCGGATTACCGAGGCAGAGTCGTGCTCGTCAATATTTGGGCTACGTGGTGCGAGCCATGTCGCGCGGAAATGCCGAAACTCGACGGCTTGTACCGCGAGCGGAAAGATCAGGGCCTTGTGGTATTAGGGATGTCGGACGAGAGCGTCAACGTGCAGCGGAAATATCTGACGCAGGTTCCTGTGACGTATCCGCTTCTCACGCTTAGCGGCGAAGTACCTAGTCTCTATCGCGATATCGCGCGCTACCCGGCGATCTTTCTGATCGATCGCGCGGGAAGGTTGCAACCCGCGCCGGACCCGGATAAGCCGTTTAGCAACGTTGAGGCGGCTGTGGATACTCTGCTTCGCTAGCAGTGCCTCGTAAGAGGATTCCGCGTCGAAGAAAACCCACACTTCTAAACGAAAAAGCACGCGACGAAGTCGCTCACGTCGATTCAGTGGAAAGTTCCGTAGAACTATTTGGGGGACCGTCGCCGTTACCGCTGATGGCTGCGCTCTTGCTTCCTTCGTCCTGCATCGTCGCGAAATTTGTTATTTCCCGATGTTTTTCTATGGGAGGTGAGGCGATTACGGTGGCGGAGTCATTTACAAGGTTACGTGCAAGGTTATGATCAGGCTCGGGCAGAGGCGCGGTGGCGTCCGGTCGCGGCATTTCGGATTTCGTCAGCAGCTCCTCGACCGCCTTAATCAATGGCAGCCCCGCCGCCGTCTTCGGCAACACCCGCGACACCCCGGCCTGCTTGGCCTGCAAACTCATTTCCGGGGAATCATAAAGTGTGAACAGGATTATTGACGCGGAAGGTAAAACTCTGGAGATCTCGCGCGCTGTCTGTAGGCCATCTATACCCGGCATTCCGAAATCAAGAATCACCACGTCAGGTTCGAATGCTTGCGCCTTGAGTATCGCTTCGCGCCCGTCGGAGGCAATGTCAACGTCCCAGCCCGCGTCGCGCTCGAGCATGAGATGCAGCAACTTTCTCACAAGTTGATTATCGTCGGCGATTAGTATTCGCTTGCGCATTGCACTTAAGAAACCCGCGGATTTGTCGAATGTTGGACAGCCTACAGAGAGGTTCTTCCTTTGTATATACAGCGAATTCTGTAGTGCAATTTTCGGACAATCCCGGAACCGCGATTATCGCGTGAGTTCGTAAAACAAATTTCGCGATGCGAGAAATGTTGCCGCTTCGACCCAGGTGCTTAGCAGCTGTGCCAGATGCCGGAAGTGAAGGCTTTTGGCTTGCTGTTCAGGCGGCGTACTGTGAGATAATCCGCGGCATATGCAGCCGGGAAGAATGGGCGTCATTTATTACGATCACGGGCTCTTCGCGTGGATCCTCGTCGGGCTGATTGCGGGCTGGCTGACGGGAACAGTGACGCGCGGGCGCGGCTTTGGTTGTTTTGCCGACACAATTCTGGGTATGGTGGGCGCGCTGATCGGCGGATGGATTTTCTCAAAAATGGGCATCGTTTTCTTCGGATTTTTCGGGAGCCTGGCGGCCGCATTTGTGGGAGCGGTGATACTCGTGGCGATTGCGCGGTTGTTCGCCGGCCACAGAGACTGAACGGCCGCGAGAACTGGCGCGCCGGAAGAGTCCCTCCAAGCAACACAAGAGAAATTCCACATTCGCCAGAGAAATCCAAAGAAGCTCAAAAACTGCAAAATCAAAACGACACGCTTCGCGCGTCGCGGCTCAACTCTAGTCGGTCCCTACAAGAGAGCAAAGCAGGGTCCTGGGGCATAGTCGCAGGTAAATTCTGAAAACCGCCGGGCAACGCCGCGCGTCTAACTTCCCAGAGGTTGAACCGTTGGCGTCAAAGGATTCCGCATACACCACTTCGTTCGCCGATCTGGCGGGCATCACGCTGCGCGTGCTGGGACGTAATAAAATGCGCACCGGATTGACGATGCTCGGCATCACGATCGGCATTGGCGCGGTGATTTGCACGGTCGCGATCGGCGAGGGAGGCTCGCAGCAGATTCGCGACCAGATTTCGTCGCTGGGCGACAATATGGTGTGGGTGGAAGCTGGAGGGCGCACCGTCAACGGAGCGCACACGGGAAACGACGACACGAAAACGCTGGTCGATAGCGATTCGGATGCGATTCCCGAGTCGACTCCGCTGATTAAAGCGTGCTCGCCGAATATCGACGGCCACGTGCAGGTGATTTACGGGAATCAAAACTGGTCGACGCAGTATCGCGGTGTCGCGCCGAGTTTTTTGACCATTCGTAATTGGCCAGTCGTGGAAGGCACGCCGTTTACCGAACAGGATGTGGTGTCGCGCGCGCAGGTCACAGTTCTGGGGAAAACCGTGGCGGATACGCTTTTCAACGGAGCTGACCCCATCGGCAGGACGATTCGCGTCGGCGGACTTCCCTTCCAGGTCATTGGAATTCTTTCGAGCAAGGGCGCGTCGGGATTTGGACGCGATCAGGACGACACGATGATGATGCCGTACACAACGGCACAACACAAAGTGTCGGGCCACGAGTGGTTGGATGATGTTTTCTGCTCCGCTGTTTCGCCCGAGGCGATCGATCCCGCCCAGGAGCAGATTTCGCGGCTGATGCGGCAGCGACATCATTTGCGTCCGAAAGAGCCGGATGACTTCAACATTCGGACGCCCACACAATTCCTCGAAGCGCAGGAGCAAGCGAGCAACACGTTTACATTGATGCTGGCGAGCATCGCTTCCGTCGCGCTGCTCGTGGGCGGTATCGGGATCATGAACATCATGCTCGTCTCCGTGACGGAACGGACGCGCGAGATCGGCGTGCGCATGGCCGTGGGCGCCACCGAAGGCGACATTCAAATGCAGTTCCTGATCGAAGCGATCATTGTGAGCCTGCTGGGAGGAGTGTTGGGCGTCTTCTTCGGGATCTTCGCGTCCCGCGTGCTGGCGTCGACGCTTCACTGGACGATGCAGATTCCGCTGCTGGCGATTGTGGTGGCCGCGGCGTTCGCGCTCTTTATGGGGCTCTTTTTCGGCTATTATCCGGCGCAGAAGGCTTCGCGGCTCGATCCGATCGAAGCGTTACGGTTCGAATAAACTTCGCGCAACTCGAGGGATTTTGACATTGCGTTCAAGGAAACCTGACACGCAGAGCGTGCACCCCAGCACACGATTGACCGACCTGATGCACATCACCGTGCGCGTGCTGGCGCGCAATAAAATGCGCAGCGCGCTGACGATGCTCGGCATCGCCATCGGTATTGGAGCGGTGATTTGCACGGTGGCCATCGGCGAGGGCAGCTCGCAACAGATTCGCGATCAGATTTCCGCGCTGGGCGACAACATGGTGTGGGTGGAAGCGGGTGGACGCAGCGTGAACGGCAGACGCACAGGCAACGACAATACCAAGACGCTGACGAACGGGGACGCTCTCGCTCTGCCCGCGGAGATTCCTCTGCTGAAAGCCTGCTCGCCCAATTCCGACGGCCACGTGCAGGTGATCTACGGCAACAAGAATTGGTCCACGCATTTTCGCGGCACCGGAACCAATTTTCTCGAAATTCGCAATTGGCCCATAGAGTCAGGAACAAATTTCACTGAGCGGGACGTCGCCACGCTGGCGCAGGTGGCGATCCTAGGCCGGACCGTGGTTGACCAGCTTTTCCGTCCCGGCGAGGATCCGGTCGGCAAGAACGTTCAAATTGGAGGCTTGCCCTTCAAAGTCATAGGCGTGCTCGCGACGAAAGGCGTAACGCCTTACGGATGGGATCAGGACGACACGCTTTCGATGCCGTATACTACAGCGCAACGCAAGCTGACAGGCCAGCCGTGGCTCGACGATATTTTCTGCTCGGCAGTCAGTCCTGAAGCAATCGGCCCAGCCCAGGACCTGGCTTCGCGTCTGCTACGCCAGCGGCACCATTTGCGTCCCAACGAGGCGGATGATTTCAACATTCGAACGCCCACGCAATTTTTGGAGGCCCAGGAGGAGGCGAGCAACACATTCACATTGATGCTGGCGAGTATCGCTTCGGTGGCTTTGCTGGTCGGCGGCATCGGCATCATGAATATCATGCTCGTCTCCGTGACAGAACGGACGCGCGAGATCGGCGTGCGCATGGCCGTGGGAGCCACCGAGCGCGACATTCAAATGCAGTTCCTGATCGAAGCCATGATCGTCAGCTTATTGGGTGGAATCGCGGGCGTTTTTGTCGGCCTGTTTGCCTCGCATTTGCTGGCAACAACACTCGAATGGACGATGCAGATTCCGCCGTCTGCGATTGTGATCGCTGCGGCGTTCGCCGTCTTCGTGGGACTTTTCTTCGGCTATTACCCGGCGCAAAAAGCGTCGCAGCTCGACCCGATCGAAGCCCTGCGCTTCGAGTAAATACATTCCTTTACTTGATTCCTGGCATAAGCCGGCAAGCGTCGCGCTGTGGTACGATTGCACTTCACGCAAAGGAGCTTGAAAACCGCACTTGAGTAAAACTTCCCTGTGGATGATCCCGCTCGGCGGGCTGGGCGAATTTGGCATGAACATGATGGCCCTCCGCTACGGCGAGGACATTCTCGCCATCGACGCGGGCCTGATGTTCCCCGAAACGGAATTGCTCGGCGTCGACGTCGTCATTCCGGACATTTCCTACCTGAAACAGAATCGCGCCGGGCTGCGCGCGCTGATTTTGACGCACGCCCACGAAGATCACATTGGCGCGGTGCCGTATCTGCTGCCGGAATTGAAGTGCCCGATTTACGGGACGCGCTTTACGCTGGCGCTGGTCCGCAAGAAACTCGAAGAGCACGGGCTGCTCGAGTCAGCCGAATTGCATGAGATCGCGCCGGGCGTCACGGTATCGCTGGGGCCGTTCCAGGTGGAATTCGTTCAGGTGACGCATAGTACGATCGATTGCGTGGCGCTCGCGATTCGCACGCCCATCGGAATTGTGCTGCACACTGGCGATTTCAAGATTGATCCCACGCCCGTCGACAACATTCCCTTCGATCTGCATCGCTTCGCGCGCTATGGCCAGGAAGGCGTGCTCGCGCTTTTCGCCGATTCGACGAATGCCGAGCGGCCGGGTTACACGCCTTCGGAACGCGCCGTGCGTCCGCGCCTCGAAGAACTTTTCCGCGCGGCGCCGCAACGCGTCATCCTTTCGTGCTTTTCGAGCTCCGTGCATCGCATCCAGCAGGTGATCGACGTCGCGACGGAACAGGGCCGCAAAGTCGGCTTCATCGGCCGCAGCATGGTGGACAATGTTGAAATCGCCCACTCGATGAAAAAGCTGAGCATCCCGGATGGCTCGGTCGTGCGCCCGCAGGACATCAAATCGTTCGACCCGAAAAAAATCGTCGTACTCGCTTCGGGAAGCCAGGCGGAACCGATGTCGGCGTTGTCGCGCATCGCCGTCGACAATCATCGCTTGATGGCCATCGAGGAGAACGATACCGTCATCGTTTCCGCGCGCATCATTCCGGGAAACGAAAAAGCGATTTCGCGGATGATCGACCATCTATTTCGAAGGCGTGTCCTCGTTTATTACGAGAGCGGACGCTCCGCGCCGATACACGTCTCCGGCCACGGCAGTCAGGAAGAAATGAAGCTTCTGCTGAATCTGGTGCGGCCGAGGTATTTCGTGCCCATTCACGGCGAGTACCGGCAACTCTTTCAGCATGCAGCATTGGCGCATCAGGTCGGTTCCGTATCCGGCCAAATCATCATGGTCGAGTCCGGGCAGCCGATTGAATTCACCGCGGACGGCGGCGCGTTCCGGCGCGAGCCTGTTACCGTTGGGCGCGTCTGCGTCGATTCCGGCTCGCTTGAGGAGCTGGAAGAATTCGTGATCCGCGACCGTCGTCATTTGGCCGAAGACGGCGTCGTGGTACCGATCATCGCCATCAACAAGCACAGCGGGCGAATGGAAACTTCTCCGGAAATCGTGAGCCGCGGTTTTCTGCCGTCCGACGATGGTCAGGAACTGATGGCGCTCGCACGCGAAGTCATCGTCAAGACCGTCGAGCAATCGAACTCCGAGGAAAAAACGGACTGGAGCGTCATCAAGGAAAAAATTCGCACGGATTTGAAGCGTTTCCTCAACAAGAAGACCTCGAAGCGTCCGATGATTTTGCC
>DATEHB010000048.1:0-4864 GCA_035279805.1 Candidatus Acidiferrales bacterium
CGTCTCATCTTGCCGGTGCCTTTCGTAGGGTGCTGCTCGCTCTTGAAAAGCCTCCGCCCTTTGCGGTCTCCATCCTTTGCGTCTTGTGCAAAGGCAAGGGCAGTTCGTAGGGGCGAGGCTTGCCTCGCCGGGGCGACCCAAGGGTCGCCCCCTACATAACCAAATTCACCCTTACATCTCATCCACTTCTGCGTGTGCCCATCCTTTGCGCTTTCTGCAAAGGGTGGGAATCCGAATCGGCGGGTGCCACCCTCACTTCAAATCGGACGGCAACGGGTCGCCCCAGATGTAATGTGCAAACCAGTTCCAGTTCTCCTGCGTGACGGCGCGCAGCTCCTTCGGCTTGGTAATGGGATGGCCGAAGCCCTCGTAGAAAACAAGTTTCACAGGCACGCCGCGATCCTTCAGCCCGCGATAAAGCTCGAAAGAATCGGGGACGGGAACGCGCGCGTCTTTGCTGCCCTGCTGAATCAGCGTAGGCGTGTGCGCGTGGTTGATGTAAGTGATGGGCGAAGTCTTGCGGTAAATTTCCGGATCGCTCCAGGGCGTGGCGTGCAAATACTGGCGCGTGAACGGCGTGATGTCCGTGTTGACGTAATACGTCATCCAGTCGGAAATTCCCGCGCCCACCGAGACGGCCCGAAAGCGGTCGCTGAAAGTTGTAATGAACGCGGAAATATAGCCGCCCTCGCTCCAGCCCATCGAGCCGACGCGTTGCGCGTCAACGAAGCCCCGCGAGATCAGGTAATCGACGCCCGAAATCACGTCGGCGTAATCGCCCACGCCGAGATTCCGAACGTTGAGCGCGCGAAATTTCGCGCCGTAGCCCGCCGAACCGCGATAGTTGGGTTCGAGAATCACGGCGCCCCGGGCGGCGAAAAGTTCAATCGGATAGTAACGGTCCGGCGAACGCGTCGCGCGGCTCGTGCCCGTCGGGCCTCCGTGAATTTCCACCAGCAGCGGATATTTCTTCGAAGGATCGAAATTCGCGGGCTTCATCAGAATGCCTTCGACGGGCGTGCCGTCGCCGGATTTCCATTCGATCACTTCGCGTGTGCCCAGATGGAAACTCGCGTACTGCGCGGAGATGTCCGTGAGTTTTGTCGCCGCGAAGCGCTCGATCGCGGAAAAATAAATTTCCGGGAATTCGTTGTCCGCCGCTTGCAGGAACGCAACGTTGTGAAAGTCGTGCGTGAACGTGAAGCTGGATGCGGCGATTTTGTCGGAACTCGTGACGCGTGTGACGCCTTCACTTTGCGGATCGAGTCGAAATAAATGATTGTACGTGCGCTGCTCCGCCTCGAAATAAATTCCTTCCGGCGACCATTCCAGCAAGCGCGGGTCTTCATCGAATTTCGAAGTGAGGATTTTCGGCGTGCCGCCTCCCGCCGCGACCACGTCAATCGCGGAATTGCTGAAGAAGAAATACTGTTCGCCGTTTGAGCTGTTGTACGCGATTTGCGTTCCGTTGGGCGACCACACGGGATTTTCGTTCGGCCCCGGAGTTCCGAGTTTCTTCACCGACTTATCCGCGACGCGCAAAAAATAAACGTCGCGCGTGCCGCCGTCAGCCAGCGCGGGATCGCGGGCCGCGTCAAACGCGATCTGCGACCCGTCAGGCGACCACCGAAAACTCCCAACCGTGAAATCATCGCCGGAAGTGAGACGCTCCGCTTTCGGCAGCGCGGAGTCTGCGGCGGCAGGAACATCGATAACCCAGAGATGCGTCATCGTGTAATCGCCGTCGACGATTTGGAAGTCGCCGTATTTTTTCTTGCGCGCCTTGTGTTCCGCCGATTCGGGATCGGATGCGGAAAACGCGATGCGCTCTCCGTCCGGCGCCCAGTCGAAATCGCGCACGCCCGTTTCCACGTTCGTGACTTGTCGCGCTTCGCCGCCGGTCGGCGAAATCAGATAAAGCTGCGTCATGTCTTTTTTCGCATCGGGAATCGACGACGCGCGATCCGAAAGAAACGCGATCCACTTTCCGTCCGGCGACCACCGCGGATCGGTGCTCGACTTTTTCCCCTCCGTCAGCTGATGACTTTCCCCCGTCGCGACAGCGCTGATCCAGATTTGGCGCACGAATGCGTTTTCGTCCCAGTCCGTGTGCGTCACAAGATACGCGACGTAGCGGCCGTCGGGAGAAATCTGCGGATCGGAGACGCTTTTCATGTCGAGCGCCTGCTTGATCGACGGAACGGAAGTCGGCATGGTGGAGGATGCCGCCGACGGCGCGGAAGCAGGTTGCGTCTGGGCGGCAATCGTTGCGGGCAGCAGAATCAGCGCGCACAGCGCGCAAAGAATTCGCGGATGCAGTTTGGTCATGGCGTTTCTCCTGGGCTGACGGCGTTATGGCGCGCGATTATAGCGCACGAAGCGGTGAAACTTCGCCACATTGAAAAAGTAGAATGAACTTGTACACGGCGCAGCGCGGCGCAGATATACTACGCAGTTTCGTACGAGGAGAAATCATGAGCCGGCATCTGGCGGGGATTTGCGGTGTGGCGATTTTTGTCTGCGCGATTTGTGTCGCGCCGGGGAAGAGCGCGCCGAATGCGAATGCGCGGGCGCACGAGGCGCGTCAAACGCAAACCGCAACGCAAACGCAGGTCGCGGCGCAAACGTCCGGAACAGACTTGAATTTAATTCCGCAGCCTCGCGAGTTGAAAACAACGGCAGGCGGGCCGTTTGTGCTGACGCGGCGCACACGAATCGTGGTGGGCAACGGGATCGGTGGCGCCAGTTTTCAGGGCGCGCAGATGCTCGAAGATGAAATCGAGCAGTGGACGGGATACAAGTTGAAGATTTCCGCGGCGCGCGAAATGCCGGGCTCGTCCGACATGATTTACATCGGCATCGCGGCCAGAAACGCCAAGCTCCCGGACCCAAGATTGCGCGATGCCTTGGAGAAGCAGGACTTGCAAATGGCGCAAGGATTCGACGAGCACGGCTACGCGATTTCGGCGGACGCGCACCGGATTCTCGTCGGCGGCGCCAGCGCTGAGGGCGCGTTTAACGGAGTGCAAACGCTAAGGCAGCTTTTGCGGCCGCAACAGATGCGCGACACGAATAGCGGCAAGCGAACCGAAAACAGGGAATTGAACTGTCCCGCGATTGCGATTCGCGACTGGCCGGCAATGAAGTGGCGCGGCGTGAGCGTGGACATCAGCCGTGGTCCGATTCCCACCCTGAAATTTATGGAGAATCAGATTCGCGTGTTGGCAGGCTTCAAAATAAATATGTACGCACTCTACATGGAGGATGTGTTTACGGTGCCGGGCCACGAGATTTTTGCGCCGCCGGATGCGTTGACGCCGGATGAAATTCGTGCGCTTGTTTCTTACGCGCAAAAATATTATGTGACGATTGTCCCTGAACTGGAAACGTACGGCCATCTTCACAATGTGCTGCGCTACGACGTTTACAGCCAGCTCGCCGAAGTGCCCCACGGCTCTGTCCTGACTCCAACCCAGCCGGGAAGCTACGACTTGCTGGGAAAAATGATTGCCGCGATGGCTCCAATTTTCAGCGGCCCGTTTTTTCATATTGGCGCGGATGAAACCTTCGAGCTTGGCCAGGGTCAAACGAAGGAACTGATCGCGGAAAAAGGGCTGGGGCAGGTCTATCTGGACCACATCGCGAAATTGGACGAAATGCTCAAGCCGTATCACAAGCAGACAATGTTCTGGGCGGACATCGCCGAGAAGTTCCCGCAACTGTTGCCGACTTTGCCAAAAGACATCATCGCCGTCGTGTGGACCTACGGCAACGCCGATTCGTATGACGCGCGGCTTCAGCCGTTTCGCGACGCGGGACTGCCGCTTTTTGTTTCTCCGGGCGTCAGCAATTGGCGGCGCGTGTATCCGGACTTCAACGGCGCGTATTTGAACATTCGCAATTTGACGCGCGACGGCCAGAAATTCGGCGCGCTGGGAATGTTGAATACGGAGTGGAAGGATTGGGGCGAAGCGCTCGGCGGAATGGATTGGCCGGGATTTGTGTTCGGCGCGGCGTGCGCCTGGCAGCCGGGAGAGTCGTCCATCGAACAATTCCGCGACAGCTACGATTGGGCCTTCTACCGCAACATGGACCACTTATTTGAGAGCGTCCTCGATAAGCTGGCAGCGACGAACACGCTTCTCGACGGAGTGAAGCTCAATGGAACCTATACTTCATCTTTCTGGGTCGATCCGTTTTCGCAGGCGGGCGCCGATTACGCCGAAAGAGCCGCGCCGGTGACGCATGACGTCCGCGTGAACGCGGAGCAGGCGTGGCAGTCGCTCCTCGCGAATCGTTCGAAGGCTCGCGACAATGCGGAGACCCTCGACGATTTGATTTTCGCCGCTCACCGGCTGGACGCGCTGGGAATGAAACTCGAATACACCACGGAGATGAGCCAGAGTTACTGGGACGCGTTCATGAATATGGGCGACAGACGCCGAGTCGAGCATGATCTCGGCGTGTTGAGCGCCATGAACGGCGATTTGCAGGATTTGCGCGAGGAAATGACCAGCCTTCGCGACGATTATGCGAAGCGCTGGCGCGCGGAGAATCGCGAATTCTGGCTCGGCAACGTGACCATACGCTACGACGCGATGGCGAATAAAGTGCAAGAAAAAATCAACGCGGTCGAGGCATTGAAGGACAATTATTCACGCTTGGGCGAATTGCCGCCGCCGGAAAGCATGGGCTTCTTTGTCAGGCCGGAACCCATCCAGCGCCCGCATTGACCCGCCTCGTCTTGGGTGTGGGTTAGCCTTTGCGGGTGCCCCATCCTTTGCGCTTCTCAGCAAAGGGTGGGTTGCTGCTTGCTTTTGCTGTCATCCTCGGAGCGTTTTGCCTTTTTGTTTGTCATCCTGAG
>DATEHB010000049.1:0-4484 GCA_035279805.1 Candidatus Acidiferrales bacterium
GTGGTCAGGAACGCCGTGCGAATCACGATGTACGCCACCAGGAAAAGCGCGGCGGGATCTGCTCGCGTGCGCCACGCGCCGCCCAGCGCCATCACTCCGTAGGCAACGCCCAGCAAAAAAAGCGCGAGCGAAATGCAATATTGCGATTCGCTATCCTCCCACCAGTACCCGACTGGCCACAGGTGGCCGGAAAGCGGCAGCATTTCGACGCGAGGCGTAAACCACATCGAAAAACATCTCAACAACGGAACGGTAAAATAAGTCCGCATGGGATGCCGCGCCGTCCGTTCGCGCGCAATTTCCGCGAATCCGCGGTCGATGTCAAGGGTCATGTCAGTCGTCTCGTTATACGCGGCCAGCAGCGTAGCCACCCGCTCTCGCTCACTGGCTGAATCAAACGCCGAAGCGGATACACTCTCAATAGGAATTTCCGCGCCGTCCAAATTCCACGAGACCAGATACACATCCCTGAAACGCCACAGCCACGTGCCTGTCCACGCATCAAATCCGTGCGGCGTGAACTCGCCGGGCAACTCGCTGTATCGTGGCGCGAGAAATTGCACCGTACCCAGCACGCGCCAGTTCCGCGCCGCCCACGGCAGCAATGGCAAAATCAGGCCGGCGGCCAACAGCAGTCCCGTTCGCAAAAGCCGCGGCCAGTTTTTCGGCCGCCACCACAGCGCCAGCAGCACAGCCCCAGCCGCGGCCAGAATCAGCGGAGTTTCGGGCCGCACGAGCGTTCCGAAACCGACAACAACCCCTCCCATGAGCCAGGGCATTTTGGACGAAAATCCTGTGTGCCCAACGGATTCTTTAACGTGGCGCGATCCGCGCAACGCCTCCATCAGCGCCAGCAACGCCAGCGCGCTCAGAAATATTGTCAGCGTTTCCGTCAGGACCACCGCTGTGTAGTTCGCCGTAAACGGGCATAGAGCCGCCAGCCACAGCGCCGCCAGCGCGACGCGCCCCCGCGATTCCTTCGGCGCGAGCACCGCCGCCATCGCCGCGACCAGCACGCAACTCAGCACGCCCACCACCGCCTGCGCCATCATCACGGCGCGCGAACTCTCGCCGAAGAATATCGAGATCGCCGCGAGAAATGCCGGATAACCGGGCGCGCGAATGTCGACGGGCGTCAAGCGCCCGGAAATCTCCAGCCCGTAAACTCCATGCCGCAGCCAGTTATGCGCCAATTGCTGGTAAATCGGCGTGTCACCAGCGTCATAGAACGGGAATCTCCATACAAAATAGAGCCGCAGCGCGAACGCCGCCAATACAGCGGCTGTTACGTGCGCGCGCATCTTAATAGAAGCGGTCATTGACAGTCTTTCCGCGGGCAGCTAGCTTGGAATGACGGCATGGTGAAACGCAATCCCATATTCTATGACGAAGAGCGCCGCCGATGGCGCCGGACGCGGCGCATTCTGGAAATTTCGGGCGTTTTCTTCACGCTGATCGTTGTCGTATTTTTCTTCAACATCGTGCGCCGCCCGAACCTGCCCGAACTGCTTCTTCCGCAGCGTGGACAGGCGTACCGGCCCGTTCCGCCGCGCCGCACCAGCGCAAGACTGAAGCGAACGAATTACCGGTCCGGGCGGAGCGGCAAAGTCGCCGCTCTGGGTAATATTCCCGAGCACTACGAGCCTCTGCGTGCGGCATTCTACGTCAATTGGGATTCGGACAGCCTCGCCTCCCTCCAGCTTCACTATCACGATATCGACTTGCTGATCGCCGAGGAACTGCACGCCTTCACCGCAGACGGCAATCTGGCCGTCGACAAAGATTCCAAGCTCGATGCGTGGCTGAAGACTATAAACGTCGAGCTGCCCATGATGCCGCTCTTGAATAATTACGATGGCAACGTCTGGCAAGTGCAGCCCATGGCGGCCATGCTGGCAAATCCGAACTCGCGCCAGCGCCTGGAATCGTCGCTCGTTCAATACGCGCAGTCGCACAAGGACATCGGCATTGCCGTGGACTTCGAGGAAGTCCCCGACACGAGCCAGAAAAACTTCGTCGAATTCATCCGCGAACTCGGCGTCGCCCTTCATGCGGCCAACTTGAAATTAATGGTCGGCCTTCCCGCTGCTGACTGGGCCTATGACTACAAGGCCCTCGGCGCCGGCTCCGACGCCATCATTCTGATGAACTACGATTTCCACTGGCCCCAATCGGCCGCCGGACCCATCGTCGCGCAGGATTGGTATATCAAGAACCTTAAAGCAATCGTCAAAATGGTGCCGCCGCAGAAAATCGTCATGGGCATCGCCAACTACGCGTACGACTGGGCCTCGCCGACAAAAGCCGTCCCGCATCCTGTCGCGGACGCCCTGTCTTTCCAATCCGCTTGCGTGCGCGCAAAGGAATCCGACGCCACAATTCAGTTTGATTCCGCTTCCGTCAGCCCTTTCTATAATTACGAAGACGAAAACAACAACGTCCACAACGTGTGGATGCTCGACGCGCTTACCGCGTATAACGAACTGCGCGCCGCCGAACGCGCGGGCCTTCGCGGCACTGCGCTCTGGCGTTTCGGCACCGAAGATCCATCGATCTGGGATATTTGGGATGCCACCGATCCCAGCGATCAGATGCGCGCGCAACTGCAAGCCATTCCGCCGGGCTACGATTTGATTCTCGAAGGCGAAGGCGATCTCTGGCGCATTACCGCGACGCCCGAGAGCGGCCAGCGCACTTTTCATTACGATCCCGCGACCGATACCTTCACCGATGAGCGCCTGACGAAGTATCCCTTGTCCTGGCGCATCGAACGCATGGGCGGCGGAGACAAAAAACAACTGGCGCTCACGTTTGATGATGGCCCGGACTCTCCCTGGACGACGGACATTTTAAAGGTTCTCAAGCGGGAGCACGTTCCCGCCACTTTTTTTGTCATCGGCGTTGAAGTCGATAAATATCCGAGTATCGTGCGCCAGGAATTTGCCGCTGGCGACGAAATCGGCAACCATACCTACACGCACCCCGATTTCGACCTTGCCTCCAAGACGCAAATCGAATTCGAGGTGAATCTGACTCAACGGCTCCTGGAAAGCGACCTTGGCGTTAAGACTCTGCTCTTCCGCCCGCCCTATGGCATCGACGAAGAACCGGAAACAGCGGACGAAGTCGCCAACCTTCCGATACCGCAATCGATGGGTTACCTGCTTGTCGCGGGCCACATTGACCCGCACGACTGGGGTGAAGAGGGCGGCGTGCCTCCGCCACCAACCGCGACGATTGTTCAGCGCGTCGTCGATCAAGTTGAAAAAATACCGGGCAACATCATCATCATGCACGACGGCGGCGGCGACCGCAGCCACACCGTTGCGGCGCTTCCGCAAATCATCGACCAGCTCAAGGCACACGGCTACTCGTTCGTCACCGTCTCGCAGCTTCTGCATCAGACGCGCGCGCAAGTGATGCCGCCTCTGAGTGACGAAGAAAAACTCTTCGCGAAAGCTGACTCATTTATTTTCAACCTGTTTCACTGGCTCCGCCTGTCCATCGCTTTCATTTTCGTCGCGGGAATTGCGCTGGTGAGCGGGCGCGCATTATTTATCGGACTGCTCGCACTGGCTGAAAAGCTTCGCGCCGCGCCCGAAAATCATCCCGAGTATCAGCCCGTCGTCACCGTGCTGATTCCCGCCTACAACGAAGAGGTTGTGATTGCGGACACGGTGGGTTCCGCGCTAGCTTCGCGCTATCAGAAACTGGAAATCATCGTGATTGACGACGGCTCGACCGACCACACCAGCGAACGCGTTCTCGAATCCTTCGGCCGCGACGCGCGCGTGCGCCTGATTCGCCAGGCCAATTACGGAAAATCCGCGGCTCTGAATCATGCTCTCTCGGAAGCTGCGGGCGAAGTCATCGTCACGATCGACGCCGACACGATCGTTGACCCTGACGCGGTTCCGCGACTCGTTCGCCATTTTGCGGATCCGCGCGTCGGCGCCGTCGCCGGAAACGTCAAAGTGATGAACCGCAATCGCTGGCTCACGCGCTGGCAGGCGCTCGAATACATCACCAGCCAGAACCTGGAAAAACGCGCCTTCGATCTGCTGAATTGCATTCCCGTGGTTCCCGGCGCCGTGGGAGCGTGGCGTGCCGAAGCAATGCGCGCCTGCGGAGGCTTCGCGGGGGACACGGTGGCGGAAGATACCGACCTCACGCTCACGATTCGCCGCCATGGATGGAAAATCCTCTACGACGAAGACGCCATCGGCCACACGGAAGTGCCGGACACTGTCGAGACTCTGATTCGCCAGCGCTTCCGCTGGACGTTTGGCACTCTGCAAGCCGTCTGGAAACATCGCGACGCCATTGGACGGCCGCGCTACGGCACGCTTGGCTGGATCACTCTGCCCAACGTTTTCCTGTTCCAGATTCTGTTGCCGCTCGTTTCGCCGGTCATCGATTTGCTTTTTTTGCTTTCGATTCTCCTGTGGGGGCTCGCGCAGTTCCGCATCACGCATCTCCCGATG
>DATEHB010000050.1:0-5222 GCA_035279805.1 Candidatus Acidiferrales bacterium
CACCGCGCTCCACAAAACAACCGCAGGTAAGTATTCGCTTCACGCCCACGTCGGCGCCGGCGACTTGACCATCGACTGAGCAGACGCGCTCTTTGCCCCAGAGGACACAGGTCACGTAGGGGCGGCCTTCAGGCCCGCCCTCCGCGAAACGGCCTGCCGTGCCAGTCTCAGCACATCGCGAGTCGAACGCATCTCTTTCCGCGCAATTCCTTGTACGATTCCTCAAGATCACGTTCGGCCCGTTTGTAGGTGATGGATGCACGACAACGATTCGCGAGGCGATCAAGAACGCCGGGTCTGCGCCGGAGACGACACAGGTTGCGTAGGGGCGACCTTCAGGCCCGCCCTCGTTGTTGACTTTTGTAGGGGCCGATCGGCGTTATCGGCCCGGAATCGCGTTCACAAAACTAACGGCTGCGGTCATTCACAGGAAAAAGTCATTACGTAACCCTTGCTAAGGAGTGCGCGTGGGCATTGTCGGCCTTTCCATTTTGGTCGCCGTAGTGGTTGCCATTTTCGCCGGCATAATTTATTGGGCCCTGGCGATCCAGCCTCGCAGCGAACAATCTCGCGCAGCGCTTTCGCCGGAAGATGCGTGGCGCGAAAGCGGCCTCAAGCAACTCCGCGCGCAAAATTTCGTTCTCTATCAAATTGTCCCAACCACTCGTCTCGCCAAAGCAGAATTTATTTTTCGGGACGAATATCATCGCGAATTCGGTCGTTACGTTGGCAATATCAACAAGAGCGCCACCATCGAATACTCCGGGAAAACGCTCGCACTCTACATTCAAGGCGCGACCATCGGCGGCTCGGCGTACGCAGGAAAAGTGGGCGGCTCTTCAAATGATTCCATCGTGATCCGCGACGACCAGCGTCTCATCGCCGAAATCTGGCGGCAGACCGCCATTCCGCCCATTCGTTACCACGTTGCGTATTCCGGCGATACGTTCGAGATTCGCACCGGCGGATTATCGCCAACCAGCCCCGGCGCGATCGAGCGCAATGGCGAACAAATTGCCTCCTTCCGGCGACCCAGCGCAACGTCGCGCAATATCTTCATCGCATTTCGAAATGATTTGCCCAGCGAATTGAAGGTCTGCTTCTGCAGCGTCGTGCTTCTCGACTAAGAGACATCTCCTAAATGGGTTTCGTCAGGGCGCGGCCTGCCAGTTCGGTGGAAATATCTACGAGACAGCCTCTCATAAAATCCGGTTTCGTCAGGGCACGGCTTCAGCCGTGCCGACAAAACCCTCGTAAATTAAGGGGTTTTAACCCCTGAGGCGCCGCCTCTCAGTTCAGTGGAAATATCTACGAGACGGCTTCCAGTCCCAAGCGTTCGCTCTGAGTCGACCGCACTATTTCTTTGCGATCTCCGTCCGCGCCTCCTGCAGTTCTGGGCGATCCGCGCCCTCGCCGCAGATCTCGACCAGCTTCGCGTAATATTTCCGCGCTGTCGCCGCATTTCCGCTCAGTTGTGCCGCCTGCGCCGCGCCATACAGCGAATCAAATCGATTCGGCGACTCGATCAGAGAAGCCTTATATTCCGCGAGAGCTTCCGAAGGCTTTTTCATTTCAAGCAGCATATCGCCCAGCATTTCCCGCGCCGGAGTCGAAAGCGAATCCACGCCCTCGGCTGCTTCTTGCGTCACAGCCGTGCGCATTGCCTTAACCGCCTCCGCGTTTTTTTTCTCCCCATAGTCAACCCACGCTTCGGCTTCCAGCTCACCAATAGCGCTGCTCGACGAAACTCCGTAAACCTTGCCCTTCTGCCCTGCACTTGCTTCCTTATATTTCTTCAAATTATCCTGCGCGCCAGCAACGTCTCCACTGCGTGCCGCTCCGATTGCTCGCGCGAAATACGTCGTGTCCTGCCAGCCGTCTTTCACCGCCGGCACGGCAAGCGTCGCGGCTTCCTTCCACTGGTGCAGCTCAAATGCGTTCCGCGCCGCGAAGTTCGCTTGATTGTCCGCGATGTCGTCCGCGCTGGCTCCCGCCACACTCTTCAGCTCGTTGACCAGTTCTCGCGCCTTCGCCGTCTGTCCGCTTTGCAAATATACATAATCCAAAAAATCCATTGCGTGGAATTGGTAACTCGAATCTGCCTGCCCGGCTTGCGTCGCGGTCACGGCGGCTGCTGCAGCGGCCAAATTCGATTGAATGGCTTCCTTCCACAATCCCAGCCGCACAAAAATATGCGAAGGCATGTGCAGCGCGTGCGACGAATCCGGCGCGATCTTCGCGTAACGACGCGCCGCTTCCAATCCCTGCGACGCCAGCTCCGGCGTATCCGTCGCGTGAATCAAATAATGCGCCACGCCAGGATTGTTGGGCGCTTGCGCGAACAGCTTGTTCAAAATATCAATCGCCTGCTTTCGATTCGCCAGCTCATCCGCTTTTTTCCCTTGCACTGTAATTAGCGAGAGCGCATAAAACGCACCCGCATTCACGTCATCGGGATACTTCGTAAAAACCCGTCCCATCCAATCCGAATACGCCTTCACGCGCGTCGCGTGGCTCATCGACGCATTACTCTGAAAAAATACTCCCGCCGCCACGATGTACATTCGTTCGCGGTCCGTCCCGGCTCGCAGTTTCTGCGCCTGTCGCGCATCTTCCAGTCCTTCCTTCAGCGTGTCCGCGCCCGGCCAGTCCCACAACTGGTGGTACAACGCCATTGCCTTGCCCCAGTACGCCATCGCGCACTTCGGATCCTGCTGCGCCACTTCCGTGAATGTCTGCTGCGCCGCTTCATACTGAAACGAATGCAGCAACGCCACTCCCTTATTAAATGTGGATTGCACTGCAGGCGCGCACGAGATTGGAAAGCTCACCCGGCCATATGATTCCGCCTGCGCGCGTTTGGGGGAATTCCGCGCTGCCGGAGTCGCAGACGGCGATGCAACAACCAGCAAAAGCAAAATACAAACAAAATGCGGGACTCTCACGGCAGTCGTCACCAAATTCTTTGACCTTCTCATGGCCGGTTACCTCGCTCTGATTCTACGCTTTGTTTCCCTCCGGCGTAACCCGGTCCGTAGAGAACTCTCCCGGGCAGCGCGTTCGTCATTTTTCCATCGGCGATCACCGGCACTCCGTTGACGAGCACGTAATCCATTCCCACGGACAGTTGATTCGGATTCTCGTACGTCGCCACATCATGTACTTTTGCGGGATCGAAAATCACCACGTCCGCCCACAATCCCTGCTTCAGCACTCCTCGATCTTTCAGTTTCATTCGCTGCGCCGGCAACGCCGACATTTTGCGAATCGCCTCCGGCAGCGTTAACAAATGTTCCTCGTGAACAAACTTGTGAAGAATCCTCGGAAAAGTCCCATAAGCGCGCGGATGCGGATGCTCCTTCGCAAGAATCCCCGTCGTCGCGGTGCCCGACGAATCGTTGTCAAACGACATCCACGGTTGCTTCACTCCCAGCTCCACATCCGGCTCGCTCATCGCAAACACAGCCACTTCCGTGAACGCTCCGTCCTTAATCAATAAATCGCAAATCGTGTCAATCGCGTCTTCATGCCACATTTTCGCGATATCCGCGATCGTTTTGCCCTGCAGGTTCATAAGCTCCGGATTCTGCACCACGTCCACCAGAATTCCCTCCGGTCCCGCGACTTCCTGCCACTCGTTGTCCCACGTCGTTGTTGGCGTCTCCATATCTTTTCGAATGCGCGCGCGCGTTGCCGGATCCTTGAGCCGCTCGATCAGTTTCGCGTCGCCGCCATCGTGCGCCCACGGCGGAATAAACGCCGAAAAGCTATTGAACCACGCCGTGTACGCATACGTATCCGCGGTAATGTCCAGTCCTTCGCTTCTCGCTCTGTCGATGAACGCCACCACCTGCGGCATCTTTCCCCAATTCGGCTTTCCAGCCGTTTTCAAATGCCATATCTCCACGGAAGTGTGCGCCTCGCGCGCGATTCGGGCCGTCTCCGCCAGCGCCGCCATTTCGCCGTCGCCTTCGTTTCGCATGTGCGTCGCGTAAATTCCCCCGTATTGGGCGCTGACACCCGCCAGCGCAATCAATTCCTCTGTCGAAGCATACGGCGCGGGAGGATATTGCAGCGCGCTCGACACTCCCATCGCCCCTTCGCGCATCGCCTCCGCCACCAAGTCTTTCATCTTTTCAAGTTGCTCGGGTGTCGGCTTCTGATCCGCATCGCCAATCACAACGCGCCGAACTTGCGTCGCGCCCACATACGTTCCCAGGTTGATTCCCATTCCCTGCTTCTGCAGCCGCGCGAAATATTGCGTGAACGTTCGCCAGTCGGGCGTGATTCCGTAGTGCGTGAACTCCGCGTGAGCGTCCGCCAGCGTCGCGTCGGTCTGCGGCGCCACGGAATCCCCTTCGCCTGTGATTTCCGTCGTGATCCCTTGAAATATTTTCGACGGAAGATGCGCGTTCGCGAGCATCGTAATTTCCGACTGCCCCAGCATGTCGATGAATCCCGGCGCGACCACTCTCCCCGCGGCGTCAATTTCTTGCTTCGCGTGCGCGCGCGACAAATTCCCAATCGCCGCGATTCTCCCGTCGCGTATCCCGATGTCGCTCGCATACCACGGCGAGCCCGTGCCATCAATAATGTGCCCGCCACGAATCACCACATCGAACTGCGCATCTTGCGCGCCGCCCTGCGCCAGCGCCATTCGCGCACCCGAACACGCCAGAATTGCAGCCACCGCGATCGCTGCCAGCGTCACCATCGCCACCGGAATCCTCTTCGACATTTCGCCTCCAAAAAAAATCGCAAACTCGCCGTCACAGAATGGCGCCCGAGTATACTCCGAGCTTTGCGTTTCGCGAGTTGCCATCGCATCATCACCGGTTGCTTTTCCTGGGACGGCCAGCTACACGAAAGTGCTAATTTGTACCGATTAGAAGGTGACGCTGTTCTGTGTTTTGTGTAACTTACAGGCATTTCTAATAATTTGCTGTACCGATTAGAAAAGCGCTGGTTTGCAGGAAAGACCTCACGTCAGCCCGCAAATGACGCGGGCGGGACGTGAGCTACAGCGGCGGGCCGGCGATGTGCCCGAACCGCAGATGTTCTTCAGCGTTCCCGTTTGACATAAAACTAAAATCGTACGCGTAAGCGCGACCGGCCCGCGGCCAGGAAATTTCCCGGCAAATTTCGCTGTATGGCCGCCAGTGACGCTTGCGCGTTGGCGCGCTTTTCAGTACCGTTCCGTGGCGTGACGCCAATCGACAAAT
>DATEHB010000051.1:0-7108 GCA_035279805.1 Candidatus Acidiferrales bacterium
ACTGGTTTCAGAAGCCGCGGGCGATGACGAAGACGCCGCCGCTTGCGGATTTGCGTGGCCCGGAAGCTGCAAAGTGGAGTTCACGTACGAATTCAATTCCGTGCGGTCGAGCGTCAGTTGGTACGGC
This sequence comes from Candidatus Acidiferrales bacterium, assembly GCA_035279805.1. Taxonomy (GTDB): domain Bacteria; phylum Acidobacteriota; class Terriglobia; order Acidiferrales; family UBA7541; genus DAHUXN01. The sequence continues at coordinate 128 of DATEHB010000051.1, forward strand.
TGATGTTGTTGCACTGCGGTTTCTGCATCCGCGAATTTCGATTGCGCTCGCGCTGCCGCCTGCGGATCCACGGGAATCTGCGGCGGTGGCGCTCTGTGAAGAATCAGGAGAACGACAATCAAAAGCACAGCGAGAAACGCCCACCGAAAGATGGAATAACCTTTGCGCAAGCGTGCAAGAAGTCCTCTTGGTGAAGGTGAATCAACTTCATACGTGGATGCGACGCGCGACGAAGCAGAACTTCTCGTGCTCGGCGTGCTCGCCAGGCCAATGCTTTCACCGGCGTGATAAGAAAACAGAGAGGAACACTTCACACATTTTGGCCCGTCAGGTTGTTTGAAGCCGCAATTGTGGCACGTCGCCATGAAGCCGAATCCTCCGTACGCTTCCACAAACAGCTTAGCAGCGCCCACTTGCCTCGCGCCGGGTGCATCGCCAAAGTTGTTTGGAGGAAACCTGTCCGGAAGAACAGTCAGAAAAACCAGAAGCGTTTGCGGCGTCCGGCGCTTCTTTCCTGGCCGCGCCGCGTTTTTAATTCCGAACGTGCGGGAACATAGGGAAGTTCGAGGCCTTCAAATGCGGCCCTCGGATTTTCCTGGAACAGCGCCTGCGCGACTTCCAGGCCTTTTCGCTCTGCTATGTATTCATACGCCGGCTTGAGGCGCAAGGGCCGGGTTGTCACGTTATGCGCGTCGCTCGCGATGAAATGAATTGCATTCGAATCGAGCAGAGTTTCCGCGGCGTCTTGCGCGCGCTGCCCAAAATCGCCGGTGATGGATTGCGCCGTGACTTGTACAAAGCAGCCCTGATGCAGCCATCCCCAGAGCCGATCCCACTGAGAACGAATCAACTGATTGCGTTCGGGATGCGTGATGATCGGGCGAATCCCGAGCAATTGCAGTTGGTGAAGCGTCTGATCCAGCGATGCGGGGACAGAAAAATTTGCAAATTCGACGAGCAGATAGCTTTTCTGATTCAAGGTAAATTTCGAAGGCTCCGCACGAAGCGCTTCGAAATTTTCATAGCTCAGATGGAAGTCGCAACCTGTGCCGATGACGAGGCGCTCACCCAATTTCGCTTGAAGTTCATCGGCGCGCGAGCGCACCAATTTCGGAAGGAAAGGGAAATCGTTGTTCGCGTGGGGCGTGCCGATGACGTGGGTGACGCCGTCCTCGATGGCCATCTCCGCCATCTTCAGAGAAGTTTCGAGCGAATCCGAGCCGTCATCAAGACCGGGTAGGACATGACAATGAATATCGATCATTCGAATATCGGTGCGCGAGCGACAATAGCGCAGGATTCGCGGATTGGAAAGTAGTTCCACTGGGACGCGACGCGTATCAGTTCTCTGCGCGAGAAAAAACGCAGATTGAATTTGCGACTCGATGCCTATTATGCGAGTCTCTGTAACGCGGAAAGCGCGGCCCGTTACCGGTTTTGAAGGGCGCAATCCAAGCTTCAGATTAAAGGACGTTCATGAACGTGCTGGTTTTCACGCTGCTGATATGGATTTGTTCGCTGGCTGCCGGATTGCTGGGAGCGCTGACGGGATTGGGCGGCGGTGTGGTGATTGTGCCACTGCTGGTGCTCGCGTTTAAGGTGAACATCCACTACGCGGCGGGTGCGTCGTTGATTTCCATAATTGCCACGTCGTCGGGCTCCGCCGCAGCCTACGTGAAGGAAGGCTATTCTAACGTTCGCATCGGAATGTTTCTGGAGGTGGCGACAACGATTGGCGCGTTACTCGGCGCATATCTGGTGGCGAAGGTTTCTCCTTCGGCGATCGCGGTGATCTTCGGACTTGTGCTGCTTTTCTCGGCCGGCCTGTCGTTGAGAAAAACGCCGGCGATTACCGGCACGCGCCCGCCGGACCCGCTTGCGACGCGGCTCCGTTTGAATGGGGATTATCCCACCGCGGAGGGGCTCAAGAAGTATACGGTTCGCCGGGTGCCGGTCGGATTTCTCGTCTGCAACTGCGCTGGAATTCTTTCCGGGCTGCTGGGAATCGGGAGCGGCGCGCTGAAGGTGGTGGGCATGGATCAGGCCATGGAAATTCCATTCAAGGTGTCGACAGCGACGAGCAATTTCATGATCGGCGTGACGGCGGCGGCCAGCGCGGGAATTTACTTTCACCGTGGGTACGTGGCTCCAGCGCTGGCGATGCCCGTGATGCTTGGAGTGCTGACCGGAGCGTTCATTGGCGCGCGCATCCTCCCCGGAGCCACGACGAAATATCTTCGCGTCTTATTCAGCGCGGCGATTGTGATACTGGGAATCGAAATGCTGGTGAAGGGTCTTGGAGGACGACTGTAAATGTCTGAGTCGAAAAATCGGTGGACTGACGAGAGGATGGACCGGATCATCTCGGTGCTGTTGCGGACCGGCGTCATCTTATCGTCGATTGTGGTGTTGATGGGCGGAATTTGGTACTTGATGCAAAGTTGGCGGCTGTCGCCCGACTACCGCGTGTTCCGGGGAGAGCCCGCGAGCTTGAACGGGCTGGTGGCGATTACGAGAGGACTGTTCTCGCGGCACGGGCGCAATTGGATTCAGTTTGGACTGGTGTTACTGGTGGCAACTCCCGTGGCGCGAGTGGGTTTTTGCGTATTCGCGTTCTTTAGAGAGAGAGACTGGACCTACGTCGTGCTGACGCTGTTAGTGCTTTCGGTGCTAGTGTTCAGTTTTGTCGGACGGTAATCCGCATTCGCCGGAGTGAGGAAGCATGCAGGAATTCATCCAGCAAATCCAGAGCGAGCTTCGCGAGAGTGCGAACGTCAAGCAGAGCTTTTCCGAAGAACTGCTCAGACGAATCGCGCGATTTGCCGAGATGGGCGGCGCGGCGCTGAAACAGGACCGCAAGATTATTTTTTTTGGCAATGGGGGCAGCGCGGCGGACGCGCAGCATTTGGCGGCGGAGCTTGTGGTTCGCCTGCAACGCAACCGGCGCGGTCTGGCAGCAATTTCGCTGGCGACGAACGCGTCGATTTTGACCGCGGCGGGAAACGATTTCGGCTTCGAGAATATCTTTGCGCGGCAAATCGAATCGCTCGTGTCAGAGGGCGATGTGCTGGTGGCCCTATCGACGAGCGGGAACAGCCTCAACGTGCTTCGTGGAGCCGATGCCGGACGAACGCGCCGCGCACTTGTGGTAGGAATGACGGGCCAGACGGGCGGAGAGCTTACGGGAAAGGTGGATTTGCTCATCAATGTGCCGTCGCGAAGCGCGCAACGCATACAGGAAGCGCACATCACTATCGGCCATATTGTGTGCGGCCTGATCGAACAGATTTGCTGCGGAGACGCGCCCGCAGCCTGATGAGTTACGAGTCCACTGTGGTTCGCTCGCTTGGCAGCGCATGCAAACTCCGTCCTGAAAACAAATATGACGATTCACGCCTGTTAACTGACTCGCTGTACGCAACGCCAGTCGCCTTTGCGGTACCATGCGGGTAAGTTACTGTAGGAGTATGTCGAATACTCCAGCCGGGGATTTGCCGCTCGACAAAGGACGCCGCCGCAGCCTGCGCGTGATGTTATCCGTGACAGTGATTGTGCGCGGGAAAAATGCCGACGGGAGCAAATTCGAAGAAGAGACGAAAACTCTGGTGGTGAATGCGCATGGGGCGTTGATTCATCTCCGCTCCGACGTAAAAGCGAATCAGAAAATTACGCTGATCCACAAAGGCACGCAGCAAGCGCAAGAGTGCCGCATTGTTTACGTGGGAACGACGATGCGGGGCGGCAAGGCCCAGATGGGAATCGAATTCGACAAGCCCTCGCCGCAATTTTGGCAGATCAGTTTTCCGCCGGATGACTGGAACGTGCCCGAAGATTGAACATGCGCGCGACGTCGTGGATGTTTTTCCGCTTCGAATGTTGAGAAGATTCCGCTGGTTGCCGCGATTTACGCGGTTAAGCAAGCGGGCAAGTCCGCGAGATTGTCGAGCAGCAAGTCGGGACAACACGCTGGTAACTTTGCGCTGCCCATTCCGTAGGTAACGCCGCAGGCCCACGTACCCGCATTTCGAGCGGTCTGAATATCCACATCAGAGTCGCCAACCATCATGGTTTGGCGCGGAGCCACGCCGAATTCCCGCAACAAAGTATTCAAACCCATCGGATCCGGTTTTTTCTTCTCGAAGCTGTTGCCTCCGTAGACAAAGCGAAAATAATTTCCCATCTGCAATCCGGCGATGATGGCCTGGCTGAATTTGACGGGCTTGTTCGTAAGCACCGCGAGCGAGCGGCCGGCCAGCAGCGCGTCGAGGGCGTCGCGGACCCCGGGATAGAGAACCGTGTTGTCGAGCATATGCGCGCGGTAATAGTCGAGGAAGTGAACAATTCCTCTCTCGATTTCTTCCTCCGAGGCGGGCTCGCCGAGAGCGCGCTTAATCAATACGGGTACGCCACTGCCGACGTAACTGAAAATCTGGTCGTGATCCATCGGCTTGCGGCCCAGATATTCGAGCGTAGCGTTCATTGAAAGCGCAAGGTCGAGCTTGGAATCAATGAGCGTGCCGTCCAAATCGAACACCAGGGCGCTTACGCCGTGAAATCGTTTTCCATTCTTCGACATATTTTGGGCTCATGCGCTCGTCGCATGTTGCAACTATTGTAGCGGAGGGCAATTGATTTGCGCTGCCGCTTTTTTGGGGCTGTGCACGACGCAGTTGGAGAGCGGCACGCAGCTTGTTACAATCGCAGTTTTAGGTTAGGGCGAAATTTTTCGTCCGAGGGGAAATGTGGCCGAGATTTTCCCATTTCGTGCGGTGCGATACGACGCGAGACGGGTTGCGCTTGAGAGCGTGCTGACGCAGCCGTACGACAAGATTACTTCGGGGATGCAGGAGCGGTATTACGCGGCGAGTCCATATAATCTAGTTTGGATCGAGAAGGGCAGAATCCTTCCTCCGGATTCTGCTAAAAATAGCGTCTACACGCGGGCGTCGGGCGTGTTTGAAGCGTGGCTCGCCGAGGGCGTGCTGGTTCAGGAAGCCGAGCCGGCGATTTACGCGTATTTTCAGGATTACAAACTCCCAGGCAGCAGCCAGCGGCTGGAGCGGCGAGGATTCATGGCGCTTGGTCGGCTGGCGAATTATGAAGAGGGCGTCGTCTTTCGCCACGAGCACACGCTGACGGCGCCGAAGGCCGACCGGCTGGAATTGCTGCGGCACACGCGCGCGCAGACGGGGCAGCTTTTCATGCTCTACGACGATCCGGCGCGGCGAATTGACGCTCTGCTGGAAGAAACCGCCAAGCAACCGCCGGTGAATGAAGTGCGCGATGAGTATGGCGTGCGTCACCGCCTGTGGACGATTTTCGATCCCGAAAAGATTCAGCGAATCACGTCGGCAATGGCGGATAAAAAACTGATTATTGCTGACGGTCATCACCGGTATGAGACGGCTCTCACGTATCGCAATGAGTGCCGCGCGAAAAATGGGCTCGTCGATCCGAATGCGCCGTACGAGAAAGCCATGTTGACGTGCTTCAATACTCATCAGGAAGACCTGACGATTTTGCCGACGCATCGCGTAGTTCACGATCTCGCGGGATTTTCGATTGAGAAATTCCTCGAGGCAGCTTCGGAGTATTTTAACTGGTACGCATACCCTTCTACGGCGGCTAGCGAGCGCGAAGAAAATTTCGCGGAATTCAGACACGATCTTCAACGGCGCGGGAAAGCAGGCCATTGCATGGGCGTTTATGCGGGCAACCGCGCTTTCTATTTGCTGGTGCTTCGTAACCGCGCAGATCTCGAACATTTGCTGCCCGATATTTCCGCGGCACAGCGGGAACTCGACGTGGTTCTGCTTCACAGATTGCTGCTTCACAAATGCCTGGGAATCACGGCGGCGCAAGTCGCATCGGGAGCGAACATCACTTACGAACGCGAAATCGAGGCTGCGGTTGGCGCGGTGGATAACCGTGCGGCGCAGATTGCGTTCTTGCTGAACCCGGTGCCAGTGAAAAAGGTGATGGAGATTGCGTTGGGCGGGGACGTGATGCCGCAGAAGTCGACGGATTTTTACCCCAAGCTGCTGAGCGGGCTGTGCATTTACCGGCTGTGAGAGGGTTGGCAGCTGCTCGGCAACCGGTGTGCGAAAACAGACACAACACCTTGAACAAAGTACGTTTTTACCGCGATTAGAAATGGACCCGAGTGTTGGTTTTCTGCAACTTACAAGGAGTTCTAATTTTTCATAGGTGTTGCGATTAGAAATGCGAAGTTCGGGTTCGAGGGCCGAAAAACGGAGGTTTAGGCGGCGAGGAAACGCCACCGGCGCGCTCCCATTTTGAGAAAAATTGAGGCGAAGATGAGCATTGGTACCATCACCAGAATGGTATATATAGCATAGGTTAACTGAAAAGGCAACGCAAACTTAAACATGCGTCCACACCATATTGTATACTGGTATTGAATATGGTATGCTGATGGTATGAAGACAGCGCGGAAGATTACCATTGAGGTGCCCGAAGAGCTTCTTCAGAGGGCACAAAAAGCCAGCGGCGAGGGAATCACGCAGACGGTGCGTACCGGGTTGCGACTTGTCGCAGCATCGCATACGTACGACCGCCTGCGCAAGCTGCGAGGGAAAGTCCAATTCAGCCGGACGCTTGAGGAGCTGAAGTCGGACAGATGATCGCGGCAGATACGAGCACCTGGATTGCGTTCTTCAAAGGCGAGGCCGGGGAAGATGTGAGGCTGCTCGATAAGGCGCTGGAAGACCGGCAGGCTGTGATGGTGCCGGCGGTATTGACGGAACTGTTGAGCGATGCCGAGCTGAGTTCAGACGTTATCGATCTTTTGTCCGATGTGCCGCTCATTGAAATTGTTTCCGGCTATTGGGAACGAGCGGGAAAGTTACGGGCGAATGTGCTGGCAAAAGGTCGCAAGGCGCGATTGGGCGATGCGCTGATTGCGCAAACCTGTGTGGACGCGGGGATACCTTTGATTACGCGGGATCGCGATTTCCGGAC
>DATEHB010000052.1:0-9557 GCA_035279805.1 Candidatus Acidiferrales bacterium
CGCCGCTGGACGGCACACTCCGAATACAAGCGTCCATTACGCGAGTTCTCTCCTCGTCCTTCGCGCCCGACCCTCTTCGGAGGGAGAAGCCTGGTGTGCCGCGGGGCGCAACGCCCGCGCCACTGCCGGAGCAGCCTCCACGGTCACGGGAACCGGCGCGGCTGGAATTTCGCGGCCGTGGCCGTCCTCGTCGGCCGCCGCCGCGGCTGCCAGTCCAGGAGCCGGCGCCTCAACCGTCACCAGTGCGCCTTCCGCCTCTTTCCAAAACAACAGGCAATTCGCGGTCGCGTCCCAGTCGATGGACAACACGTCGCCAAGATGAATCTGATCCGTCGCCAGCAGACTGGCCAGCGGATAGACCAGATATCGTTCGATGGCGCGTTTCAGATGCCGCGCTCCATATTTCAGGTCCGTGCCTTCCTTCAGCAGGAATTCTCGCGCCGGCTGCGTCACGCGGAACAGGAATTTTCCTTTCGCCGTTTCGAGCACTCGCTGCTGCACCATCCCCAATTCAATGTCCAGAATCTGTTCGAGCTGAGGTTCGCGCAGTGGGTGGAACACGACCACCTTGTCGAGCCGGTTCATGAACTCGGGCGAGAATTTGCGTTTCGCCGCATCGGCTGCCGTGCGTTCGATTTTTTGTTCCAGACGCGTCGGCGTGTCCGCCGCGTTCATCGGCGCAAAGCCCAGCTTCCCGGTCATCAGCTCGGTGATCTCTGATCCGCCCAGGTTGGACGTTAGAAAAATCATCGTCTGCGACAAATCGACGCGCCGGTTGTCCCCCAGAGTCAGTGTCGCCTTGTCAAGTATGCCCAGCAGCAACTGCCACAAAGCATCTGACGCTTTTTCGATCTCGTCGAATAGCAGGAACGACAGCTTGATTTTCTCCGTGTGATATTGCGCCAGCGCCTCCTGCGTAATCAGTGGATGCGTTTCGCGGTGTCCCAAATATCCCGGAGGCGAACCAATCAGCTTGGCAATTTCGTGCGAGTGCTGGAATTCCGCGCAGTCCACTTTAATCACCGCGCGCGGATCGCCGAAAATCACTTCGGCCGTAGCTTCGACGACGCGCGTTTTGCCCGCGCCTGTTGGTCCGAGGAACAGCAAATTCCCCACGGGACGCCCCGGCGAGTTCAATCCCGCCCGGAACACTTGATACAGATCCACCACCGCCTGGACTGCTTCTTCCTGGCCCACAATCTTGCGCCGTAACGCGGTCTCGAATTCGCGAGACTCCCGGCTGCGTTGCGTGGGATCCAAATGTTGTGCCCGGGTCATGGTATTTCTCCCCCCTACCGGTATCTCCGGTTCCCCTCAAGGACGCGTGGTTTCACGCGCTCGAACTGCTCGAGCTTGATATCAACCGTGGAGCGCAACAGCCTTAGCTGTGTCACCAGATCGTGCCCGGAATTGCCGTGGTCCGGCAGCAACAGCAGCGGCGGCGACAGATCCGCCAGATCGAGATTCAGCAACCGCAACGAATTGAGTAACTGTTTCACATAGGGAGAGCCCGGATCGAACAGCTCCACCCGGCTGTTCACGTCCTGCCGCAGTTGCGACCAATCCAATTCCAACATCGGATGGTTGCGGGAAACTTCGCGCACCACGTCGTCGGTGATGTGCGGCCGTTCGCCGAGCCGGGCCAGGTAAAGCTGCTCCACCTTCCCGCCGCGGCGGACGTTGTGCACCAGGTAGTACGAGTTCCCCTTGCGCCGGACAAACGCCACAGTGCCCCCTAAGTGCTTCCAGCGTTTCGTAGTGTATGTTCCGTCCACTACGCCGTCAATGGTATGATGCCTTCTTCGCAGCGGGGTTGCATCGTATTGGTAATTAGCAAGGAAGCGTCAAAAATGCGCGGAGATTGCGACAGGGATGGAGCGAGGAAAGCGAATCCGCGAATCAGGCGGATTCCACTTCCACCTGATTAGATGCGCAATTTTTGAAAAGCATTCTTGAATATTCGATCCGGGAATTGAAGTCCCATGACTTCGGACAGAGAGGTTCGTCGCCGCATGGCAAAAAATACCGGTGGTTGGAATAAAGTCTACGACCTTGTAAAACGCATTCCTCGCGGACAGGTGGTTACTTACGGCCAGCTCGCCCAGATGCTTCATTTGCCCGGAGGAGCGCGCACGGCCGGCTACGCCATTGCTGGATGCCCGTCCGGCCAGGGCATTCCCTGGCATCGCGTGGTTGGCGCGGGCGGCAAACTTTTGCCGCGCGAACCGTACGGCAGCAAGCAGCGCCGCCTGCTCGAGAGCGAAGGCACGCAATTCGCCGGCATGTCCGTTGACATGGCTGCGCATCAATGGCGACCCACACGACAAGCAATGAAGCAGCGGCCAAAAGCGCGCCCGAAAAGCTCTAAAAAACAAAAGTCTGCGAAAGCACGTTCGCGAAAACAGCGCACGGTGTGATAAAAAAGGCAGTTCCAGTTAATTCGTTTTCGCGCGGGGAGCGCGACGAATTGCCCACTCATGGCCGAACCAGTCATCCAAGTCGAAAGCCTCTATAAAAACTACGGCGCGGTCGAAGCATTGCGCGGCGTCAGCTTCGAAGTCCAGGAAGGCGAGCTCTTTGGCCTTCTCGGCCCAAACGGCGCCGGAAAGACGTCCACGATTGAAATTCTCGAAGGCCTCCGCACACCCGATCGCGGCACCGTGCGCGTTTGCGGCCTCGATCCTCAAAAGAGCGCCCTCGAAATGAAGCACGTTGTCGGCGCCGCTCTGCAGTCCACTTCCCTGCCCGACAAAATGCGCGTCGAGGAAACCCTCGAAATGTTCGCGCATTTCTACCGTAATTCGCGCGACACAAAAGAACTGCTGAAGCGTTTTCAACTCGAAGAAAAGCGCGACGCCTTCTACAACCAGCTTTCCGGCGGCCAAAAACAGCGCCTCGCGCTCGCCCTGGCGCTGGTAAATAATCCGCGCATGCTTTTCCTCGACGAGCCGACCGCTGGCCTCGACCCGCAAGTGCGCCGCGAAATTTACGATACGCTGGAAGAGTTAAAAAAAGAGAAAAAGACGATTCTCCTAACCACGCATTATATCGAAGAGGCGGAACGTCTTTGCGACCGCGTCGCCATCGTTGACTATGGCCGCGTCATGGCCCTCGGCACCCCGCGCGAACTCAAACAACGCTCTGCGGGCACGACGCGCATTGAAGTCCGCCTGAGCCATGCGCCCGTGGATGGCGCTCTAAATAGGCTCGAAGGCGTCACGGATTGCCGCAAGCTCGAGGAGACTTTTCTCCTGCATTCGAGCAAGCCTACGCAAACGATTGTCGCTCTCGTCAAGCATTTGGAAGCGGAAGGCGTCGAGTTGCAAGGCCTCGAGATGTTTTCGCCGTCGCTAGAAGACGTTTTTCTCGAATTGACCGGCCGCCGTCTGCGCGACTAAAGTTTCGTCAGGGCACGCTTCAGTTCACCCTGAGGAACGAAGGACCGTGCCGATAAAAGGTTCGTAAATTAAGGGGTTTTAACCCCTAAGGGCCGGCCGCTAGATCAGTGGAAATATTTACGAGACAGCCTCTAGCGAATTCCCAAGGAGATTGTCTGACATGGTGAATCACACCTGGACGCTTTCCATGATGCGCATCAGACTCGCCTTGCGCAGCCGCACGTTCCTTTTTTTCAGCCTCGCCATGCCCGTCGGCTTTCTTTTCGGCTACGTGATTTTCTTTGGCCGCGGGAACCCCGCCATCGTGAATTATCTTCTGGGCGCGGTCCTGGCTTTGACGGTGATGGGCGCCTTCTGGGGCCTCAGCATGCAATTGGTAATGTTCCGCGAACAGGGAGTCCTGCGGCGCTTCCATCTGGCCCCGATTGGGCCCGGAGCAATGCTCGCATCCAGCATCATTTCGAATTATTTCCTCGTCTTCCCCACCGTAATCCTCGAGTTTCTGATCTGCCGTTTTCTTTTTCACATGCCAGCATGGGGCAATTTGTGGGCGGTTTTCTTCCTGGTTTCAGTCGGCGCAGCGGCGTTTTCCGCGATGGGATTGATTGTCGCCAGCGTCACAAACGACATGCAGGAAACCACTGTCATCAACAATATCATCTGGTCCCTATTCCTCTTTCTCTCTGGAGTCACCATTCCACTGGCGTTTATGCCCGGCTGGGTGCAGAAAGTCACTCTGTTCCTGCCTGCCACATATCTGGCCACGGGTCTCGAAGGAGCCATGCTGCATGCCGCGGGCGCTCGCGAAATTATCGAAGACATTGTCGCGCTCGCCGTCAGTCTGATTCTCGCCTTTGTAATCTCGTGTCAGCTCTTTCGCTGGGAGCCGGACGAAAAAATTCGAGGCAAGGCAAAACTGTGGGCCACGGCGGCGCTTATTCCATTTCTCCTGCTGGGGAGTTGGGAAGTGTTGCGCGGCCACCGCCTGCAGGAAATCCAGCACGATTTTGAGATGATGAATCAAGCCAGCGCCCCGCCGCATCCAACCGCCGCGCTGCCCGTGCATAAGCCTTCGAAATAGTCGAGCGGCGCTCGCTCAAAAACTGCCGCTCACTGCTTCCTCGTCACCTTCTGTGCAAAAAGAACCACGTTCCCCGCCGGATCCTTTACGCCCAGTTCCTTCATTCCGTAAAACGTGGTGCGCAAAGGCACGGCGATTTCCGCGCCCTTCATCGCCCTGATCACCTCGTCGAGATTTTCCACTTCCACATAAAGAAACGTCTTGCCCTTCCCCGCGACCTCGGCCATGGCCGCGTTGTCCGCCTTGACGCTGGCGTAGGATTGATACATCAGCTCCATTCCATCCTTCTCCAGCGCGGCAAAAGCAATCGTGTTCCCATTGGGCACTTCTGCCGTCTTCTGAAATCCCATGCGCTCCACCCAGAACTCCACACACGGCTCGACTTCTGTCACCGTCAGAATCGGCGTCACTCGCAGAACTTTCATAGCGCTCTCCTTTTCGGATGTTGGTTTGGCAACGCTTGCGGCAATAGCCATTAGGCACAGAACGCAGGCCAGAATTTTCATCTTTACTTCCTCCTGAGTCTCATGTAGTCTAAATGAGACTAGTTGCTTATAGCAGGCCCGGCTTGACGCTGTCAACTCTTTTTAGGGAGGACCAAAATGCAACATATGCAACGTCCGCACTCGCCTTTTCAGCACCTGATTTCCGTAGGCCCAGCCATCGAGCGCGACTTCTACCGTCTCGGCATTCGCACCGTCGCGCAACTCGCGCGCCAGAATCCGCGCCGGATGTACGGTAAACTGTGCCGCGTCACCGGCCGGCATCACGACATCTGCTGCCTGGACGTCTTCTGCGCCGCGGTGGCGCAGGCGCGCGATCCGCTTTTGCCCGCCGAGGAGTGTCAGTGGCGGTATTGGAGCCGCAAGCGGAAAGCTGAGAATGCCCGCAAGGAAAACTAGCACGCTCACCATTCCCGACCTGGTTCTGCTCAGTCTGCTCGCGGAGGTGCCCATGCACGGCTATCAGGCCAACGTCGAGCTCGAGCGCCGGCAAATCCGCGACTGGGCGCCAATATCGCGCCCGCAGGTCTACTATTCCATGGATAAGCTGGCGCGCGCCGGATTGATTCGCGCCCGCGAAAGCTCCGCTCCGCCTGAAGGGCCCGAGCGCTGCGTCTTCGCCACCACCAAGCGCGGTCTCGCCGCCCTTGCGGATGCGCTCGAGCGCCCGGATTGGGTCAGTGTGCGCGAGCGCCCTCCGTTCCTCATTTGGATGGCGCTCTCTTGGCAGGCCTCTCCTGGCGTCTTTGCCCGCCAGATCACCCGGCGCCGCAAATTCCTCTTGCGCGAACTGGCGCGCGAGAAATTAACCCTCGCCGCCGTGCGCGCAGAGGTCGGCCACGATTTCCACGAAGCTGTCTGGATGATTATCCTGACCATCGAGCACTTCAAAACCGAGCTGCGCTGGCTTGACAAAATCTCCCGCCAGGCAAAACGACGCGCGTCGGCGCGTCACCCACAGCTCGCACCGCGTTGAACTGCCGAGTTGCCCGCTTCCCTGCCCGCGTTTGCATCCCCGGGATGCGCACAGCATCAATTCCGTGTACATTCAAGAGCGCCGTTCAGGGAGAACGCCATGAACATCAGCATTTTGGGAGCGGGAAACGTAGGCGGCGCGCTGGGCAGAGGCTGGGCGGCAAAGGGTCATTCGATCTTTTTCGGCGTGCCCGAACCTCAAAACGAGAAAATTCGCTCGCTTGTAGCCTCCATCGGAGCCAATGCCCGCGCGGGCAGCGTGCAAGACGCAACAGCAAATGCGGAAGTAGTTGTGGTGGCGACTCCGTGGGACGCAGCGCAAAATGCCATCCTCGCCGCCGGTAACCTCTCAGGAAAAATCGTGATCGATTGCACCAATCCGCTCAAGCCCGATTTGTCTGGCCTGGTATTGGGACACACCACTTCAGCTGCCGAAGCTGTGGCGGGATGGGCAAAGGGTGCGCGTGTCGTGAAAGCGTTCAACACCACCGGCGCGGGAAACATGGCGAACACGCGCTACGGAGCGGGCCGGCTCGCGATGTGCGTTGCCGGAGATGACGCGGCCGCGAAAAAGGCTGTGATGAAACTCGCGGAGGACTTGGGTTTCGAGCCGATCGACGCAGGCCCGCTCCAAAATGCACGGCTTCTCGAACCCTTCGCAATGCTTTGGATTTATCTCGCCATCAAGCAGGGCCTCGGCCCGAACATCGCGTTCCAATTGCTCCGCCGATGAGCGCGGTGAGCCAGCCCGTTGGCCTTACAAAAGCCCGCATCGAAGCGTTGACCGACGGCGTCTTTGCCATCGCCATGACTCTCATGGTCTTCAATATCCACGTGCCTCAGTTCGCGCATTCACCGGACGCCCACGGACTGGCGCGCAGCCTGGGACGCCTCTGGCCCAGCTTTGTGACTTACGCCATCAGTTTCTTCGTGCTGGGAATTTACTGGGTCGGCCATCACAATCAATTTCACTTCATCCGCCGGACGGATCGAAATTTTCTGTGGCTTAACCTGCTGTTCCTCTTCTCCGTCACGCTGATTCCCTTCTCTGCGGGACTCATTGGCCAGTACTCTGACCAGCCCACCGCCGTCACCTTCTATGGCGCGAACTTGATTGCCACCGGCATATTCCTCTACGCCATTTGGAAATATGCCACAGGCCACCGGCGGCTGGTCGACAGCGACCTCTCCGACTTGGTCGTCCGCAAAGCGTCCCGGCGGATCATAATCGCGCCCTGCGCTTTTGTCCTGGCCATTGCCCTCGGATTCATCAATACGCAAGCGAGTTTGGCCCTCTACGCCGCCGTCACGGTCTATTATTTTCTCCCCAGCGGAATCGACCTGCACTGGGGACATGGCAGAAAATTCGAACCGCCAGCGACATAAGAAGAAAATTTTTTGCGACCGCCGGCCCGGCCAAATTGGACGCCACGCCTTCCACCACGTGCCATTTTGCTTCGCCGCTCGCTAAAATTCCGTATGCTATAATGCGCACGTTCGCCGGAACACTTCAAAACTCGCCCCCTGGAGCGGCAATGAGCCTGAAGAAAACCGAAAAGATCTGGCACAACGGGAAATTCATTAACTGGGATGACGCGCAAATCCACGTTGTTGCTCACGTCGTCAGTTACGGCACTGCTGTATTCGAAGGCATTCGTTGCTACAAAACAGCGCAGGGCCCCGCCGTTTTCCGTCTCCGCGAACACATGGAACGTCTTCGCAACTCCGCACACATCTACCGCATGGACTTCCCTTTTTCTGTTGATGACACTTGCCAGGCCGCGCTCGACCTGATCCGCGCGAATCACATGGACTCCTGCTACATTCGCCCGATCGTGATGCGCGGTTACGGCGAAGCGGGCGTCAATCCGTTTTCCAATCCCATTGAGGTCTACATGGCCTGCTGGGATTGGGGCCGTTACCTCGGCGAGGAAGCCATCAAGAGCGGCGTGGATGTTTGCGTTAGCTCCTGGAACCGCTCCGCGCCAAATACGCTTCCGCAAATGTCCAAAGCCGCGGCGAATTACATGAATTCTCAATTAATTCGCATGGAAGCCATGGTGAACGGTTATATCGAGGGAATCGCGCTTGACGTCAATGGATACGTCAGCGAAGGCTCGGGCGAAAATGTTTTCGTCGTCCATAACGGCAAAGTACTCACGCCGCCGCTCTCGAATTGCGTCCTCCCTGGCATCACGCGCGACACCATGATCACTCTCTGCAACGAAATGGGCATCCCCGTCGCCGAACAAGTGCTCCCGCGGGAGATGTTGTACGTCGCTGACGAAGTCTTTTTTGCGGGCACAGCCGTCGAAGTCACGCCCGTTCGCTCGATTGACAAAATCAAGGTCGGTAACGGCGGGCGCGGCCCCATCACCAAAAAGCTCCAGGACGAATTTTATGCACTCACCGGCGGCACAAAAGAGGATCGCCACGGCTGGCTGACGCCTGTCCCGGCGCCCGCCACCGTCGCCGTCCGCTAGGGTCGAACGTACTTGAAGGCCTTAGGCCCGCCCTGAACTCGACGAAGCTCCTTTTTCTGGGCAAGCCGAAGGAGAGTCATCCGAACGTCTGCATCGTTATGATGGAATCCAGCCAGCTTCAGAGCTGCGCTGACATCTTGCGGAGACTGAGGCTTGTCGAAATTGCCAGTCTGCCGCAATTCGAGGATGCGCTGCTTAGTATGACTCTTAGTTCCTTTCCCTGGTCCGTCCGCATCGCGTTGTTTGATGACGGAAGACCGACCCTCGCTATCATCCAGTAACCTAGTGAAAAGCACGCGGAACGCCTCCACGCGATATTCCGCTTGCGGCAAGTCCGAAACCAACTTTACCGCATTCTCATAGGCCTCAAGACACGTTTCCACTTGCATAAACGCTTTCCCTCCTCAATTAGTATTATTTACTGAATTCCGTCACACAATTCCTTGGCAATCAAAAACGTATTCCACGTCGGAACAAAATATCCTCCGTCATTCTTGTCGATTCTACGTTTCGCTTTCAAACGCGACAACTGTTCTCGACAACCCTTTAGGTCCACTTGCGCCTCTGTGGCAAGAACGCGCGCGTCAACCTCAGCAGGAACCTCAAGACCCAACTTTCGCATGGCCTGTCGCGCCAAAAGCAAAATCAGAATCCGTTCCGGACTCGATAAATCGAACAGACCCGGTCGAACTATTAGCCGGCCGCTTGCCTTTTCAAAGGCCACTCGCCCTTCCAACGAGGATCGCAATAGCCTGTCTGTGTCCTCGGGCTCTGTGTCCACCAGAAGGGCCTCCAATTCACTTTTTGCCGCCTCCTTCATTTTTGTCACCTCCGAAAGCATCACTACTGTAAGGCCGGATTGTGCAATAAGCAAGACATTTGTTACAACAAGTCCGAGGCTCCTCCGCACCTCCGACACGTATTTTTGGTCGACGAACAGAATACATCAGATTTCCTACAGTCTCGTTCGTTCGGCCGTTCTCCACACAACTGACTGGATGAGAGGAACCTGCCCTCGCCTCCGCGCATCCCATCTTTGTGAAGACGCTGTTCGCGCTTGCCGAGCGGACTAAGAGATGGCAGGACCTTAGTTCTATTTCTCAAGACTAATGAGGAT
>DATEHB010000053.1:0-10864 GCA_035279805.1 Candidatus Acidiferrales bacterium
CGGTTCCACCAAATCCGCTTTTGTGATCGCGACGATTCCTCGTTGGATTCCCAGCAACCGGCAAATATCAAAATGCTCGCGCGTTTGCGGTTTAATCGATTCGTCCGCCGCCACAACCAGCAAGACAATATCGATTCCGCCGGCTCCCGCCAGCATGTTCCGAACGAACCGCTCGTGCCCCGGGACGTCGATAAACCCCAGCCGCACGTCGCCCAAATCGAGAAACGCAAATCCCAGATCAATCGTGATTCCGCGCCGCTTCTCCTCCTCTAAGCGGTCCGGGTCAGTCCCCGTCAACGCCTCAACAAGCGCCGATTTGCCGTGGTCGATGTGTCCGGCCGTACCCACGATGATGTGCTTGGCCATAATTTGCGAGAAGCTGATACGTTCAGCGCAAGTGTAGGCTAGCCGACCCGCTCGGCTTGGTCAAATTGCTTGGTACGCATGAGAGTGGGACGGGGGCAGCCAGCGCAGGAACTCTAGGAGCGCAATTTCTTTGCTGCTTTCATTTCGAGAAGAATTGCCTCGGCAGCCTTGGCCGGATCGGTAGCGGCGGTAATCGGACGGCCGACGACCAGATAATCAGCCCCCCATCGAATCGCGTTTCCCGGCGTTGCCACCCGCGCCTGGTCATCCAGTTTGCCCGGCCCGCTAATGCCCGTTTGGGGACGCACGCCCGGGACGACAATCTGCATCTTGGATCCAACGGCTTGGCGAATTGCCTGAACTTCGCGCGCCGACGCGACAATTCCCCCAATCCTCGCCTCGCCTGCGAGCAGCGCTAGAGCCACGGCGCGGCTCTCAGCGGGGCCAGCCAGTCCTATCCGTCCTAAACCCGCCTCGTTCAGGCTTGTCAGAATGGTTACACCAAGCAACGTCGGAGCATTTTTCATTCCGCGCAAAGCGTCCGTAGCGGCACGCATCATTTCGAGACCGCCCGTCGCGTGCAGCGTTAGCATCCGCACCTTCGGCAATTTGGCCGCAGCGGCAACCGCCCCCGCTACCGTATTTGGAATATCGCAGAATTTCAGATCGAGGAAAATGCCTGGAACGAGCCGGGCGATGCGTTCCACAGCCCGCGGGCCCTCGGCGGTGAAAAGCTGGCTGCCGATCTTAGCCAGCCCGATTCGGCCCTTTAATTTTCGAATAAGTTGAATAGCTTCGGAAAGACGCGGAAAGTCCAGCGCGACAATCAGTTGCCTTCGTGTACGGTCTTCGATGGTGGCACCTTTAACAGCTCAACTCTCACACGCGCGATCCCGCGGTGCGCAAACCCAAGTTCGCGGGCGACCTGATACGAGACGTCAAGGGAACGCCCCGGCACGTAAGGGCCCCGGTCATTGATTCGAACGATGGCGCTCTTATGCGTGTGCAGATTCTCCACCCTCACAACTGAGCCAAGCGGAAGGCTCCGGTGGGCTGCTGTCTGTGCATACATATCATAAATCTCGCCATTTGCCGTCACTTGCCCGTCGAAATCTCCTCCATACCAACTAGACAGGCATACCCACGTCCTCAACGGCTTTGGTTTCAGCCTTGGATTGGGAGTGGCGAGGCCCGGCGTCACGGACCCGGCTGCATATACCGTGATGCCGCTCACCGACCGAGCGGGTGCCTTCATTACAGGAAGCAAGATGATCGCTGCAACCGTGGCCAGGGCCGCATCCCGGATTAGAGTTCGCTCAAGCCTCATAATTTTTGTAACCCTTTAAAAATCAACAACTATTGTATCCTAACCCTGCCAAACCCCTCAATACATATCTTCCCTGAATTGAAGGACAATCTTACTCGATGCCCATATGTAAACCATTGATAGTATATATGTTTAACTCCCTACAGTGGTGCCGCAACCCTTCCACCACGGTCTGGGAAGCCCGTGGATCGGCAAAGTGCGCCGTTCCTACCTGAATTGCGGTCGCTCCAGCCATCAGGTACTCCACAGCGTTCTCTGCTGTTTCGATGCCTCCCAGGCCAATTATTGGCAGCTTTACCGCCCGGCTCAGCTCATAAACCAATCTGAGAGTGATTGGCCTTATGGCCGGGCCCGAGAGCCCGCCGGTTAGCCTGCCCAATCTTGACCTGCCGGACAGAGGGTCAATACTCATCGCAGGGTATGTATTGGCGACCGTAAGGGCATCCGCACCACCGGTTTCGGCAGCGCGCGCTACCGCCTGGACGTCGGCATTCGGAGCGAGTTTCACCCAGAGAGGTCTTTTTGCGGCCCTGCGCGCAGCGGTTACGACTTCTGTAGTCGATGCCGGGTCGAGTCCAAATTCCGCTCCGCCGTGTTCCACGTTCGGGCAGGAAATATTCAACTCGTACGCCGCCACGCCCTCCGCCTCTTCCAGCACGCCAATCACTTCCACATATTCGGCCACAGTGTGCCCGAAAACGTTCGCAATCACCGCCATCTGGTATTTGCGCAGCTCGGGCAGCTTTTCGGCGACAAACGCGCGCACACCAATATTCTGCAGACCGACCGCGTTTAGCATTCCACCTGGAGTCTCGCAAAGCCTCGGCCCGGGAGCTCCCGCCATCGGCTGTGCGGACAAGCCCTTCACCACGATACCGCCGAGAGAATTCAAATCAACCAGGTGGGCAAACTCAACGCCGTAGCCAAATGTGCCGCTGGCAGCGATTACAGGGTTGGAAAGAAGGAGGGATCCGATACGGACGCTGAGGTCAACGTCCGTGGGCTGCCGGGCGCTTGCAGGCAGGCTCACCGCGAAAGAGTCTACCACGAGCCGTCATTCTTGCGCCAGTTTCCACGCCACAGTGCGGTCCGCACGCGGTCTTCATGCCTGTGTTACGATAGAACGCCCTATGCGCATCGTCGAGAAGCGCCAACTCATGTCCGCGGACGAAATTCGCCGCACGCTCGAACGTTTAGCGCATGAAATCGTCGAGAAATCTGGTGGCGCCAAAGACCTTGCGCTCATCGGCGTTCGCCGCCGCGGCATTCCTATCGCGGAACGCCTCGCGAAATCCATTCGCGCTTCCTCGAAAGCCGAAATCCCCGTCGGCACGCTCGACATTACCCTTTACCGCGACGATCTTTCCACGGTCGCGCCGCAGCCCGTCGTTCAATCCAGCGAAATCGCGTTTCCCGTCGACGGTCGCGATCTGCTCCTTGTCGACGACGTTCTTTACACCGGGCGCACTGTGCGCGCCGCTATGAATGGCCTTTTTGACCTGGGTCGCCCGCGCCGCATCCGTCTTTGCGTGCTGATTGACCGCGGCCATCGCGAACTGCCGGTCGAAGCCAGGTTCATCGGCCGCACGGTCGAGACCACCGACGCCGAAATTATCGAAGTCCACCTCAACGAAATTGACAAAGAAGAGCGCGTCATGGTTATGGACCGTGTCGACTAAGCTCGATTCATTTTGCGTCCGAGGGAGATTGTGTCGCATCGTTTCCGTCATTTGCTGGCCATCGAGCCGCTAACCCGCGAGCAGATTACTTTCCTTCTCGATCAGGCGAAGCCTTTCCAGGAATTCCAGCGTTACCCGCTCAAAAAACTCGCCACGTTGCGCGGCAAAACCGTTGCGCTCACTTTTTTTGAGAACTCCACGCGCACAAAAATCAGTTTTGCCACCGCCGCATCGCGTTTGGGCGCCGACCAGATGAACCTGCAGGCCGAATCTTCCAGCCTGAAAAAAGGCGAGTCGCTCAGCGACACCGTGCGCACACTCGAAGCCATGAAGCCCGATGCCATTGTGATTCGCCACAGTTCTTCCGGGGCCGCGCAATTCGTTTCCACGCGCGTCGACGTCCCGGTCATCAACGCCGGCGACGGAACGCACGAGCATCCCACGCAGGCGCTTCTCGACGCGCTCACCATCCGCGACCGCGCCGGCTCGCTCGACAGTTGCAAAATCACCATCATCGGAGACATCCTGCACAGCCGCGTCGCGCGTTCCAACATTCATCTCCTCTCGAAGTTCGGCGCGCGCATCACGCTTTGCGGCCCTGCCATGTGGCTTCCGCGTGAACTCGAATCCCTCGCGCCTGATATTCGCCGCCTGCCGCGCCTCGAAGAGGCCCTCGAAGGCGCCGACGTTATCATGGCTCTTCGGATCCAGCAGGAACGCCTTCATGAGCCTTCGCTCTCCGCTGACGAATATATCTTGCGATACCAGCTCACGCCCGCGCTCCTGCGAATCGCGAATCCCAACGCCATTGTGTTGCACCCCGGGCCGATGATTCGCGGCCTCGAAATCGATCCTGCTGTCGCAGACAGCCCGCAATCCTGCGTTCTTGAGCAAGTCAGCAACGGCCTCGCCATACGCATGGCCATTCTTTTTGAAATCATCGCCGGCTCCGCCGAGCCGCAGGAACACGCAAAGGAATCCCCGCATGTTGCTCATTAAAAACGGACGCGTTCTCGATCCGGCCTCGAAGACAGACGCACGCCTTGACGTCCTGATCGACAAAGCCCGCATCGCCAAGCTCGCTGCAGGAATTTCCGTCGCCGACGCCCTCGTCCTCGACGCCGCCAATTGCATCGTCGCGCCCGGCTTCATCGACTTGCATTGTCATCTCCGCGAGCCCGGCCAGGAAGTTTCCGAGACAATCGAGTCCGGCGCACAATCCGCTGCGCGCGGAGGCTTCACGGCGATTTGCCCCATGCCCAATACCCAGCCCGTGAACGACAACGCTTCCGTCACGCGCTCGATTATGGAGCGCGCCGCCGCAGTTTCGCCCGTGCACGTCTGGCCGATTGGTGCGGCGTCAAAAGAAAGCAAAGGCGAGCAACTCGCCGACATTGCCGCAATGCAACAGGCTGGCGCCGTCGCCGTCAGCGATGATGGCAGGCCCGTCGCAACCGCGCGCCTCCTCCGCCAGGTGATGGACTATTGCGGGCCGCTCGGCTTGACCGTCATCGACCACTGCGAGGATTCTTCCCTCGCCGCCGGTGGCGTGATGCGCGAAGGGCCGCGCTCAATTCGCCTCGGCCTGAAAGGCATGCCCGCCGCAGCCGAATCCATTTGCGCTGGGCGCGACATCGAAATCGCGGC
The DNA here is from genome assembly GCA_035279805.1 of Candidatus Acidiferrales bacterium. Lineage (GTDB taxonomy): Bacteria > Acidobacteriota > Terriglobia > Acidiferrales > UBA7541 > DAHUXN01. The sequence goes on from DATEHB010000053.1 coordinate 5,020, forward strand.
GCTCACCGGCGCGCGTCTGCACATCGCGCATCTCTCAACGCGCGGTTCCCTCGAACACGTGCGCGAAGCGAAGCGCCGAGGCCTCGCCGTCACTTGCGAAGTGACGCCGCACCACTTCACGCTGATCGACGAAGACGTTCAATACGACTCACACTTCAAAATGAATCCGCCGCTCGCTTCGCGGGAGGATCGCGATGCCCTCCTCGAAGGACTCGCCGACGGCGCCGTCGACGCGATTGCCACCGACCACGCGCCGCATCATCCCGCAAGCAAAGACGTCGAATTCGACCGCGCACCTTTCGGCATCACCGGTTTCGAAACTGCCATCGCGCTTGCCCTCGAACAGCTCGTGCACGCGAATCGCATTTCGCCGATGCGTATGGTGGAATTATTCACGACGGGTCCCGCGCGCGTACTCGGCCTGAATCAAAAAATGGAACGCAAGCTCGCCGAAGGCGGCGCCGCCGACATCACAATCTTCTCCACTGATCGCGCATGGACATATCGCGCCGCCGACTCCCCCAGCCGCTCCCGTAACACGCCTTTCGACAATCGCAACTTCCGCGGCGGCCCTGTAGCCACGATCGTCGCCGGCAAAATCGTTCACCGCACCTGAACGCTTGTTTTCCTCATCAATTCGCGGCTCAACTTGTGCAAATATCGCCGTACCGAATGGTGTTCTCAAGGAAAAACTGATTTTCGATATCTCTGGCTTTTCGGCGAAAAATTGCGACAATTGGCCCTAACTTGAACTCACTGATGCGGGTCCAACAACGCTGGCCGATCGTTTCGCTGCTCCTGACTCTGATTGCGCTATTGGTTTTCGCTTCCCCAATATTGGCTCAGCAGCAACAACCGCCTTCTTCCGCACCTTCCGCTCAGCAGACTCCCAAGACGCAAGCTGCCACGGGGGATCAAGAGAAAAAAAAGAAGAAAAGCGACCTGGAGAAGGAAACGGGAACCGTAAACGATCGCATTTTCGAAGTAATGCCCAATTACGGGACGGTCGAAACCGCGTTGGAGCTTCCGCCGATTTCGAGCGGCCAGAAGTTTAGAATCGCCACCGCCTCGGTCACCGACTATTTCACCTACCCGTTCATCGGTTTTCTCGCCGCCCTGGACCAGGCGCATAATTCTCCCGAATCATGGGGACAAGGCTGGGGCGCTTACGGAAAACGGTATGGAGCGTCCTACGCCGACAACGGAATCGGCACTTATATGACGGTAGCCATTTTTCCCAGCATCCTGCATGAAGATCCGCGCTACTACCAGATGAAAACAGGCGGGTTTGGCCATCGCGCGTATTATTCGCTCAACCGCCTGTTTGTGACGCGCACGGACTCGGGGCGCTCGCGCTTCAACTATTCAGAAATTGTCGGCAACGCGGCTGCGGCCGGAATCTCCAATATTTACCACGCGCCGGAAGATCGCACTCTCTCGCGAAACCTGGGTACGTGGGGAATGCTGATTATGTGGGATGGCGTGTCCAACGAAATGAAGGAATTCTGGCCGGACATTCGTCGCAAGGTGTTTCACAAAAACTCGCCCTAGCGCGGCTGCGATATTCCCAGCCTGGAATCTCCGGCCCACACACCAGTTCAGCGCGATTGTTCCAACCGCTTCGCGCCCGCCATATCACCGCTACGACGGATTCGCGGGCGGCTGGCCTTTGCTCGCCGGCGGAACAATTCCATTCATCCGCAGGTATTCCACAATTTGTCCATAATGATCGAACGCGTGCGCGCAACCGAAACTCGCCAGCATCAACCGTGTTTTGAAAAATGGAACGGGTGGTTTCGGCACCGGCGTCGCGGCGTTCCGCGCCGTAATCGTTGCAAACGCCTTGTGCCCTAGCGCGAACGAATCCTTCAAGTACTTCACGATCTGCTCTTTGGTCTGAATATCGTCCGAACCGTTTGAAGTTTCGTTCAGAACCACGCCCGCTGGCGGAGCTTGGCCGAGAATCGCGCTGTAAAACGCGAAATTCGCCGTCGCAATATGCTTCACTTCCTGTGCGAACGTCCGCACTCCTTTGTACTCGCCGTTCGTCGGCGCGAACGAATACTTGTCTTCCGGCATCGCCTCCGCCGCCGATACCACCTCCCGTTCCACAATCGAGAGCTCGGTATTCAGCTCCGACGAAATCGTCGCCGGCGCCGCCGCTGTCTTGGCCGTCGGTTTTGTCTGTTGCGCCCGGGCCATGTTACTGCCCGCGAGCAATCCAAGTATTACAACCAATAATCCCGCTATCTTTTTCATCTTTTTCGCTCCTCGAACTTCTGCCTTCGCACGTGTAGCTCAGGTCCTGCTTGCGCGCGTTTTGCGCAAGCTGACCCAAGGCCGGGGAAATCGTTGTCGCTCGCCTGCTTCCTGCAGTGCTACACCATTTGAAATTCAGTCGAGACCGGCGTGCCGCGTATCACCGACTGCGTAACGGGCGAACCCTCCACGGCCAGCTTCCAAAGTTCCTTCAGTGTCTTCTCGTCTGCATCCGCGCGCACAAACAATTTCGCCTTCACGCCTCGATATCCTGGATTGCCGGAATCGTCCAGCCCGGCCCATTTCAGAATATTGTCGAAATTTCCTTCGAGCGTGATTTCCATGTCGTGAATTGTGATGCCCCGCTTGGTGGCGTTCAGCACGAACCCGACGGTCATGCACGCGCCCATCGCGGATAGAAGTTGTTCGTGCGCGCTGGCGGCAAGATCGCAGGCGTCGAGGCCGGCAGGCTCATCCATTTCCACCGCGTGCGTACGCATGTACGCCTTGGCGTGAAAGCCTCCCTGCCACACCACCCGCGCCTTCCACGGCCCGCTGACTCCCGCAAGCACTTCCGGCTCCTTCAGCGAATCCAGAATGCCCTTGAGCTTTTCGGGATGCAGACCATTCAAGGTCTCTTCAGACATTTTCGCTTCGGTCATATTCTCCTCCGCATACTTCTAGTTTGTCCTTCTCACTATTGTCCCGCTGCCTTGCCCTGGAATTCCTCCCGAAGCTGCCGCGCCGCCTCCGTAATTGTCGCCATCTTTTTTTCGGCGATATCGGCAGTATTGACGTTACGCTCGGCGAACGTCCCGAACCCGCAATCGGGATTCAGGAATATTTTCTCGGGGTCGTAGAACTTCGCCAGCTCTTTTACGCGCGCCACAATCTGCGCCGGCGCCTCGATCTCGTCCGTTCGCGGATTCACCACGCCCAGCCCAATCTCTTTCTCGTTCTTGTATTCCTTGAACACTTCCAGTTCGCCTGCGCGGGGTGTGGCAAACTCTAACACAAGCTGGTGAATATTCATGTCCATCAAATAGGGCAGCATCGGACCGTAATTCCCCTTCAGCAGCACTTCTTCCTTCCGGCTCCAGTTTCCGCGGCAAACGTGAACGCCGAATCGCACGCCGTCAATTCCATCCACCGTTTCGTTCATCAGCCGCACCGCGAATTCCAATTCGTCCGTGGGATCGCGGCGGTTCGGCAGCGCCGCGCACATGAATGTCTCCGTGCTTTCCGCGCCGTAGACAATCTGGCTCAGAATCGGCTCGTCGAACTGGATAAACTCCACACCCTTCGCCTTCAGCGCCAGCACTTCCTTGCGCAGAATGCGCACCACGTCTCTTGCCAGCTCTTCCGGCTGAGAATAAACTTTGTCAGACAGCCCCTCGAACCAGCTCGACCGCGTCAGCATATACGGCCCCGGCAACGGCACCTTCAGCGGCCGCGACGTATGCTTCTTCGCGAAATCCACTTCGTCCTGCGCCAGCCCATTCTTTTCCGTCAGCCTCTCGACCACAATTGGGCTTTTGATTGCAAATGCTGGCACGTCCAATGCCCGCAGTACCTCTTCATAACGCGCGCGATCTTTCATGAAGTCCATCAGCTCAGACACTTTCATCAGTCGCATCCCGCCAAGCTTCTCCACTACGAACGAATAAAAATTGTCGCGCCGCTGTTCGCCGTCCGTCGGGATGTCCACGCCCGCTTTTTCCTGCGCGTTCAGGCACTCAATCACCGCGCGGTCCGCCACAGCCTGGAATTCCTGCTCCGTGCCGCCCGATTGCCGCTTGCGCAGCGCCTGAATCAAGTACGCCGGCCGCGGCCAGCTTCCCACCACCGTCACTGGAAATAATTTCTTTTCAGACATGAGCGCGTTCTCCCTTTTCGTTTTCCTGAAATGTGCTTTCCACCGTCGAGCCGCTGCGGGCCCATTCGGCGTACGATCCATCGTAAAGCGATACATCGAATCCCAGCCGCGCCAGCGCCAAAAATCCCAGCGCTGCACGAACTCCCGTGCGGCAGTAGGCGATTGCCCGGTCGTCTGCGGAAATCCCACGCGACAAAAATAATTCTTCGAGCTGCGCGTTCGGCTTCAGCAGCCGTCCCGGCGCGCCCATTTCCTGGCACGGTAGATTCAATGCGCCCGGAATATGCCCGGGCCGCCCATCCAGGTCTGTCTTACCCGAAAATTCATCCGCGCCGCGCAAATCAATTCGTTTCGCGCCCCGGGCATTCTGCATTTCCTGTAAATTCGTTCGCAACTCGCTCCGCGGCTTAGCCACAAATTCGCGCGGCGCCGGCCGCACGGGACGGTAAAACGCTTCGCGTCCATCGGCGATCCACTGCTCCCAGAAACTCTCCATCACGTGCACGTCGCTGCGTCCCAGGTAAATCAATATCCACGCCAGAAACGCTGTGTTGCGCCCGTCCGCATTGTCGTAAATCACTGGAGTGTGATGCTCATCCAGACCGGCCTTGCCGATGCACCTCGCCATTTCGTTATTCGGCAATAAATTTCCTTGGGTATCGCGCAGCTTCGCCACCGAAAGATTCACGGCGTTTTTCGGATGTCCCGCCATGTAGCGCACCGCCGAGCGCGGGTCAATCACCAGAAATTCCGGCGCGTCGAGGCGCTTCTCAACCCATTCTGCGGAGACCAATCGGAACACAGGCATCCCCCTTTGGATGTCTTAAGCTCTGCTGAGATTCACGTTTCCGCCGATGCTCACCCGCGGCCGCGCGTCGTGAAGTGTGAAACGCTGCCCGGCATTGTAAAGCAACCTCGTCCCGAAGTCACCCTGTCGGACTCCGCCCTGTCGGACTTCGAATGACCATGCAGTCCTGTAGCGCCCATGCTTAGGTGAGCAGCTTTGTCCGAACAACTACAATTGCAACCTGCCCTCAAGCAGCGTATGTTTTTTGTCTGGGGGAGGCGAGGGAAAGTCATGATCGTCAACACGCTGTCGCGCATCAGGCCCTTGCAGGTAATCTGCGCCGTCATTTTTTTCGCAATTTGCGGCGCAACCATGACGGCAAACGCCCCCGACATTCCTTCGGTCGACGGCGGCATTGGCGCCTGCCGCGCCGATTTCACCGTCCGAGACGGCTCGAGCAAGCCTATCTATAACGCTAAAATCGAAGTCCTGATCCGCTACGGCTTTATGAATATGCGCAAAACCGACTTGCAGGTCGGCACAAACAGCGATGGCAAAGCCCGCTTCACCGGTCTGCCTACTTTCGCTAAAAAGCCTCTCGAATTTCACATCAAGAGCGGCACAGTCTCAAAAACAATCACCGACGACACCACATCGAATTGCAACGCCTCCTACGACGTCGTCCTCTCCGTCCACTAAGAGACATCTCATAAATGGGTTTCGTCAGAGCACGGTCTGCCTGCCGGTGGCCGCCCGGGGCAGGCAGGCGGGCTTGGCCGTGCCGGTGAAAGTTTTCCGAATGCTTCTACGGAGGGTGGGGGTTTCAGGCCTTCTACGTTGTCCATCTGGGCATTCAATTTTCCGCGGTCGAAACTTTTCCTCCCGCCGTGCGTTAACTTAGTAGCAGAGGTCGAAGCCCATGA
>DATEHB010000054.1:0-44978 GCA_035279805.1 Candidatus Acidiferrales bacterium
GCGGCTGGCAGCGCGAGGCCACTACTTCCTCAAGCAAGAACCGCTCCGGTTGCCTTCTACCGCTAAGGAGTCTTTCTATCAGCCTCCGATCCCCTCGGTTAAGGAAGGGGAATACTCCCTTTCGTTTGCCCGTGGAGAGGGCGGCGACTTTTCTCTGCTTCTGAGCTTCCCCGGCCCTCGTGGTCCTATGTGCCCGATCAGCGGCTATCCCAAGATCACGGAGTTCCGCACGATGCTCGGGACGTTAACGGCAGAGGGAGCGATCCGCCGCTGGAACGGCGAGCACTTCTTCGGATACCTTGCGTCATCCGACGAGGGTAAGGGGAAGGATGATGTATGGTTTCGCGCCCACGCGAATGGGATCACATTCGGCTTCTCGGAGAGGGAGTGGAAGTCGGTGCAAGCGTTGTTTCGCCGCGCCTGGGAAATCCCCGAGGTGTGTATGGCGTGGGACGAACTGGCGCTCGAATATGGAGAGTTGTGAGGATGCGCTGCTTCGCAGCGGGAGTTTTTTTGGACACGCCACCCCAGATTGGGTGCCGTATAGCAACTGAGGTTGCTATACGGGAACTTCTTTGAAACAGAGGACTAACCGCACTTGGTTTCTGTAGAGTGGCGCGCGGAAACTTCCGGTTCCTATTTGGGAACTTGTTGATTCTTCGAGGAGAAAGCCCATGCCCTCATTTCGCACGAAATCCATTAGCACCAAAGTTTCCGACGAAGAATACGCGCAGATCGAGAAGCTCGCAGGCGAACAGACCATCAGCGAGTGGACGCGGGATGTGTTGCTCAAAGCAACTAAGCCGAACGGTTATGAGCAGATCCTGCTGGCTGAGGTGATTGCATTACGAACCATCGTTCTGAATGCGTTCTACAAACTCGCTCAGAACGAACCTCTCACCGCAGACGAAATGCAACGGCTCATTGCTCATGCGGACGAGACTAAACTTCGCAAAGCGCAGGAGCGACTAGCAGCGGATGCAAACGGGGGTGCGGAATGATTCAGGAATGGGGCCGAAATCATTACGCAGGCGCTTGGCCAAATCCGAAGCCCGCTTGGACGATGGTTGCGATGCTCATCGCAATCACCACTGTAATTGCGATTTCACTTTATCGCTATGCTTACGTCCTCACACCTTTGCAGCGGCTCTATTTGACGACGTACATCCGCAGCGGAATACGCGCGGAAGTGGGCTTCAAAACTGGCCGTTATACTTTGCTGGATGTCGAAGATCGCAGAGGCTCTCGCTTTGCTCTTGAGGAGGAAGTCAGACCCATAACTACAACATCAGGAGGATCAGACTTTGCATTGAGTGAAGCAGGTTTGCGAGCGGGCGACCGGCAGCTCGTTTTCGAGCACGGTCAATACGACAATGCAAAGCTGCATGCATTCTTCGCCCATTGGATTTATCGCGACCAGAGCTTATTCACCTTCATGAGACCGGCGCTGTGGGGCGGCATCGGAACATTCATTCTGTTCTTGCTCATTGCCATGCCAAAGGACGCAGTGCGCACTCGCGCACGGAAAGTAGGTCGCAGACTTAAAGGTCCGGAGCTTGTTTCCGTGTGGCGATTCAATCGGAGAAATCGCTCCGATGGCATCGGGTTTCCGCAGGTGCAAACGTTTGGGCAGAAAATGCTCGGCCACAAATCAGTTCTGAGGCTTGCTCGCGCGAGTGAGCCAAGCCACATCCTCATCATGGGCGATACGGGAACCGGCAAGAGTACGCTGATTCGCAATATTCTCATGCAGATCGAAGAGCGAGGCGAAACGGCTATTGTGTACGACCCGGCACTCGATTACACGCCAGAGTTCCACTCCCCCGAACGCGGCGACGCCATCCTCAACCCTCTCGATGCTCGAATGCCCTATTGGAGTCCCGGCGATGAATTGTTACACGACGCCGAAGCCCTCACGCTTGCTGCATCGTTATTTCCCGACCGGCACAACGAGAACCCGTTCTTTGTCGAGGGGCCGAGGAAAATCTTCGCGCACTTGCTGACCTTCCGGCCCACGCCTCAGGAGTTGGCGTATTGGATGTGCCATGAGGAAGAGATTGACCGGCGAGTGCGAGGCACAGAATACGCAGCAATGATTGACCGGCAAGCACCGGCGCAGCGGAGCGGCGTGCTGGCCTCGCTCAATATGATCGCCGACACGCTGAAACTGCTTCCTTCCGAGGACGAGACCACCACGCGCTGGAGCGCAGCGGATTGGTCGAAAAATCGCAAGGGCTGGCTCTTCTTCACGAGCACACCTGAAACTCGCAAGCGGCTCATTCCTCTGGCGAGTCTTTGGCTCGATACCCTTGTACTCCGGCTTATGAATCAACGGCGGAGCAATGCTCAGAAGGTCTGGTTTGTCCTCGATGAGCTTGCGAGTTTGCAGCGATTGCCCCAACTGCATACGGCCATTACCGAGAACCGCAAATCGAATAATCCGGTTGTGATCGGTTTTCAGGGCCGCAGCCAGCTTGAGACACGATACGGACATGAAGCCGAAGCGATGCTCTCGCAGCCTGCGACGAAAATCTTCTTGCGCACGACTGAACCTCGTGCGGCGGAGTGGATTTCAAAAACCATCGGCGAAGTGGAAATAGAGCGGCTGGCCGAAAGCCGTTCGAGCGGGCGCATAGGGCGGCAGCGAAACTCGAAAAGCTACAGTCTCGAACGCCGCGTTGAACCGCTGGTAATGGCTTCCGAAATCAGCGGGCTTGCCGACCTGCACGGGTATCTCAAGAAGGGAAACCTCGTTGTGCGGCTGCAATTCCCGTTTATCGAGCTTCCCGCCAAAGAGCCGAAGTACATCGAGCGGCCAACGAACGAACACACTGAAATGCCGAAACCAGCAGCCATTGTCGAAACGAGAACGCACGAAGAGAACATCACGGAACATGAATTACAAGAGGCTCGAAACCATCGGATGAGCCGAACCGTTCCAACGCAAGAGCACTTCTTCGAATAGGGCAACCATGCTGACGATCTCGAATCCATTGAGCGCCAGCCAAGCGCAGGCCTACCACAGCGCCGAATTCTCGAATGCACGCGAGAACTACTACACGCAAGATGACCAGATTCGCGGCGAGTGGCACGGAAAATTAGCTGAGGAGTGGGGCCTCTCAGGAGAAGTGAGCGCCGAGCACTTCCAGAGGCTCAGCGAAGGCCAGCACCCGATCACGGGCGAGCAGCTTGTGCAGCATCGCGCGGCACGAGCATACATCAATGAGCGCGGCGACAAAGTGAAAGCGATGGAGCACCGCGCCGGTTGGGACGCGACTTTCTCCGCACCAAAGAGCGTATCGCTCACGGCGCTTGTGGGCGAAGACGAACGTGTGCGACAGGCGCATCAGGAAAGCGTGTCGGTTGCCCTCGCGGAACTCGAACGATACGTCCAGGCCCGCATCGGCGGAAATCTGCCCGCAGAGACAACGGGAAAGTGGATCGCATCAAGGTTCGAACATGACAGCGCGCGACCGGTGGACGGTTACGCCGCGCCACAACTGCATACGCATGTGGTTTTCTTCAACCTCACACAAACGGAAAGCGGAGAAGTCTATGCCTTACAGCCGCGCGAACTCTACAAGACGCAGCAATACGCGACGGCTGTTTATCGCTCGGAATTGGCTGCGCGGCTGAAAGCACTCGGCTATGAGATTGAGCGCGGCAAGAGCGGCCAGACGGAAATCAAAGGCTACTCCGAAGAATACCTCGCCGCATCCAGTCCCCGCCGCCAGCAGATCGAGGCGCATCTGGCAAAGGAAAATCAGCGCGGAGCCGATGCCGCGCAAATCGCTGCGCGCAAAACACGCGAACCGAAGATCGAACTGTCACGCGACGAAATGCTTGCCCGGCACAAAGAACTGGCACGAATATTTGGCAATCAACATGAAATCGTAATCGCAAGGGCCCGCGACGGCGCAGAACAGCTCAGACGTGACATTTCGCAGACGAGCGCACAATCGGCGCTGACCTTTTCAAGGGACAGAAACTTCGAGCGAGAAGCAGTGGTTGGTGAACGCGAGATTTTGCGAGAGGCATTGCGGCGCTCTATGGGAGAGGCGACTTTCTCTCAGATTCGGTCGGAATTCGAAAAGCGCATCCATACCGGCGAATTCATTAAGATGGAAGAGCACCCTAGGACAACAGACTGGACATTCACCACACAACAGATGATCGACATGGAGCGCGACACGATTCAGACGATGCGTGATGGACAAAACAAGTATGCCTCACTGACAAGCCCAGGAACGCGACAATCCATCGAAGAGAATCATCCGCATCTGAGCGATAGCCAACGCCGTGCGGTTGAGCAAATCCTCGCCAGCCGCGATCAGGTGATCGCGCTCGAAGGCGTCGCGGGGTCCGGCAAGACCACTTCTCTTGCTGTGATCCGCGAAGCCGCCGAACACGACAACTACAGAGTTGAAGGCTTTGCGCCAACATCGCGTGCGGCTCAGAAGCTTGCCGAGGCAGGAATCGAATCAAGCACTCTTCAACGGCATCTTGTACAGCACGATAGAAAGAATGATGGAGAGACGCACCTCTACGTTCTCGATGAATCGGGCCTCGCCAGCACCCGGCAGGTGAACGAATTCTTTCACCGTCTCAACGAGCACGACCGTGTGCTCCTTGTTGGTGACACACGCCAGCATCAGGCAGTTGAAGCAGGAGCGCCATATCAGCAGTTGCAGGAGGCGGGAATCCAGGTCGCAAGACTTGATGAAATCATCCGACAGAAAGACCCGGCGCTGAAGGATGTTGTAGAGCACCTTTCGCGCGGCGAGGTGCGCGAAGCCATCGGGAAGCTCGAAACGCAAAATCGAGTACATGAAATTGCAGACCGAGACGAGCGGCTACAGGAAATTGCACGAGAATACGCCAAACAGTCCGAAGCAACGCTGGTTATCTCGCCGGACAACCGGTCTCGCACCGAACTCAATGACATGATTCGCATCGAACTGCAAAAGAAAGGCTATGTAGACCAGAGGGAGCATCGCGTGCAAGTGCTTGTAGCGCGGCAGGAGATTACCGGTGCTGACCGTCAATGGGCGGAGCAATACCAGCCCGGCGATGTACTGCGCTACACCAAAGGAAGCAAAGTTCTTGGCTTTGAAGCCGGAGAATACACGCGAGTACAGCACGCGAATGCAAGAGAAAACACGATTGGGGTGAGGCGGGAAAATGGCGAAGAGGTGCGCTACGATCCACGCCGCTTGCATGGCATCACGCTCTACCGTGAAGCTGAGCGCCAATTTGCTAAAGGTGATCGCGTGCAATTCACCGCGCCGAACCATGAACGGCGCATTGCGAATCGCGAATCCGGCACTATCGAGAAGATCGACGCACGCGGCAATCTGCAAATTCGCCTTGATTCAGGCCGCAGAGTCAAATTCAACATTCGTGAGAATTCGCACCTCGATCACGGCTATGCCGTCACCAGCCACAGCAGCCAGGGCCAGACCGCCGACCGAGTGCTCATTCACATTGATACGAATCACGCCGGAGAAAAACTCATCAACCGCCGCTTCGCCTATGTCGCCCTCTCCCGCGCCCGCCTCGACGCCCAAATCTACACGGACGGTACCAGCCATCTTGCCGAGCGGCTTTCCCGCGATGTATCGCATCACTCTGCGGCCAAGCGAACCGGACGGCAGGAGTCAAATCGACGTGACGGCCCATTTGTTGCTCGGCAACCTGCCGCCCAGCCCGTTATGGAACAAGAACATAGCTTTGGCCGCTGATCAAAGAATGCGTTCGATTAACTTGGCAGGTTTCACGTTAAGGGCGTGTGCAAGTTTAACGATGTTTACCAGCGCAACGTTGCGTTCACCGCGCTCAATTCCGCCGACGTAGTTTCGGTGCAAATCAGCAAGTTCGGCCAGCTTTTCCTGGGACAGACCGCGCTCAAGGCGCAATTGTCGAAGGCGTTGGCCAAAGACATGGCGCGGATCGGATGTTCGCACCGAGCCATAATTGAGGCTTGACTCGGAAGGGTCTACACACTATAAGTGTGATCATCTGACGGTGAATTCTAACATGACGGTACTAAAGTACTAGAAGGAGAATACCTCTTGACATAACGAGCTTCTCGATATACAAGGCTACACAAGTTCTACAAATGAGGGGTGCCCGATGCGTCTCATGCGATCCGGCCCGTTTTTGGTGTTTGTCTTGCTCTTCTCCGCAGCTTCTATTCAAGCTCAGCAATCTCCGACTCCGACACCTGCTTCCAGGGATGCTCAGGCTGTCGTGATTCTCCAAAAATCTCTTGCCGCCCAACTGGGTACGACAACGGTAAACGACGTGACCCTGACGGGCAGCGCGAACTGGATTGCCGGTTCGGATAACGAAACCGGCTCAGTGACACTGAAAGCGACGGCGGTTGGAAAGGGAAGAGTTGATCTGAGTCTCTCCGACGGGCAGAGAAGCGAAGTGATCGATGCTTCGCAAGCTACGCCTGCCGGAAGTTGGTGCGGGTCAGACGGCGCTTGGCATGCGATGGTTGCACATAATTTGATGAGTGATCCCTCTTGGTTTTTCCCCGCCTTTTTGATTAGCCGCGCACTTTCCAAGTCCAGCTACGCGATCTCGCCAATGGAGGCTGAGACTCAAGACGGCATTGCGGTTGAGCACGTGCAGGTTTACCAGGTGCCTAACTTCTCAGGTTCGGGAGCGATGCTCCTTCAGAGCCTGAGCCAAATCGACATCTACTTGAACTCCACGACGCTACTACCCCTCAGCATCGCTTTCAACGCACACCCCGACAACAATGCCCTCGTAGACATCCCGATTGGAATCAAATTCTCAAATTACCAGACGGTGCAGGGAATATCGGTTCCCTATCACGTACAGAAGTACATCCAGAACGGGCTTGCTCTGGATTTGACGGTTTCGAGCCTTCAACTGAACAGTGGCCTTTCGGCCTCTGATTTTCAAGTTCAGTAGGCGAACTGCGAGGGAGCTATGAAGTGTGCACGTCTGGTTGCCGTGTTCCTGTTCACCTTTTTGTCGGTTTCAGCCCGCGCTCAAGTCCAAACGGGCACACCTTCCTTCGGAAGCTTTACGGGAGGGCCAGACGCAATAAATCTTGGCAACTTGAATTCTCACATCACAATTCCCGTCTTGCACAAGCCGGGACGCGGCACAAATTTCACTTACGATCTGATATATGACAGTTCTGTTTGGTACCCCGTGGGATCAAGCGGAAGTCAAAACTGGCAGCCTGTCGCGAATTGGGGTTGGGCCGCGCAAACGGCCCCAGTCTTGGGATTCGTCAGCTACTTTGCCCAGAGCTACCCTATCCCCCCCGTATGCCGAAACTACGTTACCGGTGTCACGAGATTCAGTGCCTTCGCCTACAGTGACGTGTTCGGAGTCAATCACACTTTCAACCTTACCGTGTACAACGTCGATGGTGATAATCCAAAATTGTGTCAACTACCGCTTGGAGGGAGTGCTACGACGCAGGACGGATCGGGATACTCAATAACAGTTGTTGGCGAGGGAGGGCCGTCGGCGACTATTCAGGCTCTTAATGGCACCAAGATCGTACCACCAATCGGAACCATCAGCGGATCTGGAACTTTCACTGACAGAAATGGGAATGAAATCACGGTCAGCGGTTCGAGCTTTACGGATACCCTTGGTACAACTGCCCTCAGCGTATCTGGTAGTGCCCCGAATCCGGTAAACTTCACCTACACAAGTCCGAGCAATGGTCCTGTTTCGGTCACGGTCACGTACAAGCCATACACCATAAAAACGAATTTTAATTGCAGCGGGATTGCCGAATTTGGCCCGACAAACGAATCTTTGGTTGATAGAGTTACCTTCCCGGACGGCAGTTTCTACCAATTCAAATATGAACCGACACCGGGATTTTCGGGCGACTACACTGGCCGACCAGCATCGATCCAACTGCCAACTGGTGGAACTATTTCCTACCAGTATATCGGTCAGAACAATGGAATCGAATGCACCGACGGAAGCGCGGCGGGTATCCAACGCACAACACCCGATGGGACATGGACATATACGCGGTCCGGGTCACCGGCGCTGACGACTACAGTCACAGACCCAAGCCCACAGGCGAACCAAACTGTAATCACGTTTACCGAGTTAGCCAACAACTTCTATGAAGGTTCGCGCTCAATCTACTCTGGATCGGCGACAGGTGGGACATTACTGCAATCGGTCTCTATTTGTTACAACAGTAACCTTCCGTGCCAGCCATTCACTAGCCTACCGATTGTCAGTAGACGTGCGGACACAACTCTTCCGGGCGGTCTGGTATCAGAGTCGGAACTCCAATACAATGGCAACGGACTTCTGACTGCGGATGTGGAATCCGATTGGGGTTCCAACGGTAATTTAGGTCCTGTTATAAAGAATGTTCAGATTTCATATACCAGTCTTGGCAACGGTATCGTTGATCGTCCCTCATCGATTAGCTTTGAAACTGGAACAGGTACAGTAGTTGGTCAATCTACGTTCACTTATGACTCTGGAACTCTAGTAACTACTTCCGGTACGCCACAGCATGTTGCCGTTTCCGGTTCTCGCGGGAATCTTACTGGTCTAAGTAAGTTTGTCCAAGGGTCGACAACACTTACAGAATCGTTCACCTATTTCGACACTGGGAATGTTGATGTGGCGACCGACGTGAACGGCGGCACGACAACCTACACGTACGGCGGGTGTGGCAACTCGTTTGCAACTCAAACGGTCGAGGCGATATCGAGTCTCCAAACATCTGAAGCATGGAACTGCAACGGTGGAGTGCCTACCTCAACTACAGATGAAAACAAGAACAGCACGAGTTATGTCTACGATTCCATGTGGCGGCGCACGCAGATTAAATTTCCCGACAGCGGCGAAACCGATTACACCTACAACGATGGCTCGCCTTTTTCTATTACCACAACCAACAAAATCAATTCCAGTACAAATGCGGTTACCAAGACGATTCTAGATGAGCTTGGCCGCACAAGCGAAGTTCAAACTACATCCGATCCCGCGGGCACGGACTACGTGAATACCACCTACGATTCTCTGGGCCGAGTCGCGACCGTTTCAAATCCTTATCGTTCGACTTCTGACCCAACGTACGGCAAGATGCAATACGCCTACGACCCGCTCAGCCGCATCACGCAAATCACGGACCCAGACAATAGCACCGCCACAAACTCCTATTCAGCGAATTGCGTGACAGCCACCGATGAGCAGGGTAAGAACCGTCAGAGTTGCTATGATTCGATTGGCCTCCTAACGCAAGTCACGGAAAATCCCGGCAGCCTCGGTTTTCAAACGAACTACGGTTACGATCCGCTGGGCAATTTGCTTTCGGTCAGCGAAGATGGGTCGCGCCAGCGAACGTTCACGTATGACGGTTTGAGCCGCTTGTTGACCGCAGCTAACCCGGAATCCGGAACTGTTACATATACGTACGACACCTATAAGAAGGGCGATCTCGCGACAAAGAAAGATGCGCGAGGAATCACCACAACCTACAGCTACGATCTCTTGCACCGTTTGACGAGCAAGAGTTATTCTGACGGGACGCCGACTGCTTCGTACTCCTATGACCAGACCTCGGTCTGGGGAGTAAGTCCGCAGAATCCGCTTGGACACATGACACTCGCTTCCACGCCAAACACTGGCACTGTTTTTGGCTACGATCAAATGGGTAGAACCATCCAAGAATGGCAGGCCACGCCGTATAATTATGGCAAAGGAAGCTGGTCTTTGACATTCGGGTACGATTCGCTGGGTGATTTGACCTCATATACGAACGGCGTCGGTGTGACGTTTACTCAGACGTTCAACGGTGCAAAAGAATTGACTCAGATTGCGAGTAATCTTGTTGACCCGCAGCACCCCGGCACTCTTGCGGCATTCAATAGTTTTTTGCCGTTTGGTGGGATCAAAAGCATGAGTTTTGGAAACGGCTTAACACAGACCATGGCGTTCAATAATCGTTTGCAACTGTGTCGCGTGAATTCAAATTCCAGCGGAACAGCATTGAATACTTGCACGGATTCGACACCATCCGGCAATCTGCTCGACTTAGCATACACATGGAATGCGGGAACGGCCGATAATGGGAACGTGATGGGTTGGAGCGCAGCGGGAAATCAGACCTTTAATCGCAGCTATACTTATGACGCATTGAATCGGCTTGGTGGAATGTCGGATTCGGATTCAGTTGCTTCCTGTCAGGGGTTGTCGTGGAGTTATGATGCCTGGGGCAACCGTACAGCGCAAACGCCTACCAAAGGGACATGTGGTTCATGGAGCGTAAGCTATACTACTCAAAACCAGGTCAGCGGATACACTTACGATTCGGCGGGAAACTTGTTGAATGATGGACAACATACCTACAGTTATGATGCTGAAAACAGAATCACCCAGGTGGACGGCGGCTCGACAGCCACATACTTGTACGACGCCTTGGGGCACAGAGTTCGAAAGACCGCATCAGGCGCGACGTTAGATAATCTCTTTGACCTAAGCGGGAATATCATAGCTGAGGTGAATGCGGGCGCATGGTGGGCAGGTTACGTGTATGCTGGCAATCAGCTCACTGCGGAATATGAAAATAGCACGACGTACTTTATTCATCCCGATCACTTGAGCTCTATTCGATTGATGACTGGAGTGAATCAGTCCGTGTACGATTCGATGGACTTTCTACCCTTTGGTGAGCAGGAGTCCGGTGGTTCCGGCAGCAGCCACAAATTCACTGGGTATTCGCGAGACACTGAGACGAATCTGGACTACGCGATGTTCCGACAGTACAGTTCGCGCTCGGGTAGTTTCATGCAGCCTGACCCCTACAATGCCGGGGCGAACGTAGTGAACCCGCAGGCTTGGAATGCCTACTCCTATGTTTTGAACAACCCGTTACACTTCCGCGACCCGCTGGGATTGTTTTGCGTCTGGGATGACGGGAGCTACGACTCGCAGTATGATCCTCAAACTGACAGCCCGAACGCTTGCGAAGGACAAGGAGGCACATGGTTTGATGGCTCACCTAGTCAGTACGGTTTCTCTGGCGACTGGAGCAGTCAAGGCAACTCGACGCTAGCCGGATTTGTAAACGATTTCACAAACGGGCAGGGAGGAGGCTTTGGCAATGGCATAGTGGAGCCTGGCGACTATCAGAGCTACCAGGAATACGGGCCAACATCGGGCCTTCTAGCGCTTCAGATGGCAGGGCAGGAGGCCTCACCAATAACCAACCCTGCTTTTGTGCCTTGTTTTTACACGTTTTCAGCCATAGGTGGTTCAGCAGGCTTGTTCACCGCTGGCCTCGTGCAAGACTTTGGAGTCATGGGCGCGTACAATACCATTCAGCGCCTCGCTTCAAAGTACGGAGGGCCGGTAGTGGCGGGCGTCCAATCGCTAGCAAGGGTGTGCAATCAGGGAGTCCCTCAATGAGGCTGCACAGCCCAGCATGTCCGCACTGCGGCTCTGAATGCCCCGAAAGTCTATTCTGTCGCGTTTTTCAATGCCCTGTTTGCAAAAAAGCAGTCAGATTTCCTGTAGGTTATTCCGTTCTTCTGCGACTAGTTCGCCTGTTTTTCTTTGCAATTGTCGCCTATTATCTCGGTGCGCATGGTACAGCCCTCATATTCGCGCCGTTCGTTATCCCGCTGCCTCTCGACCAACTGAAACTCGGCTCGACTGCCTTCCCTCTTCGCGTAGCACTGAGCCTAGGAGGAGCTTACCTGCTGGGTTTTCGAGGTATTCCCTTTATTATAGCGTTTGCGTTGATGATGATCCCAATCGATGGGTTCTTTGACATACTAAGTAAGGCTATCCCAGTCGGCAGACTGCGCGAATCTCGACTAGCTAAATGCCCGAACTGCCAATCTGATCTGCCCGAAAACGAAATTGATTTCCGGTCTATCGCGATTTGTCGATCTTGTGGTCTTCGAGTAGCGCTCTCGACTCGCGCGGTGCGTTATAAAGCCCTTGTCGACACGGTTTCCACGGCAATCCTGCTGTTCTTCATTTGGGCCATTCTGTTCTCGCATCAACAATATCTCAGTGATGCAGTTCTCCTGATTTGGCTACTCTACATGGACTTGTCACTATCCTTTGTCGGTGTATTTGAGCGCGAGGCTAAAGCCTTGTCCGTCCGGGAACGGTATTCGATCAGCCTCTTTCGACGGTGAAGATTTTTCAAGGGCAGAAGAGAGGTTGAAATCATGCTCTCTCAAGATGTTTGCCCGATGCTGTTCAAAATGAGGGCCGTGCTCAAAGGAAAATATAACCTTGCCTACAAGGCACAGAGAGCAGGTACAAAAGGGGCTGAGAGACGTTCACAACCACGCAATTCAAAAGTACTTTTTGTCCGAACACCATGGATAATGCTGTCAGCGCTGTTGCTTGGTTCACTCCTGTACGATGGGATTCACCTGGTCAAGTACCAGGCTGCAGTCGGGCTGGACGGCTATTACTACGCGCTGCAGATCAGGCAGTTGTTGCAGCATCACGCGCTTTATTTTCCTGCCCGGGATCCCTTCGTCTTTTATTTAATGGCTGGTGTGTCTCGTCTGATCCATGATCCCATAGCGGCCAGCAAATATACGGCGATATCCCTGGATGCAGTGCTAATTGTGGGCATGTTTTTTCTTGTCGCAATAATCACGGAATCAGCATGGCTAGGGCTATTGGCTGGCCTTTTGTCCATATCAAGTGCTCTGCACTTCTACTTCGTCGGCGAGTACATAAAGAATCTTGCGACGCTCGCATTTCTAATGTGGCTTACGATCAGTGTTATCGCGTATCGCAGAAGCAAGCGCAAACTCTATATTTTTATATCAGGGCTTCTGGCATTTGCCGCTCTTTTCAGTCATATCTCCGCGTTGTTTTTGCTTGTGTTCGCAGGAATCTTTTTTCTTGCGTTGCGATTTCTCACCGAAGGGTGGTCAAAGGCGCTGATAATTGGAACACTCGGGCTGCTTTGGTTTGCACCCGTTCTGCTGTTGTGGCAACCAATCATTCAAATTCCTCAGTTGCTCAATAGAGAGTTCTTGCCAAGCGGTTCGTTTCCGATCCAAACCGTTGGCTGGTCCGACAAAACTATTTTGTTTCTAGTCGCGCCCTTTATGCTTGCTCTTCTTGTTGGATATCGAAAGGAGTTAGGTCGCTCACCATTGTTGTATGTCGGTGGAGTTGCTGCGATTTGGACAGTCTTAATTACTCTGAATCCCTTCCTCAACCACAATCGCGGGTCCGCACAGATTACAGGGCGTCTCGATGAGCTTTCATACCTGCAAGTAGCAATCTTGATTCCGTGTTTGCTGAAAATCGGACTGATCGCGCGAACCAAGATTCTTACACTATTCTCGGCAGCACTTTTGCCATTGCTCTTGGTCGCGGCTCTCGCCCCATTGCCGCGTGGCCTGCAACCAGAATACTTGCAGGAGCGTACCGTGCTAGTGAAGAGTTTATCCGCCAAACACAATATGATCGAAAAAAATGCAGTCGTGCTTGCTCCGCATGGTGACGAATTTCTCATCACTTACATGACAGGGGCGGAATCGACTCATGTGTGGTCGAACACTGATTTGCCCAGCCATGCGCTTTGGTTATTGCGTGTACAGCCAGATACACTTACCCCCTCAATGATGGTGCTGACGACCGGAACGTCCGAAGACATCGCCTTAATCCGCGACGGTGACCTGAGACGTGAGATTCTGGTGCTTTCTCCCACCGCGCGTGCCCATTTGGTCTCGTGGAATCCTCCCGTTTATGTCGCGCTGCATGGTGTTACTGACCCGAACGAGCGGGATCGAATCGTGAATTCGTGGTGAAACGCTTCGACCCTCACGCCGGATACCGTATTGTTCCGGTCTGCTGTACCTCGCGTGTACCCGACTTCGGCGAATCCTGTGTTTTTGGCGTTTTTCTCTTGTAGTCGAATCAATAAGTTAAGTTTTTTCATCGTCACTTTCGGTTCGATTCCCACCCACCCGAGATTTGGGTCCGATCAGGGTCCAATGAGTCATTCCAAAGCGTCCCTTAGAATACCGATGACGGACTGTCAGTGCCGTTAGGTATCACTAAGTTCCAGTGAACTGCCACTCTGTCACGGCAGAGGTCGCGGGTTCGAGTCCCGTCGTCCCCGCCAATTCTTCCAAGAGATACCAGAGCAGCAAACGAACCCGGTTCAATTTCCTGAATGCCTACTTAATGCTCGGTTCCTCGCAGTAGCTCTGCTAAAAGCCGTTGTAATGGACCCCGGATCATAGCAGGAGGACCTGGGTTGCCAAGACGCAATTACACGCATAGGAAGGCGTAGTGCTTGGGACGGATGACGGGCCATTCGGAAATTGCTCGTCGCCACTGCGGCTGTTTCAAGAAGTCTTCAAGATCTTTCTTAACGCGCAATACACATCGCGATACACAATAACGCTGCCTAAGATGTGGCTCATTGGCTAGGTCCGGATTTCCTTCGCCTTCCCAGAACATACACTCGTCCCCATCCTCGAAGCTCTTGGAGAGTTTGGCAGCTTAAGAGAGCGGTCTTAGTTTCCGGGATGATATGTTCGTTCAGTATGTCCCTGGAGCTGTGAGCGGTAGAAGTAAACGTCCCTCAAATTTCCCGTGCTGTAGCGCTTGGCCTCATCGTTGAAGTGGGCCGACGCGGGATTGCCGCTCTCGCCGCCCGCTGTTACGGCACGAGCACGCACAGTTTTGCCGAACTCAACGACCGCGACAAAACTGTTTCCGCTTGTGCCATACCATTTCTTAGTATTCGGATATGGGCGCGCTCCGAACGATGCAAGCGACCCCCATATTGAAGACGTGAATTCAACGGGAATGCTGGGCTTTGCGTCGTCGAAGTGAGGAGTGATGTCGTCATTAACGCGCTGAAACCTGTTGATATCGCCCCAAGGCGTTTTCCACGTACCGAAGTCTGCTGCAAGTTGATCCGACGCGACCGAGAGCGATTGCAGCAGCTGTTCCGCAGGTACTCTGCTGCCAACATAATCGTACACGGGGATCCCCGCGCTCCTCGCTTCGCGGCCCACATGCTTGACAAGGTCTTCACCCCAAAACACCGCGAGCGACGTTGGAATCGAATCGACTCCCCACCGGAAATCCCAAGTCCGCAGAAGCTTGATCTGCTCAGACAGCTTGGCCTTCGATGGATCTGAGTTAGAGTTCTGGTCCCATGCCTTTATCAACGCAGGTATGGTGCTCTCGAACCACGGAAGGTAGCTATCGAATGCTGCAGCAATTAACGAATCCAGCGTGAAATCCTTTTTATCCTGCAGCACGCTGACGGCGTGACGCCCGCGCGCTGACTCCCCGCCCATTTCCACATAAGCCGGGAAATCTTCTTTCTTCAGGCTGCCCGGCCCACCCGCTGACCACGGCGCATCATTCGAATTGTAAACCCAGCCGCTCTTCGGGTTCAGCAAGTGTGGAGTCTTGTCCAGAGGAAGAAGACCGTGCCAATCCGTCGCGGGATTGCTGCCATCAACCGGCTTCGTAAAGTCAAAACTGTTATCGCGTTTGGGGATGAAATTGGCCTGGTAATAGGCGATGTCGCCTTGGGTGTCGGCAAAGATTGTGTTATTGGAGGAATCCGCCCGAAGTTCCATTGTTTGCCGGAACGAAGCGAAGTCTTTCGCCTTGGTTCGCGAAAAGGACTGAATCAGCGCTGTTATCGGCTCCTGCATCAGGCGGATGGTCACCCATCTTCCATCCTGCTCACCGATCACCGGTCCATGTCCTGTGTAATACGCTGTGAATTTCCTCTCGGCCATACCGTGGGCCGTTTTGTAGGGCACTGCGATCTCCTTCTGCACTACAGGACGCTCTTCGTTTCCGTACTTGTAGTAGTAGCGGTCGCCCTTCTTCGCAATTGTTTCGAGATATTCGTCGACCGAGTCAACCCCGCTCGACGTGTGCATCCAGCCGACATGCGGGTTAAATCCTTGGTATATGAAAAACTGACCCCACGTGACGGCACCATAGGCGTCCAGACCTTCATCGCTGACCATTTGCAGTTCGGACCGGAAATAGAATGACGTGTGCGGATTGATCAGCAGAAGCGCGTGGTGATCGATTGTGTTCGAAGGCGCCACGGCCATGCCATTGGAACCTGTGGGCTCTGCAGGCTCGGTGGTGTCCATTTGATTGTTCCCCAATGACGCGGCGGAGCTCGCGGAAGCTTTGCCATAAAACGCCGCAAGCTGGAACAGGTTCACGCGCTCAATATCGCCACCGATGCTCCCCTCGCTGAACGTAAGCGCCATCCATGGCTCGAATCGTTTGATGACGCGCGGCTTCACCTCGGGGTGCTTGTAAAGGTAATAGTTCAGGCCATCGGCAAACGCGTTCATCAGCGCCCTCAGCCACCGAGGGCTGGCCGTGTATTGCTTCTTCATTTCCACGGGATCTATGAACAATTTCATGCGCAGATCGCGGTAGACTTCGGACTCGCCTTCGGCTTCCGCTAGTCGCCCCATCGCATCGATGTAATTCGTCTCCACGCGATTGAAATCGTCCTCGGCCTGGGCATACTCCATTCCGAACACTGCGTCGGCATCCGTTCTTCCGTAAACGTGCGCGATGCCCCAGTCATCCCTGATGATTGTAACGTTCTGGGCCTCCCGCTCCCATCGCGTCACTTCCGGTTTTTGCGCAGCCTTCGCAACAAACGAAACGGATGCAACAGCAAGAATGAGAACGAACTTCTTCATGTGTGTCACCGTTCGTCCTGGCGTCTGCCATTGCATTCGCAAACGGAGACAGGGCGTTTGAAATTAAAATCGCGAATCAGTGTTGCAGAGCGAAGTGCACGGTCTGCGGCGCAGCAGGAAGATCCTGCTGCGCCACCCTATTCAATGGTCCAGCGCAGGCCGGCGTCAGGGTGTCTTGACGATGATGTTTGCAACGTTGCGTTGGCGAAGCATGGAATTAAAAGCGGCAACGTCTTTCGACATCAATTGCTGCCCCTGGTTGCGATATTGTTCCACCTGTTTGCCCAGCTCGTCAGCGACAGCGACTTGCTGCGTGGTCGGCGGGAAATCGGAGCCGCTTAGTTGGCGCGCGAGATACGCGAGTTTCTCGGCGAGCATGGCCTCCCACCGTACATCGTCCTGTCCGCGTCCGCTGGTTTTAAGTTGCAAGAGATGACCTTCGAAATCAGTGAGTTTACTATTCAAATCGGTGGCGGCGTCGCGAATTGATTTCGAGGTCTGGTCGTCGCCGAGTTGCATTTCCAGTTGATTGAGCTGCGCGCGCACGGATTCGACTTGATTCACGGTATCCGCCATTGTGTTCAGTTCATTCTGAAGCTGTTTCACGAGTTTTGTCTGTGTTTGAAGGTCGGCTTCGGTGCCGGAAGAGTGCGGGTCCTTAAGTACTCGCAGCTTCTGCGTGTATTCTTTTCCTCCGGCGAGCAGCTTTACCGTGTAAGTCCCCGGCAAAGCGAAAAGTCCAACAGGCTCGACGCCCGGGGCGGGCCGCCAGCCTTCCGGGCCGACCGTGACTTCTGGCGCGTAGAGTGGACTCGTCCGCAGCCGGAACTGCGTGCCTGGATCGAAGCGCAAATCCCACCAGACACGATTGACACCAGTATTTTGTGTGCCATCGAGAGTGCGAACCGTCTTGCCGCTCGCGTCGGCGATTTCGATTTTCACTTTGTCTTTTGTCGCGGACTTCAGATAGTAATCGAGGACCGCGCCGAACGGTGGATTGTGCCCGGTTGTCGGATCGTACGTTACGGCCGCAGGTTCGGTGACGTTGCGGAAACGGTAAGCGTCGCGCGGCGCGAAAAGATGCGCGTCCGATGCGCGAATCTCCGGGGTCATTTGCTGCAGCGGAGAAATATCGTCCAGAATCCAGAAGCCGCGTCCATACGTGGCTAGCGCGAGATCGTGGAAGCGTTCCTGGACGGCAATCCAATAAACGGGCGCGTGGGGCAAGCCCGATTGCAACGGTTGCCAGTTGCTGCCGTCGTCGAAAGAGACGTAAAGCGCATTCTCCGTGCCCAGGTAAAGCAAGCCCTGGCGGACGGGATCCTCTCGAACGCAATGCGCATAGCTCAATGGGCTGTGCGGAATGCCGTTCGTGATCAAAGTCCACGTTTTGCCGTAATCGCTTGTTTTATAAACAAACGGATCACGGTTGTTCATCTGATGAAAATCGACCGTGATGTAGGCCTTGCCTACGTTGTAACGTGAGGCCTCAATGTTGTCCACAGTTCCCCACTCAGGCAGATTGGGAATATTCGCGGTGACGTTTGTCCAATGCTTCCCGCCGTCGCGCGTGATTTGCACCAGACCGTCGTTCGTGCCTGCCCAGATCACGCCTGCTTCTTTTGGCGATTCGGCGATTGAGAAAACCACGCCGGCATATTCGACGCCAATGTTGTCCGGAGTGAGGCCGCCGGAAATTCCCATCTTGGTCTTGTCATTGCGAGTCAAATCCGGGCTGATGACTTGCCAGCTATTGCCGCCGTCAGTGGTCACGTGAACGTACTGGCTACCCGTGTAGACTTTGTTGTGGTCCTGCGGTGATATCGCGATGGGAAATTCCCAATTGAAGCGATATTTGACGTCCGCGGCGGGCGCTCCGTTGGTGGTTTCAGGCCACACTTCCACTTCGCGCGCCTGGCGGGTCGCGATGTTATCGACGATCACCGTTCCGCCAACGCTGCCTGAGCCAGTCCCGCTGTTCCAGACGATGTTATTGTCCACAGGGTCGACCGTCGCGAAACCACTCTCGCCACCCGATAGAGAACTCCACGCGCTGCGCGAAATCGTTCCCAAACGGCCGCGCCCGCCACCGCCGAAGCCGCCGAATTGCAGGCTGTTGCTTGGGCCGCGGTACGAGCCTCCGTCCTGTTTGTTGCCATACACGTTGTAGGGAATCTGATCGTCCACCGTGACGTGGTAAATCTGCGCGATGGGAAGCTGAATATGATTCCATTCGCGGCCGTGATTAATGGAAATGCTTACGCCGCCGTCGTTCACCACAGCCATGCGATTTCCGTTCGTCGGATCAATCCACATCTCGTGATTGTCGCCGCCGGGGCTCGAAGGCATATCCGTGAGCGTCTTACCTCCGTCGAGGGTTCTCGAAAACGCCGCCGAGAAAAAATAAACTTCATTCTCATTGTCAGGTGAGATCTCCTCGCGCGTGTAATAGTGAGTGCGCCCGCGAATTTGGCGGTCATAGCTGACAACCTGCCACGTTGCGCCGCCGTCGTCGGATTGCCAGAGCTGCCCGCGCTGCGTGGGTTTGCCATCCATCGGGACGCCATCGCCAGTTTCGATCAGCGCGTAAACGCGATTGGAATCGCTGGGCGCGACGCGCACCGCTATGCGGCCAATCGGTGAATCGGGCAATCCGTGCCCTTCCAGGCGCTTCCACGTGACGCCGCCATCAGTTGATTTGAAAATTCCGCTGCCGGGTCCCCCGCTGGTGCGGCCCCATGTGTGAATCACCAGTTGCCACATGCCGGCGAAGAGTACGCGCGAATTGCTGGGATCCATCGCGAGGTCGCCACAGCCCGTATTCTCGTCGACGAAGAGCGTTTTCTCCCACGTCTTCCCGCCGTCCGTCGTGCGAAACACGCCGCGCTCCGGTTGCGGACCGTAGGCCGTGCCCAACGAGCATGCGAGGACAATGTCCGGATTGCGCGGGTCAATAATCACGTTGGCAATACGGCCCGTGTTTTCCAGGCCCATACGCGTCCAAGTGTGGCCCGCGTCCATTGATCGATAAATTCCGTCGCCAATAGAGATGTGACTGCGAATATATGGCTCGCCTGTGCCCGCCCACACGATATTCGGATCCGTGGCCGCGACGGCTATTGCTCCAACCGAGGAAACGCCCTGCGAGTCAAAAATGGGATCCCAATGAAACCCGCCATCCGTAGTCTTGAAAATCCCGCCGGAGGCAGCGCCAACGTAATAGATATTTGGATCGCCAGGCACGCCTGCCACAGAGATCGCGCGATTGCCCACTGGACCAATGTAGCGGAACCGCATTTGGCCGAACGGCGAGGAGCTGTTACCTTGCATCCTTTGCGCGAACAAGAAACTCGCGCTAGATACCAGCAACACAGCCGCGATCGAAGCAAGCAGAGCAACCCGCTTAAAGGTCATTTTGTCATTCCTCTTATATGAACGGTGACTAGCGGCGCGGATAATACTGCGCGAGGCTGAGGACGTCAACTGGGCAGACTGACGTAATTGGGCAGTGGAGAAAACGCCTGCCAATCAGCGGGTTTGCGTGAGGTTATAGGAACCGCTGAAAAGATACGCTGCGGTTGCGACCGATTGCGGCACCCACCACACGTGACGCGTCCAGCCGGTGCTGCGCTGCATGCGACGTGCGACGTAGTCGAGCCCGAACGGGACTACCTGAATCGCGCCGTAGATTGCGGCCGAGTGCGCGAAGGGGCGCATTATCGGATCAGCTTCCGCGCGTCCTTGAGAAATAGCTCTGCGGGTGGACCACGCGTCAAATGTCGCCGAGCCGTGTTCCGCGGCGGTCAGCGCAAACCATAGGTGACTGGTACGCTCGACGGGCTCGATCTTCGGGCGAAACGCTGGAGGCGGCGGCAGATAGATATCCGACAAAGAGCTGTTTGCGGTGATTTCGTTCGAGGCCAGCGGTTGCGAGTCGCCTCTTGGAGCTGTTTCGGTGGCGGCAACTCCAGTCGCAGGTGGCGTGACGCTTGGAAGCGTCTTCTTGGCGTCTAGAGCCGGTTTAGCCGCCTCGGCAGTCGTGTGGGCTTTGTGCAAAGGTTGGGGAGCAGCGGCTGCCCCTGGAAACGCTGAGAATTGAAGTAACAGGATTGCCGTTGCAAGCACCATGCCAGCCTCCTCTGAACGCCTATTTCAGCGGGCAGCAAGACTATGAGCAATGGTATAACCAGGCCAGGGGCATAGTACTACTGGTGTTTTCTACGACTTACGCCAAGCAGGGGCTGATTAGGCTTTCGCTGGGTGAAAGGCTTTGCCACTTCAGGGAAGCGGGTTTCCCTTGCTGAATCATCAAGAAGACCGAAGTGAAATAAAAAGGCACCCCGGTATAGCTTACCGAGGTGCCCTGAAATCCGGCTCTAACACCGGTGATTCTAGAAGACGAACGGAGTCTTTGTGGATAAATTAGGGCCAGTAAATTTGTCTCACTATCTTGCTTGCAGGATGCGTTTAGGCCGGTCAACTTTGGGAAATCGCTCGCAGACATTCATCTGCGGCTGCGAGCGCCTGGTCAAGGTCGGCCTCTGTATGCGCGGCGGAAACGAACAGCGCCTCGAATTGGGACGGCGCGAGCAAAATGCCGCGGTCGAGCATGGCGCGGAAGAAGGCGGCGAAGCGCTGCGTATCTGATTTCTTTGCGCGAGCATAATTCTCCACGGGTTCGTTGGCAAAGAAAAGAGTCGCGAGCGAACCTACGGCGTTAACGCGCGCCATGACCCGCAAATCGCGACGGGAGATGTCCCGCAGACGATCCGTAAAGCGTTCCGCTTTCGAATTCAGCTCCAGGTAGAATCTGGGCTTCTCCAGTTGCTGGAGAGCCTCGATGCCCGCGCGCATCGCCAGTGGATTGCCTGAAAGGGTTCCCGCCTGATACACGGAACCCAGGGGCGCGACGTGATTCATGATTTCCGAGCGGCCGCCATATGCAGCAACAGGCAATCCTCCGCCAATAATCTTCCCGAGCGTCGTCAGGTCAGGCTCGATTTTGTAGATTGACTGCGCCCCGCCATAACACACGCGAAATCCCGTGATTACCTCGTCGAAAATCAGCAGTGTGCCTGCACGATGCGTGATCTCGCGCAGCCCTTCGAGAAATCCCGGCGCGGGCGGCACGACGCCCATATTCGCGGCTACCGGCTCCACAATCACCGCCGCAATTTTATTTTCATGCGCCGCAAATAGTTTCTCGACAGCGGTGAGATTGTTGTAGGGCGCGTTGAGCGTCAGCGAAGCAAGAGCTTCCGGCACTCCTGGACTTGACGCGATGCCCAGAGTTGCAAGTCCCGAGCCAGCCTCGGAAAGGAAACTATCAGCATGCCCGTGGTAGCAGCCCTCGAATTTCAAAATAAAATCACGCCTCGTGAATCCGCGTGCGAGGCGTACGGCAGACATAGTCGCTTCGGTGCCGGAATTGACGAAGCGAATTTTATCGATCGAAGGAATTGCGCGCTTGATGCGTTCGGCAAGCTCGACCTCGAGTTCAGTCGTCACGCCAAAGCTCGTTCCCCGCGAGGCCTGCTCCTGAATCGCCGTGATGATTGGCGGATTGGCGTGCCCGAGAATCAGCGCTCCCCACGAGCCAATAAAATCGATGTATTCGCGGCCGTCCGCATCCCATAAATGCGCGCCCGATGCACGTTCGACGATAAGCGGTGCGCAGCCGACGGATTTGAATGCGCGTACGGGACTGTTCACGCCGCCGACGAGGGATGCTTCGGCGCGTTGCAAAATGTCTTTTGTCGTTGAGTTTTTCTTCTGCACGCGAGGTTGGGGAGCCACGCGCTTCAGCAGGCCTTCAGCCAGCGCGCCAGATCTTTCGCATGATACGTCAGAACAATTGATGCGCCTGCGCGCTGGATCGCGGTGAAAATTTCAAGCACGACGCGTTTTTCGTCAATCCAGCCGTTTTGCGCCGCGGCTTTCACCATCGCGTATTCGCCGCTGACATTGTACGCCGCAACGGGCACATGGAATGCCTCACGGACACGATGGATAATGTCGAGATAGGACAGCGCAGGCTTCACCATAATCATGTCCGCGCCCTCTTCCAAGTCGAACGCGACCTCTTTCAGCGCCTCACGAGCATTGGCTGGGTCCATTTGATAGCTGCGCCGGTCGCCAAACTGCGGAGCCGATTGCGCTGCTTCGCGAAATGGGCCGTAGAATCCGGAGCAGTATTTCGCGGCATAGGAAAGTATCGCGACGTCGACGAGGCCCGCTGCATCGAGCTTCTTACGAATGGCCGCCACGCGCCCGTCCATCATGTCCGAAGGCGCCACTATTTGCGCACCTGCCCGTGCGTGCGATAGTGCCATTTCGGCGAGGAGTTCGACCGTCGGATCATTCAGAATTTCCTCATTTTCGATAATGCCGCAATGCCCGTGATCTGTATATTCGCAGAGGCAAACGTCGGTAACGACGAGCAGTTCAGGACGTGCTTTGCGAACTGCCTCGACCGCCCGCTGCACGACGCCCGACGCAATGTAGCCTTCGCTCCCCTTTTCGTCTTTGTGCTCCGGCAAACCAAAGAGGATCACCGCCGGAATGCCCAAGTCCGCAACTTCGCGCGCTTCCTCAACAACGTAATCCACCGACTGCTGTGTCACGCCCGGCATGGAATTCACATCGATGCGCAAGCCCTTTCCCGGGCACACGAACATGGGATAGACAAGCCCCGCGGTCGAGACGTGCGTCTCGCGCACAAGATTCCGAATCGCCTCGCTGCGCCGCATCCGCCGCGGCCGGTGCGTCGGGAAACTCATGCGCGCTTAACCCCCTCGCGGGTCGATTGGCGCGCCGAAGCGCTAAAATGCTGGCAGATCGCTTCGATTAACGCCTTCGAATTTGGCTCCGCCGATTCGATCGCGCAGCGAACACCGGCGGCGCGAATCGCCGATGCGGTTGTTGGGCCAATCGCCGCGAATGCTGACGCCGAAGCAAAGCGCCGAAGATCTTCCCGGCCCACCGATTTCGCAAAATTCTCGAATGCAGACGGACTCGCAAAAATAAAACAGTCCACTCTCTCGAAACGGATCCGCTCCAGCTGAGGTCCAGCTAGCGATTCCGGCATGCACGTGCGATATGCCGGGACAGCGGTGACCTCTGCGCCTGCTTCTCGCAGCGCTTCCGTCCAATCTGTAGCGCCTCGATCGCGGAGCGCCAAATCACTTCGAGGCACAAGTATCTTTAGCCCGGCAGCGCCGTGCACGAATCCTACCACCGGATTTTTTACTTCCATTCCCGCTACGCTGCGCACGCAGTCCTTGAAATTGCCGGCAAAACTCCGGCCCGTCCCCGCATCCGGAACAAAATCGACCGGAAATCCCGCCGCCCTCGCGGCCTCGGCCGTTGCTGGACCAATGGCAGCGATTCGTGGACGCGGCGCCGGCAGTCGCGCGAAATCGAATCCCAGCGCACGCGTGCGTCGAGCAAAAAATCTCGCTGCATTTTGGCTAGTGAAAAGCAACCAGGCAAAGCCGCTGAGTTTGCCAATCGCTACATCGAGTTCGCCAGTCTCCTCGAGGTCACGGAACTCCACGCATGGCAACTCAATCACATGCGCGCCCGCGCCGCGCAATTCCGCACGCAAATCCTCGCCCTGGCCTGGCGCGCGTGTGACGACGACGCGCTTACCGGACAATGCATTTCCCGAGAAGGTCGAGTTAGTTCCCACCGACGCTCCTTCCCGCTAGCCTCAGCAGTCGATCGGCGCCCGCATCTAACAATTCGCGCGCCAGCCTCCGCCCAATTTCTTCCGCGCTAGAGGTTGGACCGGACGAATGCAGCGCGATGCACTCAGACCCATCGACTGCGAGCACACGCGCGTCCAAGTGCAATGCACCACTCTCGATTCGTCCCCATGCACCCAGCGGGACCTCGCACCCGCCCTCGAGTTCGGCGAGCAGCGAGCGTTCGGCGGTAACCGCGGCGCGAGTTTCGGTGTCATCAAGCGCCGCAAGCGTTTCGCGCAGTGCTTGATCGCTCTCACGCGCCTCAATCGCAAGCGCGCCCTGGCCTACCGCAGAAAGTATAATTTCGGGTGCGATCACTTCCGCGATTCTATTGCTTAATCCGAGCCGGTCGAGCCCGGCTTTCGCAACAACGATAGCATCGAATTCTCCCGTTTCGAGTTTCCTCACGCGCGTATCGACATTCCCGCGCGCGTTCGTCACTCGTAAATCGTGGCGAAAATATCTGAGCTGCGATTGGCGCCGCAAGCTGCTTGTCCCCACGCGCGCTCCATACGGCAATTGCGCCAGCAATTCGCCGTGCCGAGAAACCAGACAATCGCGCGGATCTTCGCGCTTCGTTACCGCCGGAAAGCAAAGGCCACGCGATGTAGCCGTCGGAACGTCCTTCATGCTGTGGACCGCGATATCGACGCGACCGTCGAGCAACGCGTCTTCAATTTCCTTGATGAAAATTCCCTTCCCGCCGACTTCCGAAACGGGCGCGGATTGAAAATTGTCGCCCGAAGTCTTGATTACGACAATTTCCGAGTCCGCTCTGCATTCGCGTGCAAGCCATTTCCCAATGTGTTCCGCCTGCCAGAGAGCCAGTCTGCTGCCACGGCTCCCGATGCGCAGCCGCTTCAAGATTTGTCCTCATCGTGGTTCGCGTCAAGGTCAAACAATTCCCGCAATGCCGCAAGCCCTTCGAGCGGACGCCGGAGCTTGCGTGCCTGACGCAAACGCTCGGAAGGAAGCTGAACGACGCGATGAATCAACTCTTCCGTCAGCTTGTCAATCCGCGCGCGTTCGCTGTCGGACATGTCATCGGCATTCGCGAAATGGGCGGCTAGCAGCGACTGTCGTTCCGCGTCCAGACGCGCTCGAAATGCATCCAGCAATCCGGCTGCTTCGAGGCTCGATTGCCACGCGAGGAATTTCGAGACGTGCTCGTCGACAATCATCTCGACGCGCGGAAGTTCTGCTTCGCGCGCTTTCTTATTTTGTTCGACGATTTCGCCGAGGTGGTCAATGTTGAAAAGATAGACGTTGTAGAGCCCCTCTGCAGCAGGTTCGACGTTGCGCGGCACGCCTAAGTCAATCACGAACATCGCACGTCCAGATCGTGCGGCCATCGCTCGTTCGAGTAGCACACGCGGCACTATAGGCGTCGAACCGGAAACCGAAGTAACAATAATATCGGGCTGACCAAGGAGGCTTTCAAGATCGGACCATTCTCCCACTTCACCACCCATGCGCCGCGCCAGCTCTTGCGCGCGCGCAAACGACCGATTCACCACGAGCAGTTCGCCGATTCCCCGCAGGCGCAGATGCTCGCCCACTTGTTCTGCCACGGCGCCCGCGCCAACAATCAGCGCGTTGTGGCCTTTCAGTTCGCCGAAAATGCGCTCCGCGAGTTTTACGCCAGCAAGGGCCACCGACATGGGCCTCGCGCCAATTTCCGTCTCCGCACGCACACGCTTCCCCACTTCAAGCGCGCCTTGGAACAGCCGATTCAGTACGGGGCCTGTCGAACCATTTTTGAGCGCGCGATTATATGCCTCGCGGATTTGTCCAAGGATTTCCGCTTCGCCGAGCAGCATCGAATCCACTCCGCACGCGACGCGGAAAAGATGCCGTACGGCCTCCGGTCCTGCATGACGATAGAGCCGTCCGGTCAATTCCATGGGAGAAAGCTTGTGAAAATCGGTGAAGTAGGAAATCAGTGCGGAAGGCGCGGATTCGCCGGCTCCTGACGTAACGCCATACAGTTCGCTGCGATTGCATGTCGACACGACTACGGCTTCTTCGATCACGCCCATCTGACACAGTTCTGTGGCGACGCGCAGAGCCTGCTCTGGTGTGAAAGCCACACGCTCGCGCAGTTCCAAAGGGGCTGTGCGATGATTGCAACCGATCAACGCAATTTCCGAGCGGCCTCGCGCGCCTGCCCAATCGTGCTCGATGATGGAATCAATGGCCATCAGAAAAAGCGATGAAAATCCGTGAAATACAGATTCACAATTGTGTAACTGAATAGCACAATCGCGAAATTAAAGACGCAAACCAGAGCCGCGCGCGCGCCACGCCACGCGGGCGTGCGAACGATCACTAAATACGCCGCGTAAACGGCGAGCACGATCAACGTCACGAGCACTTTTGGATCAGCAATGGCGAACTGTCCCGTCAAGCCATGCTCCCAGGCAAAACCTAATCCAGTGCCGACGAGCAATGCGACCAGGCCGACCCATACACTCGAAAGACTCATGCGCTCCAGCACGTCAAGCGCAGGAAAACGCCAGAACGCGAGACCGGGCTTCCCATGGCGCAGCACGCGATTTTGAACCAGGTAGATGATGCTTAGCAGGAATGATATCGCAAATGCGGCGTAAGCAAGAATGCCTATCGTGATGTGCAGAGCAAACAGCGCTCCCTTAGCACGCGGCGCGCGCAGCACCACGGCTGGCGCAACGCTCATCGCGACAATCAGCCAAAACACAACAAACGGCACAACCAGTGATCCGACGGCGCGGTGGCGGTGATACGTCTCGAGGCCAAGATACGTTACGCCAACAAGCCACGCAAAAAGGGACATCGAGCCGTAAAGATCGTCATAAGGGATCCCGTGTATCATGCGTGAGCGTTCGAGCAGGGCATAATAGTGAGCCACGAGCGCGAGGATCAAGAGCACCGTCGCGACTCGCCCAAGCCACCGCCGCTCGTGATACAAATTGACGGCGTAAGCAACAAAGCTCGCGACATATAAGCCCAGCGCCGCAAAATCCATTGACAAATTCATCGCAGGGTGACGGTCCCGGCGTTTGCGCCACGCCATAGGCAAATGGCCGAAGAAGCGCTCGTTGAAAACGGCATTCAGTAATCTTAGCGCCGATTGTGCGACGCAACAAATGTTATGGGCTGGGACCGTCGCATCGTTCGCGGCCTCGGACAAGCTAACGGTGGGCGCCGTAATTCTTCTTGAGAATTGCCGCGAGGATCAGCAGAAACGCGAAAAGACGCACGAGGTATGTCCATGGGCTGCCTTCATTGGGGTGGTTGGCAAAAATCACCGCCGTGCGATTGATTCCCTCGAGTATGAAAGCAATTGCGAAGGCCAAAAACAATGAGTCGCGGGTCCGCCTCCAGAATTTGAGGAAGAACACTCCAGCGGTTAATGACGTTGTGGCTATCACGCCCAGTAAAAAGCTCTGAATCATGGTGTCACTCGCCTTCCCAAATTAGCCCATACATCAAGAGCATCATCGCAATCGCGGCAACGCCAAGTCTCCAAAGGTATAAATCAACGCCCGGCAACATCACCAGATCGATAAACACAAGCAGGTTTGAAAGAGCGAGACCGAAGAAACAAAGGCTGCTCCATAAGAGCAATGGTCTTTTCGCGCGCATATAGCCGCGCATCAGCAGAATGCCGCAAGATAGAGTTATGACTATGCCGAGAATGTAAACGGCTGGACCCATATCAGTCTCGACCCTTTATAAGGCGGAAGGCACGAGCGAACTCGCGCACCGCCGGCGAAGCTTTTGAGTGGATCATCGTGGACACTCGAACCAGTTCCCGTCGATATGTCGCGTCGACGGCGCGGAGTAGGGTGTCCTTCTCTTCCGATTGAGAAACGTAGACATAGGTCTCGCTCTCTGCAGGAACCGCAGCGATTAAGCCCCGTTGGGCGAGGCTTTGCAAGATTTTTTGCCCCACTTCCAGCGGTACATACAACGCCTTCGCCATTTCGTCCACCCTCCATTCCCTGCCCGGTCCGTTGCAAAGCATAAGCAATGCTTCGAGGTGAGGAACGCTGTCGATTTCATTGAGGATGAACTGTTCAACGGCTTTTTGAATTGGTTCCGGTTCCGTCATCGTGGATCAGCGACTGAATAGCTGGCGTGATTTGTCAAATGCACCGGTAATTTTAGCGCCTATGTGTCAAACACGACAAATCGTTTCCAGAGCTTCCGCTCGCGCGACTGCGCCGTCACTGCGCTTTGCGTCACGCTACGTGACATGGTGAATGCGTGGGTCCGTCGTGCGGACTAAAGGCCGCTTCTGGTAAGATGGGGCGTAATCCATCTAATCCGAACATGCAAGCGCCGACATCCTCTACGAAGAAGGAAATCTTCCTGCGTGCTGCCCGGGGCCAGCAACCGGAACGTGTTCCCACATGGATCATGCGCCAGGCAGGACGCTATCTCCCACGCTACCAAGAAATCCGACGACGACATTCTTTCCTCGAAGTCGCCAAAACGCCTGAACTTGCAGGTGAGGTGTCTCTCGAGCCGTACAGAGTGCTTGACGTGGACGCGATCATTGTTTTCTCGGATATTTTAGTCGTCGCAGAAGCTATGGGTGTGCCGCTTAAAATCAATGATGACGGCCCGCAGTTGGGGAATCCTGTGGTTGACTGGAAGGCCGCTGAGTCTCTCAAGGAATTCGAACCCGAGCGTGAAACGCGATTCGTCGGTGATGCCATACGCGAGATCGCCCGCGTCGCGGGCCCGGATGTCCCGGTGCTCGGCTTTGCGGCGGCACCGTGGACGCTCGCGTGCTATTTGGTCCAGGGTACAACACGCGGCGACCTTTCGACGATTAAGCGCATGATGTATGCCGAGCCCGCTCTGCTCCATGCGCTGCTTGAAAAAATTTCGCATGTCACGGCGCGTTATCTGAAAATGCAGATTGAGGCCGGCGCCGCCGCCGTACAGATTTTCGATACCTGGGCTGGAGAACTTTCTGCCCATGATTACGAAGTGTTCGAACTGCGCGCGACGCAGAAGCTGATCGAGGAATTGAATGCCGGCACGGCGCCCGTGATACTGTACGCCAAGAACGGCGCTCATTTGCTCTCTGCGCTGGCGCGGACGGGCGCGAGTGTGTTGAGCGTTGACTGGCGTACCGATCTAGCCGAGGCGCGCCTGAAAATCGGAGCAAAAATCGCGCTGCAAGGCAACGTTGACCCCGCGATGCTTTTGAGCACGGAAGAAAATGTTCAGTGGACCGTGCGCGAAGCGATCACAAAAACCAAAGGCACAGGGCATATTCTGAATCTTGGTCACGGGATTTTGCCCACGACCCCAGTCGCGAATGCCCAGACCTTTGTTCGGGCCGCGCGCGAATTCTCGCAGGCCAAGCCACGGCAAGCAGCCGCGACGCCGGACACAGCCGGCCGATGAATGCCACAATGCGGATCGCAAATCAGATGCCGGACCTCGAAGTCAGCGAGGAGTTTCTCGCAAAATACAATCGTCCTGGCCCGCGATACACAAGCTATCCGACGGCGCCCGTGTGGGACGATAAATTCCGCCAAGCCGACTTGGAGGAATTCCTACGGAACGCGGATTCGGCCGCGACTCCTGTGTCGCTGTATATGCATCTTCCCTTCTGCGAGAGCCTTTGCCTTTTCTGCGCGTGCAACGTGGTCATTCAAAAAAACAAGAGCGCCGCAATTCCCTACCTCGAATCGCTCAAGGCTGAAATCAGCCATGTTAGCCGGTTTGTTTCGCGCAAACGTGAGGTCGTGCAATTCCACTGGGGCGGCGGCACGCCCACGTATTTGAGTCCGGCGCAACTCGAAGACCTTTTTGGATACACGCGTGAGCGTTTCACGTTCGCCGCGAACGCGGAAATCGGTATCGAAGTCGATCCACGCGTCACAACGCTCGAGCATCTGACAACGTTGCGAAGACTCGGCTTCAACCGGTTGAGCATGGGTATACAGGACTTCACGCCGGAAGTTCAGAAGGCCATCAACCGCGTGCAGCCATTCGAGCTGACGCACGATTTGATTGTCGAAGCACGAAGGCTGGGATTCGACAGCCTGAACGTGGACTTGATTTACGGCTTGCCGTACCAGACGGCAGCGTCATTTGCGGACACGGTCGACAAGGTCTTGCAACTCAATTCTGATCGCATCGCCATGTTCAGCTATGCGCACGTGCCGTGGCTCCGAAAACAACAAGGCTCATTTCAAGGGCACTTACCTGAGGGCATGGAAAAGTTTCACATCTTCACGGCCGGCGTGCGGAAATTTACCAACGCGGGCTATCTTTATATTGGAATGGACCACTTCGCGCGGCCAGGCGACGAGTTAGCCATAGCGCAGCGCAATCGAACGCTGCACCGGAATTTTCAGGGTTACACCACGAAGGCTGGCGCCGACCTTTATGGAATGGGCGTGAGCGCCATCAGCAGTGTCGGTGAAGCGTACGCGCAGAACGACCGAGCGCTTGCGTCGTATCAATCGGCTGTGGCCGAGCGCGGCGCGGCAACAATGCGTGGCTACCGCCTGAACTACGACGACTTGCTGCGCCGCGAAGTAATTACGAAGCTCCTCTGCCATACTGTCGTGCGCAAGCGGGAAATCGAAAACACCTTTCAGATTCGCTTCGACGAATATTTTGCCACCGAGCTAGCCCAGTTGCGGACAATGCGCGATGACGGCCTCGTACTTCTAAGCGACGATGAAATCCGTGTCACGCCACTTGGGCGAATCTTTATCCGCAATCTTGCCATGCCATTTGACCGCTACCTGCACGAACAAAAAATGGACGCGCGCCCGCTTTTCTCGAAGACTCTTTGATTTGATATGTACTCCCCGCAATGAGCACTCTACGCCAGGCAATTGTCGTGGGCGCGGGAATTTCCGGACTCGCATGCGCTCTGCGCCTCGTCGAAATGGGAGTTGCTGTTCGCGTGCTCGAAGCAGCTGCGCAGCCGGGTGGAATGATAGCGACTGTGGAGCGCGACGGATTTCTTTTCGAAGCTGGGCCACAGAGTTTCCAAATGACACCGGAGCTGCGCGCGTTTATTCGAGCGGCGAACTTTGAGGACGAGTTGATCGAAGCTGATCCAAAAACACCCCGATATGTATTGCTGGGTGGAGAGTTGCGGCCCGCACCCATGTCTCCCTCTGCTCTAATGAGCACTTCGCTTCTGGGAATGGGGTCGAAGGTCCGATTGCTCAGCGAAGCGCTCCGACGGTCGAAACCGCCGGGACATGATGAATCGCTTGCGGATTTCGTGCGCCGGAAATTCGGTACGGAAATTCTGGAGCATCTCGCAGGGCCTTTCGCTTCCGGCGTATTCGCCGGCGACCCTGAGAAACTAAGCCTGCGCAGCACGTTTCCGTCGGTGGCGCAATGGGAGGAGGAGTACGGCAGCATTGTGCGTGGAGCAATGAAGCCGCGCGGAGGCAGCGGCGCGAATACGCGGCCGACGCTCGCAGGATTCAAGCGCGGTATGGGAAGCTTTATCGGCGCGCTGGCACGGAAGCTCGGGAGCAACCTGAAAAATGACGTTCGCATTGACTCGCTCGAATCAGCACGGAATGCAGGATGGTCAATCCTCGCCATCGGAGCAGGCACTGTAGAAACGTTACAAGCCGATGCGGTGGTGCTTGCAACGCCTGTCTATGAGACTGCGCGTCTGGTCAATAAATTCGCGGAAGGCTTGTCAACAATGCTGTCGGGGATTCCGTACGCTCCCGTCGCTGTTGTGGCGGAAGGATACCGTCGCGAACAGGTGGGCCATGCACTGAACGGATTCGGTTTTCTGGTACCGCGAAAGGAAGGCCTCCGCACGCTGGGAACCGTATGGAATTCGTCGCTTTTCCCCGGCCGTGCGCCGGAGGGTATGGTCTTGATGACCAGCTTCATCGGCGGTGCGATCGATCCTCGGATTCTGGAATTAAACGGAGAACAGATTGCGAGCCAGGTGCGTGAAGAAATCGGGAAAGTCTTACAAATCACTGGGCCGCCAACGGGGCGCCATATATGGATCCATGCCAAAGCGCTTCCGCAATACAATTTGGGCCATGCACAACGAGTTCGCGTCATTCGTGACGAGATCCAAAACCACCGCGGAATTTTTATCGCGGGTAATTACCTCGAGGGACCTTCGGTCGGAAGCTGCATTTCGTCGGGATTCCGCACGGCGCAATCCGTACTCGAACATTTATCACGATGACGCGTGATGATCGTTGCGGGAACCGTCATTCCGTCGGGAATGGGCGTTTGTAGCGATGCGCGAGCCGAATTTTGCGGCGTTCGCCGGCTTCGCGCCAATGCCGGCGATCTTCATCCGTTTCGAGAATCAGCGGCGGAATCGCATGCTTGTGAAGCTCCGCGTCCACGGCAACATAAGTAACGTAGGCGCTCGACGTGTGCTTGCGCTCGCGCGTCAAGATATTCTCTGAGTACACTTTTACGCCCACCTCGAGCGAGGTGTGGAAGACGCGATTGACTTCGGCTTTGAGCACGATCAAATCGCCGATGCGAATCGGACTGCGAAAATCGAGGTAATCAACGGATGCCGTGACGAGATAACTCCCCGAATGGCGATGGCCGGCAATTGCTCCCGCGATGTCAATCAAATGCATCACGCGCCCGCCGAGGATGTAGCCGAGAGGATTCGCGTCGTTGGGCAACACGGCCTCGAGCATTTCAGAGCGGGACGCGCTCACCGGCTTGCCAGGCAGTCCGGTATCGGGAGGTTCGGTGACAGGTGTATTTGATGTGCGCGCAATCAGCTTGGCTTTCGGCGTTTTTTTCAAGAAATCGCCTCATGCGAAAATTGGCGTCCGGAAAAGAGATCGCTATAATACGACACATCATGAATTCACCCCAAACTTCGAAAAGCCGCAGACAAATGCTTGAAGAGTTCGTCAAAAAGAATCCGAGCGACGCGTTCGGGCGGTACGGGCTTGCGATGGACTATCTGAAGAGTGGCGATATTGCTGCTGCGGAAGATAATTTCAAGCAACTGATTGGCGCGCATGCCGATTACGTGGCAGCATATTTCCAGTACGGCCAGATGCTCGCCAAGATAGGAAGAATCGCCGACGCGCGAAAGACGCTAACCGAAGGCGTGGTGCAAGCTACCAGGTCAGGCGAAGAACATGCGCGGAGCGAATTGCAGGCAGCGCTCGACGAGCTCGGTTGAAGCATTCGCGAACTTCCTCACGTCCACAGTTCCAATTGTCATACGTTGTGGCAACACCATCGTGTACTGCGCAAGCCGTCGATGTTGCGCTGTTTTGTTAGAAAACAGAAGGAACGCCGCGGATTCTGCTATGCTGGAAGACGCGGCGCCGCACAAATGAAACCTAAGCGCATTCCGCTTTTCCCGCTTGATGTTGTTCTCTTCCCCGGAGCGGTCTTACCTCTGCACATTTTTGAGCCGCGCTATAAGCAAATGATTCGGCGTTGTTTGACGATGAAACTGGAGTTCGGAGTGATTTTGGCGCGCAAGCAAGGAATCGCAACAATTGGCTGCACGGCCGCCATAACCGCGCTGGTGAAACAGCACCAGGACGGCAAAATGGACATTCTGGCGCAGGGTAGGACGCCATTTCAGGTCCAAGAGATTTTCGATGATAAACCTTATTATGAGGCAGCGATTGAATGTTTTGATGAAGCTTCGGAATGTTATACGGTTGCATCCAACGAACTGATCGAGCTCTACGAGCAGTGCTACTGGCTGCTCTTCAACCATGGGCCTGACGCGCTGCCTCCGAAGTCAAAGACATCGCCCGCGTATGCAATGGCGGACGCACTGCCGCTCGACTTGGACGCGAAACAAGTTCTGCTCGAGATGCGCGACGAAGCAGAGAGGCAAACGCATCTTTACGACCAACTGAAAGAGTGGCTGCCGCGCCTTGTCTATTTAAATGAACGGCGTGAACGGGCGCGCGGGAATGGACATTCGCTCAATTAGTGGGACGCCAAGATGGGTGGACATCATGACCAAAAGAGGAAAAACATCGTGAAATACGGGCGCGGAATTCTGAAAAGGAATCATCTGATATGAGCGTAAAACCGAAGCTGCTCGGTGAACTGAGAAAGGGCGAGTGGAACGAAACGCGCCACGGGGCCCGCACAGTGAAGGACGAGCTTCGCGAAAATCTGCTGAGGAAATTACGCGCGGGCGATGAACTCTTCCCCGGAATTCGCGGCTATGACGATACAGTGATACCGCAAATCGTAAACGCGATTTTATCGCGGCACCATTTTATTTTGCTGGGTCTGCGCG
Source organism: Candidatus Acidiferrales bacterium (assembly GCA_035279805.1). Classification (GTDB taxonomy): domain Bacteria; phylum Acidobacteriota; class Terriglobia; order Acidiferrales; family UBA7541; genus DAHUXN01. The sequence continues at coordinate 34,731 of DATEHB010000054.1, forward strand.
GCCAGGCGAAAACACGCATCCTGCGCGAACTCGTGGGCTTTCTCGATGAGGAAATACCCGTTATCCAAGGCTGTGAGATCAATGACAATCCGTATCGTCCCATATGCCGTGCTTGTCGCGAGCAATTTGCCCTCGAAGGCGAAGCTACAAAGATTGCCTGGCTGCCCCGCGACCGCCGCTACGTCGAGAAGCTTGCCACGCCTGACGTGACGATTGCGGATATTATCGGCGACGTTGACCCGATTCGCGCTGCGAAAGGCGGGCGAGATCTTTCCGACGAACTCACGATTCACTACGGTTTGCTGCCGCGCGCCAACCGCGGCCTTTTCGCGATCAATGAACTGCCGGATTTAGCAGGAAAAATTCAGGTTGGCCTGTTCAACATCATGCAAGAGGGTGATGTACAGGTCAAAGGCTACCCCGTGCGCATGCCGCTCGATGTGTTGCTCGTTTTCACCGCGAATCCCGAGGATTACACGGCTCGTGGAAAAATTATCACGCCACTTAAAGATCGCATCGGCTCGGAAATTCGCACGCACTATCCGGCCACACTGGATGAGGGCATTGCCATTACTTCGCAGGAATCCTGGACGACGCGGGAAGGCCGGAGAATCGAAATCCCTCAATACATACGCGAAGTGGCGGAGGAAATTGCATTTCAGGCGCGCGAAGATAAGCGTGTCGACCGGCGCTCCGGCGTCAGCCAGCGTTTGCCGATCTCGTGCCTGGAAAATGCAGTCAGCAATGCGGAGCAGCGAGCAGTACGCAATGAAGAGCGAATTGCTGTAGCGCGTATTGCGGATATTTATGCTGCGATTCCGTCCATGACGGGGAAATTCGAGCTTGAATATGAAGGAGAGTTGCGTGGAGCGGATACCATCGCGCGCGAGTTGATTCGCGCCGCGACTGGCAAGACATTCACGAAGTATTTCAAGGACACAAATCTGCAATCCGTGGTTCAGTGGTTCGAGATGGGCGGTGAGTTGAAGGTGGCGGCCGAGGCAAAAACCGCGGAGTATCTGGCCGAGTTAAGAAAAGTGCAGGGTCTATTTGACCATGTCGCGGCGCTCGGCGTAGAAGCGAAGGATGAGCCCGGCGTGCAGGCAGCCGCAGCGGAATTCGTTCTTGAAGGTTTGTGGGCGCACAAAAGAATCAGCCGAAGTGAAGAACGTGGTTATTTTGCCGAGGCGAGAAAAGCACCCGAGCCTCGGGAAGCGCAGGGATGCATGCCGCGGCGGCAGTTCAATTGAGCCGGGTAACGTAGGACAGGTCTAGCATGAGAACTCTGTTCGACGCAGTGCGGGCTTTGCTTTACGCTACCGGCTTTATTCTGTTTTTCGGATGGATTGCGCTGCGACTTCGCGCTTACGATCACAGTCTTCACCTCGCTCTCCCGAGCGCAGTGCTTCCCTTCGGCGCCGTTCTGATGTGCTCTGGGGCTGTGCTTGCCATTCTATGTATCGCGACCTTTGTCGTGCGGGGACGCGGTACGCCGGCGCTGTTTGATCCTCCGCGCCAATTTGTCGCAACCGGGCCGTACCGATGCGTCAGGAACCCGATGTACATCGGCGGATTTTGTTTGCTGCTTGGCCTTGGGCTCTACCTGCGTTCCCCGGCGATTGTGTTGATGGTGGCCGCGATCATTCTGGCGTGTCACCTGCTGGTGGTCTTTTACGAAGAGCCAGTTTTGAGGCGAAAATTCGGGGCGCCATATCAAGCCTATTGTGCGGCGGTCGGAAGATGGCTGCCGCGACTACCGCGTGCAAGCGCGAGAATGAATCCGAGGCCGAACGCATGAAATACGTTCGCTACAGGAAATATACAGGCCAGGAAGCGGATGACATCGACTTGCAAGAGTTGATGAACCGGCTCTCGGATTTTCTGCTGCAGAGCGGCTTTGAGTCGCAATATTACAGCTTCCAGGAAATGGATCCTGAGCGCTCCATGGAACAACTGCGACAGGCCATCTTGCGCGCGCTCGAAGAGGGCGATCTGCTGCCGCCGGAAATGATGGAGCAGCTTCTGGAAAATCCTGACTTGGACAAAAACCAACGCCTGCACGAAATGATCGAGCAACTCATCGAGCGCATGGCGCAGGAAGGTTATATTTCGCCGCAACCACCGCAGGTTACTCCCCCTCCACAGCAAACGCCGGGAGGACAGACTGGCGCTCCCGGACAACCAGAAATCAAAGCTCGGTTTGAAATCACGGACAAGGCGATCGATTTTCTGGGGTTCAAAACGCTGCGTGACTTGCTTACCTCTCTTGGCAAGAGCAGCTTCGGGAGGCACGACACGCGCGATCTGGCTACTGGGATTGAATCGGGCGGCGCGTCGAAGGCCTACGAATTCGGCGACACTCTGAATTTGGACATCCCTGAAACACTCTTCCACGCGCTGCGCCGGCAAGGTGCAGCCGGCGGACCTATGATTCCACTCGAAATTGATTATCAGGATTTGATGGTTCATCAGTGCGAATATCAGAGCTCCTGCGCGACTGTGCTGCTGCTGGATTGCAGTCACAGTATGATTCTTTACGGCGAAGATCGCTTCACGCCCGCGAAACGCGTTGCGCTGGCGCTTTCGCACCTGATCCGCTCGCAATATCCGGGCGATTCACTGCACTGTGTGCTGTTCCATGATAGCGCTGAGGAGATTCCATTGGGGCAGCTTGCGCGTGTGCAGGTGGGCCCGTATTACACGAATACGCGCGAGGGGCTGCGGCTGGCTCAGCGAATTCTGGCGCGGCAGAAAAAGGACATGCGTCAGATCGTGATGATCACGGATGGAAAGCCTTCGGCGCTGACGCTCGAAGACGGACGTATTTACAAGAATGCTTTTGGCCTCGACCCGCTGGTAGTGACGCAGACGCTTGAAGAAGTGGCGAAGTGCCGGCGCGCGGGAATTTTGATTAACACATTCATGCTGGCGAGCGATTACAGCCTGGTTCATTTTGTGCAGAAGGTTACAGAATTGTGCCGCGGAAAAGCCTATTTCACCACGCCCTATACGTTAGGCCAGTATCTGCTAATGGATTACCTGCAAAAAAAGACCAAGCATATCCACTGAAAGTCTCACATCTCGAATGGCCCGGCGAGATTAGCGAAATTTTCTGCATCGCTCCGCGCTTTGTTACAATCAAACGGAAGATGAGGTTTCTACGGGCCATTTTGGGAGGCAGGATCATGTCGAAGATTCAGGCGGGCAATATAGCGCCCGCCTTCACGCTCAGCTCCGTTAACGGCGAGAAACATTCGCTGGAGAGAACGCTCGAGAAAGGGCCCGTGCTCGTTTCGTTTTTCAAAGTTTCGTGCCCTGTTTGCCACTTGACGTTCCCGTTCCTCGAGCGCATTTATGAAAGCTATGGAGATAGCAACGCGAGTTTCTGGGGCGTATCGCAGGATAATTCGCAAGATACAAGAGAATTCCTCGAAGAGTACGGCGTTAAGTTTCCCGCTCTAATTGACGCGGACGGCTACAAAGTATCGAAGCAATACGGCTTGACGAATGTGCCATCGATTTTCCTGATTCAACCCGATGGCAAAGTGCATATCGCGTGTATTGGATTCGCGAAAAGCGAACTGGAGACAATCGCCACGGAAATAGCGAAGGCATCGGGAAAAACTCCGCAGGCGCTATTTCGCGCTGGTGAAAGAGTGCCGGAATACCGGCCTGGTTGAGGATCAAAAGGCTAGGTTCCGGTCGGAACCTTACAAATTCCTCAGCGAAGTTCTTCGTCAAGCAAACGTTTGCGGTGTTTCGGCGGCTTGGTGCGGCGGTCGGGGATTATGCGCACGGCCGGTGGCGTGCCGGCATTTTCGCGTGCCAAACGCCGCGCCTCGGCTCCTTTTTCGAATTTCCGCTTTTTCTTTCTTCGCACCACGACTAACGTATTAGGCCACAGTGAAGCCGCGCAGGGCAAATTCGACGTCGGCCGTTTGGCGGAAGCTCCGAGCCCTCGTCACGTCGCTGACGCTGATTGTCATCGTAGCGACAGGCGTGCGCTTGGGATTCGCGTGGGACTACACGCAACAAAATTCCAGGCAAGCTCTCAGCGTAATTCCGTTCACATTCGAACCAGGGAATATCGCGGCCTCGCTCGCCCGGGGACAGGGTTTCAGTTCTCCTTTGCGCGTGCCGACCGGAGCAACGGCGTGGATGACGCCCGTTTATCCATTATTGCTTGCTGGGATCTTCCGATACCTTGGGATATACACGTTCCGATCGTTCGTGGCGACTGTGCTTCTGAATATCTTTTTTACCGTGCTCACATGCGTACCAATCTACTACGCAGGTGAACGGATGGCAGGCGCAGGTCTAGGCGCCGGCGCGGCATGGCTGTGGGCGATTTTCCCTAACGCAATTCTCCTTCCATTTGAAAGCATGTGGGACGCGTGCCTCTCCGCATTACTTGCGGCTACGATTTTGTGGACCACGCTGGCGTTGGTCGAATCGCGTCGTGCGCCCGAATGGCTCGCTTACGGCCTGCTGTGGGGTTTCACATTGATGACGAACCCCACTCTCGTTTGCCTGTTGCCGTTCCTGTTGGCCTGGCTCGCTTATCAAGAATACAGGGAAGGACGGTCCTGGCTGGCAAAACCGCTGCTGGCACTGGGAGTGGCGATCCTGTGTTGCGTTCCATGGACTCTGCGGAATTACGATGCTTTCCATACGTTTGTGCCACTGCGATCGACTCTGGGACTCCAGTTGTGGGTGGGAAACAATGCACAGTCAAACAGGGAGCAAACGAATTTGGTGCACCCACTCAATAACCAGAACGAGCGCGCGAAGTATGTCGCGATGGGTGAAATCGCTTACATGCACCAGAAGCAACGCCAAGCGATCGAGTTCATTCAGTCTCATCCGCGCCAGTCGGCAGCCTTGACTGCAAACCGCTTTATTGTTTTCTGGACAGGAGGCACGCCTGATCCACTCAAAGATTTCGAGCGAATTCATTCCAACTGGTCCCGCTACGTTTTGATTTTTGATATTTGCGCTGGGATCGGCGCGGCGCTAGGAATTGCACTGCTTTTGGGGCGGCGAAGCATGTTCGCGTTCCCGTTGGCCATGTTCCCGCTGGTATTTCCGTGCGCCTACTACCTGTCCGTGGCTTTGCCGCGCTATCGACTGCCGATTGATCCTGCGGTGCTCTTACTCGCTGCAACTGCGCTGTCGGGTACGATGTCCAGGGGCATGTTCCGCGCGCCACGAACCAATCCCGTAACGAGTTTTCCATGACTTGGGTTAGAGGCCGGGAAAAACCCCGGACACCGCGCGGATTGCTTAAACCGCGCGGCGCCGGTCGAGCAGTATGAATATGATAATGATTATGAGGACGAGGCCCAAACCGCCGCTCGGGTAGTACCCCCAACTAGCGCTGTAAGGCCACGTGGGCAGTGCGCCTAGCAGAAGCAGAACCAAAATGATCACGAGAAGCAACCGCATAGGCAATTTCCTCGCTAACTCAGCAGACTAGCTCGCAATAGAAATATGTCCATACGGTTTGGGCAGTATTTGGGCCGGGATTTCGGAGTATGCCCGCGTCATGCAACCAACTCTGTTCGACTGGCCTTGTGAGCTAAACTCTCGCGGAGTAGACTTTCGCCGGAGCTTCTCAGGAGGTGTCGAATGCCCCGCATTGTGCGTTGCGGCCTGATTCAGGCGCGCTGTGAATGGTCGCCGGCCAAGTTTTCCTTGGCGCAAATCAAGCGGAAAATGATCAGCAAACACGAGCGATTGATAGCCGCGGCGGCGAAGCAAAGAGTCCAAGTGCTCGGATTGCAGGAACTCTTCTACGGTCCGTATTTTTGCGCCGAACAGCAAACGCGATGGTACGAGATGACGGAGAGTGTGCCGAACGGCCCCACTGTAGCCCACATGCAGAGGCTCGCAAAACGCAATCGAATGGTGATGATAGTGCCGGTCTATGAAGTGGAGATGACGGGAGTTTACTTCAACACGGCTGCAGTGATTGACGCCGACGGCCGGTACTTGGGGAAATATCGCAAGCATCATATTCCACACTGTCACCCGGGATTTTGGGAGAAATTCTATTTCACACCGGGCAACGCAGGATACCCTGTGTTCGAAACGCGTTACGCGCGCGTGGGCGTTTATATTTGCTACGACCGCCACTTTCCGGAGGGCGCACGGGTGCTCGGGTTGAATGGAGCAGAAATCGTATATAACCCATCAGCGACTGTCGCGGGGCTTTCGGAGTACCTTTGGGAACTCGAACAGCCCGCGCACGCCGTGGCGAATCAGTATTTCGTCGCCGCGATCAATCGAGTGGGGACGGAACAGCCGTGGAAAATCGGAGAATTCTACGGGAAAAGCTATTTCTGCGATCCGCGAGGAAAAATCGTGGCTCAGGCCAGCCGCGACAAAGACGAACTGCTCGTTGCGGATTTGAACCTGGATGAAATCCAGAAAGTGCGTGACACGTGGCAATTCTATCGCGACCGCCGGCCCGAATCCTACAGCGATATCACGCGCACGCGCGCCGCTGGGAATGCGGAAGCGGCGGACTAGAATTGCCGTACGATAGGCCGATGAAGCGTCAATAGAACGATCGTAATGAGGTCCACCGATTCCTCAATGAGTGCACCGTATTCGGAAGTTCTGCCAACAGAAACAATTCGCAGCAGCGGTCTATTCAACAAAGACCTTGCACCTGTTCCTGTCGCTCGCCGCACGTGGGGCACGTACAACTACGCGGCCCTGTGGATTTCGATGAGCGTAAACATTCCCACCTATATGCTTGCGAGCGGAATGATTGCGGGAGGCATGAACTGGAAGCAAGCCCTGTTCACGGTTTTTCTTGGCAACGTGCTGGTGCTGATTCCCATGCTGCTCAATGCGCATGCCGGGGCGCGCTACGGAATTCCTTTCCCTGTGTTTGCGCGAGCGTCTTTTGGCGTGCTGGGCGCAAACGTTCCGGCAATCCTTCGAGCATTGGTGGCGTGCGGATGGTTCGGCATTCAAACGTGGATCGGCGGCGAGGCGATCAACGCGATGATCGTCGTGCTCGCGCCGTCATGGGCGCACTTTTCATTTGGACCGTCGATGTGCTTCGGATTTTTCTGGTTGCTGAACGTGGCCGTGATCCTCCGCGGGATTGAAACGATTCGCTTTCTACAGGGCGTTTCAGCTCCGTTTCTGCTGTTGATCGGACTTGTCCTTCTTCTGTGGGCGCGCAACAAAGCGGGTGGCTTCGGGCCAATGCTTTCGAATCCATCGAAGTTCCGCAGCTTTGGCGAGTTCTTCCGGTTCTTTGTCCCTTCACTGACGGGTGTAGTTGGATTTTGGGCCACCGTGTCGCTGAATATCCCGGACTTCACGCGCTACGCGCGATCGCAGCGCGATCAAATTCTCGGACAGGCACTCGGCCTTCCGGCAACGATGACATTTTATTCTTTCATTGGCATCGCGGTCACTTCCGCGACCATGATCATATTTGGCGAGGCGCTGTGGGATCCCGTTAAAGTACTGGCGCGGCTTGGCCACCCTTGGGAGATTGTGCTCGCAATGATCGCGCTGCTCGTCGCGACGCTCAACGTTAACGTTGCCGCAAATGTTGTTTCTCCCTCGAACGATTTCTCGAATCTTTCTCCGAGGCGCATCAGCTTTCGCACCGGCGGTTTGATCACGTGCGCGGTGGGAGTCGCGATGCAGCCGTGGAAACTTATGGCGAATTACGGCAGTTATATTTTCGGATGGCTTGTCGGCTACTCCGGCTTCCTCGGACCCATCGCCGGCATTTTGATTTGTGATTATTTTGTGCTGCGCAGCAAGAATCTGGCGGCGCAGGATCTGTATCAGCGCGGCGGGCGCTATGAGTATTTGCGCGGCATCAATTGGAAGGCGATTGTGGCGCTGGTGGCAGGCGTGGGCGTTGCCTTTGTCGGATTGTTTGTTGCGCCACTGCGCGCGTTGTACGACTATGCGTGGTTTGTGGGATTCGTGGTCAGCTTCAGCGCGTATTTCGTCTTGATGACGAACCTTCGTCCACGAAACGCGGCGGTGAACTGAGGAGAAGCAACATGGACTTTGGCATCACGATTAAGCCGGATATACCGATCGGGCGCATGGTCAGCCTCGCGCGCCGGGCCGAGGCAGGTGGATTCGAGTACGGGTGGATGTTCGATTCGCACGTCATTTGGATGGAGCCCTTTCCGCTGCTGACTTTGATGGCCGCGAACACGAAGACGATGCGACTGGGCACATGCGTCACCAATCCGGCGGTGCGTGACGTAACGGTGACCTCAAGTCTGTTCGCCACATTGAACGTGGCTTCGCATGGACGGATGCAACTCGGGATCGGACGCGGCGACAGTTCTCGGCGCGTACTTGGCAAGAAACCTACTACACTCGAAAACCTGGAAGAATTCGTAAAGATTTTTCGCGCGTTGAATGCCGGAGAGTCCGTCGATTACGAAGGAACCAGCACGCGGTTTCCGTGGGCCAACGCCGGCGTGCCACGCGTATGGGTCGCGGGTTATGGGCCAAAGGCGTTGCGGACAGCAGGACGCATTGCGGACGGCGTGATTCTGCAATTCGCCGATCCGGATTTGATTGCCTGGTGCCTGGGATTTGTGCGCGAAGGCGCGAAAGAGGCGGGCCGGGACTTTAGGGAAATCGAAGTAATGTCTGCCGCGCCGGTTTGGGTATCGAACGATCTGGCCGTGGCGCGTGATCATGTGCGATGGTTTCCCGCGCTCGTCTCCAATCACGTCGTTGATCTGGTTTCGAGATACAAACCGGAAGAACTGCCGGCTACGCTTGTTTCCTATGTAAGTAATCGCGGAAAGTATGATTACCTGCACCACTGCGAGGTCGGCAGCGACAACGCATCGTTCGTAACCGATGAAATCACGGATCGATTTTGTCTCGTCGGTCCTATCGAAGCCCATCGCGCAAAGCTGGAAGCTTTGCGCGCGGCAGGTGTGACACAGTTCAATATCTATCTAATGTGCGGCGAAGAGGAAAAAACCCTGGATGTCTACTCGCGTGATGTCTTGCCGATTTACACCCGGTAGGATCTTAGGAGGGCATTTGCGGAGCAATGCGGAGGCCGGGAATGCGTTTTGACACGGTGATCAGAAACGGCACGTTGGTGACCGCAACAAATACGTGCGTCGCGGACATTGGTGTGACCGGCGATAAAGTCACCGCCATCGGTGCTCAGCTTCCCATCGAAAACGCCGGCCGCGTATTCGACGCGACCGGTTATCTAGTGATACCGGGTGGAATCGACGTGCACACGCATCTCGACATGCCGTTCGGGGGGACAACGAGCGCGGATGATTTCGAGACGGGCACAATCGCAGCTGCATTTGGCGGCACAACCACGCTGATTGATTTTGCGATTCAATATAAAGGGCAAAGCCTCCGCGAAGCGTTTGATGCCTGGATGAAAAAGGCTCACAACAAAGCTGTAACGGATTATTCCTTTCACTGCATTATCACGGATCTCGGCAGCGCGCAGCTCGAAGAGATGGGCCAGCTCGTCCGTGAAGGCGTCACCAGTTTCAAACTCTTTATGGCATATCCGGGCGTGTTCATGCTTGACGACGCCTCAATATTTCGCGCGATGTCCCAAGCGGCCAAGCATGCGGGACTGATTTGCATGCACGCGGAAAATGGAGGGGCCATCGACGTGATCGTGCAGCGCGCCCTCGCCGAAGGGAAACGCGCGCCAAAATATCATGCGTTGACGCGGCCGGTGACAGCGGAGGCTGAGGCCACCTCGCGCGCGATTGCACTTGCGGAAATGGCGGGCGCGCCAGTGTATATCGTTCATCTTTCCTGTAACGAAGCGCTCGAGAAAGTTCGCGAGGCGCGCGACCGCGGACTGCCCGCATATGCCGAGACTTGTCCGCAGTATTTGTATCTCTCACTCGAGAATTTCGACGCCCCAGGATTTGAGGGCGCGAAATACGTGTTCACGCCTCCGCTTCGCGAAAAATGGCATCAAGAAAAGCTCTGGCAGGGGCTGGCGCAGGATACGCTACAAGTGGTCTCCACCGATCATTGCCCTTTCTGTTTCAAAGAACAAAAAGAGCTGGGCAGGGACGACTTCACGAAAATTCCTAACGGCGGGCCCGGCATCGAACATCGTCTGAGCTTGATTTACACAGGCGGCGTCCATGGAAAACGATTTTCCGCCAATCGCTTCGTCGAGATGGTTTCCACAACGCCGGCAAAACTCTTTGGTCTATACCCACAGAAGGGGACGATTGCGGTTGG
>DATEHB010000055.1:0-12959 GCA_035279805.1 Candidatus Acidiferrales bacterium
GAGCCGCTCGACCGCTGTTTTTCGGAACAGCATGAAGGGCACGCTCTTGAACTGGATGACAATTTCGCTCGAGCGGATCTTCAGCCGCTTTCCGGTGCGCAGATAAAAAGGCACGCCGGCCCAGCGCCAGTTATCAATCAAAAGTTTCAAGGCGACAAAAGTTTCCATTGACGAAATGGGGCTGACGCGCGGCTCCGAACGGTAGGCCGGGAGCCGTGATTGCCCATCCGTCCCTTCACCATACTGACCACGCACGGTGCGCATCAGCACATCCTGCTCGGTCAGCGGTTGCATGGCCCGCAGGACTTTTGTCTGCTCGTCACGGACCGCGTCCGCGTCAAAAGAAACCGGTGGCTCCATTGTCACCAGGCTGATGAGCTGAAAAAGATGGTTCGGCACCATGTCGCGGAGTGCGCCAGACTGATCATAGTAGCCACCACGAGTCTCCACGCCCATTGTTTCCGCCACGGTGATTTGCACGTGGTCGATATAGCGGCGATTCCAAACAGGTTCGAAAATTCCATTCCCGAAGCGAAACGCCAAAATATTCTGCACCGTTTCCTTGCCGAGATAATGGTCGATGCGGTAAATCTGGTTTTCCTGGAGCACATCCTCGATTTCGCAATTCAGCGCGTGGGCAGACGCCAGCCCGTCGCCGAACGGCTTTTCATAAATCACGCGCCGCCAGCGGTTTTCCTTCTGCTGCGTTAAACCCGCCGCTCCCAGTTGACGAGTGATCTCTCCGAAAAAGTCCGGGGCCGTGGCAAGATAATAAAAATAATTTCCGGCGGTCGAGTGTTCCTGATCGGCCTTTGCCAGGAGCGCACCCAGCGACTTGTACGCTGCGGGATCCTGGAAATTGCCGACGTGGTAATAAAGACGGTCGGTCAGCCATTCGACGAGCGACGGCTCGATGTCACTTGTCGCAAACTCGCGGAGCTCCTGCGCAATTTTCTCCTGGAACTCAGGCGTCGACACTTCGCCGCGTCCGACTCCCACAATCGCGAACTCCTTTGGGAGCAAATCGTCCTTTGCCAAATTGTACAGCGCAGGAAACAGCTTTCTCTTCGTCAAATCGCCGCCGACGCCGAAGATCACCATCACGCAGGGACCGGCGGGCCGGCCGGCTTCCCCGCCTGTCTTCCTGTTGCCCGGCGCGATTACAGTCGTTTCTTTGCCGTCACGCATCTCTCAACATCCTCGGTTTCCATCCTTCAAAATAATCGTGTTGGCCGGGGGTTATTTCCCCGCGGCGCGTTCGACGTGCCCGCCGAATTGGTAGCGCATCGCCGAAAGGAGCTTCGCGGCGAATTCATCTTCTCCGCGAGAACTAAAACGCTCATAGAGCGCCGCACTCAAAACGGGTGCGGGCGACGCTTCATCGATTGCGGCTTGAATCGTCCAGCGGCCCTCGCCTGAGTCCGAAACGCGGCCCGAAAATTTGGCCAGGTCCGGCGCCTCGAACAAAGCAATCGCAGTCAAGTCGAGCAGCCACGAAGCAATTACACTGCCGCGGCGCCATACTTCCGCGACGTCGGCGAGATTAAAATCGTATTGATAGTGCTCCGGATCGCGCAGCGGTGTGGTTTCCGCGTCGGCCACCGACGATTTCTTTCCCACATTCGCATGTTTCAAAATGTTTAAGCCTTCCGCATAGGCCGCCATCACTCCGTATTCGATTCCGTTGTGGACCATCTTCACAAAATGACCGCCGCCCGAGGGACCGCAATGGAGATAACCCTCTTCCGAAGTGCTGCTCGATTTGTCGCGGCCGGGCGTGCGTGGCAGATTTCCGCGGCCGGGAGCCAACGTCTTAAAAATCGGATCGAGGTGTTTCACAACGTCGTCCGGGCCGCCGATCATCATGCAGTATCCGCGTTCGAGTCCCCAAACGCCGCCGCTCGTGCCGACGTCAACGTAGCGCACGCCTTTCGTTTCGAGTTCCTTGGCGCGCCGGATATCGTCGATGTAATAGGAGTTGCCGCCGTCGATCAGAATGTCGCCGCGTTCAAGCCGCGAGCTCAATGCGTGGACCGTTTCATCCACAACGCCAGCGGGCACCATCATCCAGATCGCCCGAGGCGCATTCAACTTTTTCACGAAATCATCGAGCGACGCTACGCCTGTCGCACCTTCGGCCACGAGCTGCTTCACATTGTCCTGGTTCCTATCGAACGCAACACACTGATGACCGCCGCGCATCAGACGCCGCACCATGTTCGCGCCCATTCGGCCCAGGCCCACCATCCCGATTTGCATCAATTCGCTCCTTTAACGGTAACTACGCGATATTCCAAGCACGAGCTCGCAATTCCAGTCTAATCTTGCCTCAACTTTTCAGGCCAGCGCCTCGCGCATTGCCGCATCGAGAGCCGTCAAACCGGCTCGCACGTCCGCGCCCAAATGAATTCGCAACGCTCGCCGATTGCGCTCCGCCAGAACTGCAAAATCACCGCGCGCCTGCGCTGCTTTCACAACACCGAACGTGTATTTCTGCCCCGGCACAGGAAGATCCACGGCATCGCCACATGTGATTTGCAAAAATACGCCCGAGTTCGGCCCGCCTTTATAGGCTTGTCCGGTCGAATGCAAAAAGCGCGGCCCGAATCCGAGGCATGTTGCCACACGCTTTTTGTCGCGCACCGCATGACGCATCGCCTGCAAACTTTTCTCGTGCTCATCATTCATCGGAATGAACGCGAGCGTCGCGAAATAATCTCCAGCGTGAAGCCGTCCAAGATGCGCGCGCAGGTAGGCGACGAGCGATTTGCCGCTCCCGATGATTTGATTCAACGCTGCGGAATTTCTCTCGTCGGCGAAGAGCTTGACGCCTTTTTCTTCGAAGAAAGGCTGCTCCGGCGGCAGAGAGCCGATCTTTTCATACTGCTCGGTCAAATTCTTCGTTGCAATTTTGCTGGCTTCGACATCCGGCTGATTGAACGCGTTAATTCCGATGATGGCGCCGGCCACCGCGGTGGCGATTTCCCACCGGAAAAATGACTGGCCCAAATCGTACGCGTCACGCAGCGAGATTCGCACTACAGGATGTCCAGCTTTTTCGAGAACCGCTACTTTAGCATCCTGTCCCGCGTCCGGCGCGGATTCCAACCGCACGTACGCAAAGACGCGATCGCTGCCGTAGACCTCTGGCGCTCCGATTTCTTCGCGGTCCACCGGAATCAGGCCCTTGCCCTGTTTACCCGTCGATTCCGCGAGCAATTGCTCGAGCCACGCGCCCAAATCGCGAATTCCGGGAGATGTGATCAGAGTCACTTTGTCACGGCCGTTTTTCGCCAGGACACCGAGAATCGCGCCCAACACTGCGCCTGGGTTTTCATTTGCCGGCACCGAAGAAGCGCATGCCTGCACCATTTCTTCCGTGCGGTCGAGAAACTTCTTGATGTCAATACCCATCGCCGCGGCCGGCACGAGTCCAAAATCGGAAAGTGCCGAATAACGTCCGCCAATGCTCGGCACGCCATAAAAAATATGCCGGAACTTATCGTTCTCCGCGACGGCTTGCAGCTTCGATCCCGGGTCCGTGATGGCGATGAATTGCTTGCCCGCACGTTCGGCGCCTGAGGCCAGCCTGGCGCGTTCGAAAAAATATTGCTTGAAGATATTCGGCTCGAGCGTGCTTCCTGATTTGCTCGACACAATGAAGAGCGTTTTCTTTACCTCAATTTGTGACTCGATGGCCTTGATCTGTGCGGGATCGGTCGAATCGAGAACGTGCAGCTCAGGAAAACCGGGCGCATTGCCGAAAGTCTTGCTCAGCACTTCCGGACACAAACTCGAGCCGCCCATGCCAAGCAGCAACGCGTGCGTGAAAGCCTCGGCTTTCACTTCCTTTGCGACGTCGGTTAATTGGTCCGCATGCACGATTTGATCTTCGGTAACGCCAAGCCAGCCGAGCCATTTTGCTTCGTCGCTGCCGGTCCAGAGCGTGGCGTCATGCGCCCAGAGCCTGCGCATTTTGCCGCCGCTGGTCCACTCGCCAGTCGTTTGCTTCACAGCCTGATCGAGAGCCTGAGGCAGGCTATACGTTTGCATCGCCGATTTCGGTTTCGGCGTCGCTTTCATTGTTTGCTCGACGGCCGCCAGCAATTTCCCGAACGCATCGGCAAACAATTTAACGCCGTCATCAACCAGCTGGTCCGTGACAGCCTTCATCGAAATTCCGGCGCTCGCCAGGTTTTGCATTGTTTCGCGCGCCTCGCCAACATTTTCGACGAGGCTCGCGCGGACTTTGCCGTGGTCGCGAAATTCATCCAGCGTCGCGGGAGGAATCGTGTTTACCGTGTCTTGTCCTACCAACTCCTCGACGTACATCACGTCGCGATAATTTGGATTCTTGGTGCTGGTGCTGGCCCAGAGAACTCGCTGCGTGTGCGCGCCCTTTTTGGCGAGCGCGTCCCAGCGCGGCCCCTGGAAAATTCTTTGATAACGCTCATAGGCCATTTTCGCATTCGCAATCGCCACTTTGCCGAGCAAACTCTGGAGTAAGGCGCGCTTATCGGCATTCGTTTCCGTTTCCAGTTGCGCGTCCAATTGCTTGTCCACAAGCGTATCAATGCGGCTGACAAAAAAACTCGCCACGCTGCCCATCCTGCTCAAATCGCCGCCATTCTTGGCATACGTCTCCAGCGCTGCAACGTAAGCGAGCGCAACTTTTTCGTACGCCTCCTGCGCGAAGAGCAGCGTTATATTGATGTTGATGCCCTCGCTGAGCAATTGCTGAATCGCGGGCAAGCCTTCGGGCGTCGCGGGAACTTTAATCATTACGTTTTCGTGTGCGACCATCTTCCACAACCGCCGGGCTTCGTCGATGGTGGCTTTCGTGTCGCGAGCGAGCAGCGGAGACACTTCCAGGCTCACGTAGCCATCCCGCCGCTTCGTCTTTTCGTAAACCGGGCGCAAAATATCCGCGGCTCCCTGAATATCGCGAATCGCCAGCAGTTCGTAGCGTGCTTTGGCGTCGAGTTCGGGCTTCGATTCGAGCGACTTCAGAAAATCGGCATAATCGGTGCTGCCCGTGATCGCTTTTTCGAAGATGGTGGGATTCGACGTCATTCCCCGGAGGTCATCTTCGTCAATGAGCCGCTGAAGTTCGCCGCTGGTCAGCAAATTTCGCCGGATGTAATCGAGCCACACCGCTTGCCCGAATTTCGTCAATTCCTTCAGCGGATTCCCCGCTTTCGTCGCGCCAGCGTTTCCCACAGTCTGCGTCGCCATTTGTTTATCCCTTCCCGGTTTTCGCCGGCAAACTGTATTTCATTTCGATTGCTTTAATTTTTTCCACCCTGCGTTCGAGACGCTCCTGGCCTTTTTCGTTGCCCTTGTAGCGCGCCCCAAGAAATTCGGTAACCAATTCCTGCGCCAGCATCGGCCCAATCACGCGCGCGCCCAGCACGAGGACGTTCATGTTGTCGTGTTCGACTCCCTGATGGGCGGAATAGGAATCGTGGCACATGCACGCGCGTATGCCCGGAATTTTATTCGCCGCGATGCAAGCGCCGACGCCGCTGCCGCAAATCACAATTCCCCGCTCGACGCGCCCCGCGAGCAGCGCCTCGCCGACCGCCTCCGCGAAATCCGGATAGTCAACAGGGGCAGGGCCATTCGTCCCAAAATCCGTCACCTCGTGCTTCGCGTCGCGCAAAAAGGTCGCGAGCTGGTCCTTCAGCACATATCCCGCATGATCCGCGCCCATTCCGATTCGCACGATTATCTCGCCTTTCCCAGCAACTCTTTCGCTGTAGCAACGACGCGTTCCGGCATGAACCCGAATTTCTTTTGCAACTCCTTGAGCGGCGCGGAAGCTCCGAACGTGTGCATTCCGATCGATTGTCCCTTCGGACCAACGTATCGCGCCCATCCCATCGTCGACGCCTGTTCGATGGATATTCGCGCCGTAACTTCCGGAGGCAGCACGCTATCGCGATACTCTGGCGGCTGATGGTCGAATATCTCCCAGGAAGGCATGCTCACGACGCGCGCGCGAATACCGTCCGCTTTCAGGCGTTCATACGCCTCAACCGCCAGCGAAACTTCGCTGCCTGTGGCGAGAAGTAGAATTTCCGGCTTGCCGCCAGCGGCTTCGGCGAGGACGTAAGCGCCATTCGCCAGACCGGCGGCTGACGCATATTTCGAGCGGTCGAGAGTCGGCAGCGCCTGACGGCTGAGCACCAGCGCGGCCGGCTCATGATGAAGCTGCAAAATTATTTTCCACGCCTCCGTCACTTCATTTGCGTCTGCCGGACGCAGCGTAATCAGCCCCGGGATCGCGCGCAACGCGACGAGCTGCTCGATTGGCTGGTGCGTCGGTCCATCTTCGCCGACTCCGATCGAGTCGTGCGTGAAAACGTAAATCACCGGCACTTCCATGACAGCGCTCAGCCGAATTGGCTCGCGCATGTAATCGCTGAAAATCAGGAACGTGGAGCCGAACGACCGTATCTTCGAGAGCGAAAGCCCGTTCAGGACCGCGCCCATGGCGTGCTCGCGTATGCCGAAATGAAAATTGCGCGCGCTGTAATTTTCGGCTTCAAAGTCGCCTGCACCGTCGAACGTGAGCCGCGTTTTGGTCGAAGGCGCGAGGTCGGCCGAGCCGCCAATCAGCCAGGGAATGTTCTGCGCAACGGCATTCAAGACCTTCGCTGAGGAATCGCGGCTCGCGATGCCTTTCGCGTCCGCGGGAAACGACGGCAAGTTCTTGTCCCAACCCTCCGGCAATTCGCGGTGCTGCATCTGCAGGACGCGCTTCGCAAGCTCGGGAAACTGGTTCCTGTACGTATCGAACAGACTCATCCAGCCAGCGCGTAGTTCTCTTCCCCTCTTGCCAATCCCCGCGGCGAAATTTTCCCGCACGCCGCCGGGGACCAGGAATTTCGAGTCTTCCGGCCAGCCGTAATTTTTCTTCGTCAGGCGAATCTCCTGCTCGCCCAGCGGCTCGCCGTGCGCGGCGCTCGTGTCCTGTTTATTTGGAGCGCCATACGCAATATGACTGTCGACGATAATCAGCGTGGGCCGGTCACTCGTTCGCAAAAAAGTGGTGTAGGCGCGGCTGAGCATTTCCATGTCGTTCGCGTCCACGACGCGCGTGACGTTCCAACCGTAGCCGACGAATCGCGTCGCCACATCTTCGTCAAACGCCAGTTCCGTATTTCCTTCGATGGTGATGTGATTGTTGTCGTAGATCCAGCATAGATTCGACAGTTTCAAATGACCCGCCAGCGACGCGGCTTCTCCGGAAATTCCTTCCATCATGTCGCCATCGCCACAGATCGCATAAACTTTGAAATCGAACATCTCGAATTCCGGACGGTTGAAATATCGCGCCAGCCAATCGCTCGCAATCGCCATTCCCACGCTGTTCGCCACGCCTTGCCCGAGCGGGCCGGTGGTCGTCTCAACGCCGGAAGTCCAGCGATATTCCGGGTGGCCGGGACATTTGCTGTCGAGCTGGCGGAAGCGCTTGATGTCCTCGAGCTTCACGGACAATTCGCCGAGTTGCTCGTACTTCGGATTCACGGCTTTCACACCGGCAAGATGCAACAAGGAATAGAGCAACATCGACGCGTGTCCATTCGACAAAACGAAGCGGTCACGGTTGGGCCAAATGGGATCGTCCGGATCAAAGCGCAAAAATCGCTGCCACAGGGTATACGCAACAGGTGCAAGAGCCATGGGCGTTCCGGGGTGTCCCGAATTTGCCTGCTGCACTGCGTCCATCGAAAGCGTGCGAATCGTATTGATGCAAAGCTGGTCGATACTTATTGCAGCAGTCGTCATTTGCGCATGGGCATCCATTTGTCTTGCACCGCTCCGCTTCTTAATAGATGCGATGAGAACTGATTCGCACCAATCGCGCATGTCAACGCGCCTGTTCGCGCCTAAACAATCGCATCTCCAATTTTATCCCTTTGGGAGCCTTCTGGCGAATGAACCCTTGCGATGTCATCGGAAAGACTTGACATTGTGACGCGGGCGTTAACGCATCATGTAAGATTGAGAATGAAATTCACGTACAACGCGCCTCATGGCTGACCTGTTCCTCAAAAATGGCTTTCCACGGCTCTACGAGCCCGTGTTGCGATTGCCGGTGATTCGCAGCATCCGCAAGCAAGAACAGCAGGCTCTCCAGCGGATTTTTGCGGAAAACCTGGAGGCAACGGATCAAGTTCTCGAAGTTGGCGCCGGCACCGGCTTCTACACTTTCGAAATTGCACGCCGCGTGCAAAGCGTCACGGCGCTCGAGCGATCTCCGGGCATGATACGAATTCTGCGGGACCGTATCAAAAGCAGCGCCACGTGCAATATCACTGTGATTGAGTCCGATTTTTTCTGTTACGCGCCCGACAGGCGCTTCGACGTTGTTATCGCCATCGGCGTGCTCGATTGCGTCGCCGACGCGAAAGCGTTTTTCGGCCGGTGTATTTCGCTGGCAACAAGATGCGTGATCGTCACGATTCCTCGCTCGAGCTTGTGGGCCAGCATCCATTCATTCTTTGGAGGGCTGATGGGCGCGCGCGTCAGCGTCTATGCACCCGAGGAAATCGCGGGCTATCTACGAGGCTATCGTTACACATTGGTGGAAACGGGGCTGCGGACGTCGTGGACACACGGCCTTACTCTTGTTGCCGTGATCGAGACTACGCGCGAATGATCTCCGCGTCCGAGCATCTCGCGCGGCAGCACGGTGACGTGCCGTGGCCATGAATGAATCGTGTGGCGGTCGGATGAAAACTTCAGTGGTTAGGAGTCGAGTCTAACGCAGCGGCTATCAGTCAGTGGACCAGACGTTCACTGTGATTCGGAACTCACCATTTTCCTGGCGGCGCCACGTGGCCATGTATCTTCCCGCGTCCTGCTGAATGCGGCCATCGCAGTTCGCCTGGATTGTGTACGCGCCGACTTCCACCGCCATATTTCCCGAATACTCGATCTGAGTCTGCCGAAACCTACCTTCCGAGTGACCGGCATCAAACATCGATTCGAGCAGTCCGCGAATCGCCGAGGCGCCGCGCACAGCGACTCCGTTGGGAGGCAATACGACCGCGTCGTCGGCATAGAAGAAGAGCGATGCCTCCAGATCGCGCGCGTTGAAGGCGTGGGCCCACGACGCTCGAAGACGCTTGATCTCGTCGTCGATTTCCTTTCCTGACCGTGCTATTCCCGGCGCTGGAAGACTCGGCTCGGAGAACATGTATGGGCCTCTCCTCTGAAGAGTAAAGGCGCGCTCAGCTTCGACGCAGCAAATCTCTTGCGCACTTCCGTACCGGTCCGAGTCGGCTCCCGTCTTCTATCGGCGACTTCGTAGATGCCTACTCGTCCCCTAACGAGTGCAGCCATCACGACCGGAACGGAAGTGCTGACGCTCCATTTACGATGCTTCGCTGTGCGGGAGAAAGGCTTCGCCAAGATATTCGACTTGGGATGTCGCGGCGAGAAACTCGAGGTGCGCATGCGTGATCATTGGCCGCTCTGCGCCTGAATATCGGAAACCTGGATCGTATTTGTACTGGGATCGAGCGTTCCCGTTACTTTAACATCCTTTCCCTCGAACTCCTTCGCCTTGTCCTGGTTGTCGAGCTGATACGTGGCGCCGGACGTTTTATCCTGGAGAATATACTTGTCCTTTTCCTTTGACTTGACGATCGTGCCTTGGAATTTCTGCACAACTTGCTGCTGCGTTTGCTGCTGTACGTACGCCGCACGCGCAAACACAGAGGATTGCGCGAGCGTGATTTGACTGCTAAACGAACATGCGGCCAATATCAAAGCTGCGGCGCAAATAACTTGTAAAAACAATCGGTTCTTCATTTCACTACCTCCAAAAACTAACACGTGGTGCTCTGTTACTCAGATGCTTCTAAACGGATGATGCAAGAGGAGTGCCAAAGGGCGAGCGGCCCTGCATCTGCATTTTCTCTGTGCACTTAGGGAAACATCGCAAAAACGGAATTGTGCACTTATGACCAAACAAGACTTTTTTACACAGCAGGAGTCGGCCGTTTCCTGCAAATGCTCTACACGAGTCACTGTATCAATTCACAGGATTTATACAGAAACGCCGCGGACTTCATTTTTGCGAATAAATTGAGGATCCTAAGACATGCGTGTTGCCGGGTAGAAAGGAAAAACAGGCAGGAGCCAAAGCTCAAGGAGCATGGAAATCTCGGTGCTGGCCGTCCCGCTCGCCGGCCCTGAGAATGCAAACTCGGCACGACCGGCGAGCTGAACCAGTTATGCAAGGCCTCAAACTCCCGGCCGCCCGCGCACGAAATGCAGAACCAGTAGTATCAAAGCAATGATAAGCACCAGGTGGATAAACGCAGTGGTGACGTGGAACGCGAAAAAACCAAGCAGCCACAGAATGATCAGGACTACAGCGAGTGCAGCCAGCATGTCGTCATCTCCTCCTTGAGAGCGCGCTATTGGCCGAATCCGAACTCACGCGCTGCGCTGCACGTGCCGGAAAATACTGGCAAAAAACGAACTCAGGACGTCAGGACTAGCGTCACGGTTGACAGCCGTTTGCCTGGCCATCTTTCGCCCGCCTATTCGATGCTTGGGTCTGATGCCCGGTGACTGTTCGGTCCAGGTTCCGGCAATGCAAGAACGGAGCGCGAGTCCGCAAAGTACAGGATTGGGTTTGCGTGGGATGTCAATTCAGAAGAAGTAGATTACATCTCCACCGAGCGTGAACTGATTTCGCTTCGCGCCGTTGTCGTACGCGGGGGCGTCGTAGGAGCGCTCGAATCTGAGCTCGGGACGTAAGAGAATTGTGGATCCGATCCAGTGTCCCCACATCAGGAGATGTTCCGAGTAGCGCGACTTGATGCCGGTCCGCTGGCCTTTGATATCGTCGAAGTACTCGTTGCGAAGGCTAAGAAAGCTTCTTGGAGAAAACTCTTTCTCGATGTAGTTGACAACGGCCCACTCCGGGGCAAAGCATGAAAGCTCGGCGGCGTTATTGCAAACCGCGCCGTTTGCATTAGTTTCCAGGCGAGCCTTGGCGGTCGCATTCAAAACGTTCGGAACGTCCTTCTCGTACATATACCAGGCTTCGGTCGAACTGTGGATAGAAGGATGGGCGGAAAACTTGTGGTACCAAGTAAGGTAGAACGCGTTCAGATTGTTGTAAGCGTACTTTCCATCGTTCAGCGCGTTCAGCACCGGGTAGACGCTGTCGTTCCCATGGTTCCAGGTATATTGAAAGCCAAAGTTGAGCGTCGGCTTAGCGTCAATGGTGTCCCATGGAGCAACGTCGCAGCCCGGAGATAAACCGGCTTGAACGAGCCAGTGATCGTTGAGCTTCAGCGTGGCGTTAACACCCGTCTGCGTGTAGCAATCGAACGTATAAAGAAGCGAGTGACTGTAAGTGTAGTTATTTGGAGCCAACTGAGCTTCAATGTCAGGAATGGATATATAGCGGCCGATTCGTACATTCAGGCCGTCCGCAATCTGGCCCCAGTAGAGGTCCGCATAGGCCATTACGGGATCGTAGCCATACTCCAGATTCTTCCCCAACAATTGATTGCTGAAAAAACCCTTGGATGTGGTGAAGCGATAATTGATGCCATATAAATTCGCTAGGCGGAAGCCCCAGTCGAAGCGGTTCGTCTGCACAGTATCTGGTTGGCGTTCGATGTAGAGGACTTCCTGGTCAGGCTGAACCGAATTGGAAACTTCGTCATATGCTTCCGGAAAATTCGTATATTTGCCGAGAGATTTCTTGTTGGAAGTGCTGACGTTGAAGCCGAAATTCAACCAGCCGTAGATCTGAATACCACTCTTCTTCCAATCGTCGCTGTGCCTGCCGCTCCAGATGGCTTCCATGAGCGGGAACGACTGTGTCCAAGGCGCGCCAATATCTACCGAACCTCCGTAAGGCCAATCAGAAAATGGATATGGCGGAGAGGTTAAAGGCGAAGGATAGCCGCGCTTTGCAGGCGATGGCGGGCTGAGGGATATGCCGTTCCAATCATCTTTGTACGCATCGAAAAAACGTTTCAAAAATCCGCCGTGCAGCGAATTCTGATTCTCGGGAGATGCGACGGGGTTCTGGCCGATGATCGGAGGCGCAGGATCATTGATGCTCGATGATTGCGGGGCAGAACTTGCCTGAGCCCGTGCATTGCGATAGGCGGAATTCGGGGCGGCAGCGTTCTGTGACTTCGATGGTGCATTACCTTGAGTTGCGACAGCGTCGCCCACCTGAACTTGAGCGGCTTGGGAGCGGGCGCAACCAGGATACAGGGCGAATATCGTCACAGCAGCAATCAACAGCACAATCAAACGCAACAATTATACGTTCCTTACTGGAGATCTAGGCATCACGTTTGCCGTGGCAATCGTGCCATCTCCTAGCATCCACTGAAGCGAGCGTACGGATACGGGTAACAATACGCAAGCGCCGGCGGAAGGCGTTCAGAAGTGTGCGAGCAAGCGCCTAATTCCTTCCGCGAAATCGTCCTCGCGCGTGATAAGGCTCACAACCAGATAACCATCGTCCGGAAAATCGTAGAAATGACCTGGGTGAACGAAAACGCCGCTATTCTCCAGCAAGCCGATGGCGAAATCTTCGTCCGAACGCGTCGCGGGCACGTGTAGGATGGCGTACCAACCTCCCTCAACTTCCAGACGGCTGCAGGATTCCTGACTAGCGATCTGGCGGTCCAGCCCGGAGAGATTGCTGCGAACACGGGTCATCAGTTGTTTATGGAATGCGTGGCGCTGCTCCAAAAAAGAAGGAATCGCCACTTGCACTGGAGTATTTAGAGAAAGGTATGTATCCGCGATCACTTCCAAGCGCGCACACGCTTGCGATTTCCACGGCTCGGGTCCACTTGTGATCAGCCACGCGGCTTTCATCTGCGGCAAGCCGGCAATCTTGGAGAGGCCGCTCATTGTGAAGGTGAGCGTGCTCTTATTCGTCGCAAAGCTTGGACGCG
>DATEHB010000056.1:0-8931 GCA_035279805.1 Candidatus Acidiferrales bacterium
TCGGAAATGCCGTAGAAATGGAGCCCCGGAATTTCGATGAGGCCGCGAATCAGCCGCGCCACCAAGGTCATTTCATACTCGCGGATCGCGCGATGGGCGCTGACTAATGCCGCGCGACGATTGGCGGCGACTGGATCAGATTTGCGGCCTACATCTTCCAAATATTCGATCACCGCCGCGACTCCCGCGAGCCCTTCATGAAGTTGCGTGCCTGTCTCCCAGCGGTCCGGCAATGTTTCGGGCGCGGGGCGAACCTTATATGGGCGGAAACGCAGCAGCAGTTCGCGCTTGCCATAAATGCAGCCCATGTGCGGACCAAAGAATTTGTACGGCGAGCATGTGAGAAAATCACAGTCCAGCGCGCGGACATCAATCGTGCCGTGGGGCGCGTAATGCACGGCGTCAATGAAAGCGAGTGCGCCCGCGTCATGCGCAAGTTTGATAATTTCCGCGACGGGATTGAGCGTTCCCACGGCGTTTGACGCGTATCCCACGGCCACGAGTTTTGTGCGCGGCGTGATTTTCCGCCGGAAATCGTCCATGTCCAGCGTGCAATCCTCTTCGCGAATGTCCACTTGGCGTATGACGACGCCACGCTCTTCGAGCGCGCGCCACGGAGCAACATTGGCATCATGGTCGAGCGTGGTGACGACAATTTCATCGCCGGCATGCAAATCGCGGCCAATTCCGCGCGCCAGCGCAAACGTGATCGTCGTCATATTGGGGCCGAAGAACACTTCGTCAGGGTCGCAATTGAAAAAGTCGGCCATCGCCGCGCGAGCGGATGAAATCATCGCGTCCGTGCGCCGGCTGGTCGCAAACGCGCCGCAGGTGTTCGCATTCGAATTTTCGAAATAATCGCGAACGGCGTCGATCACGCGCCGCGGCACTTGTGTTCCGGCGGGGGCGTCGAGGAAGGCGGCAGGATGGCCGTTGATTGTCTGCTTGAGTGCGGGAAACTGGGCGCGAACCCAATCCACGTCGAGCGGCATGAGCCGCGATTCCGGGACTTTTTCTCGAAACACCGGCGCCCTCATTACATTTTTCCTGACTTACAGCCTCAACTCTTCACGGCGCGAATAAAATCAGCGAGCAATCCATACGCGGTGGCAATGACGCCGGGCTTATGCTCGATGATAGAGAGACCGAATACGTCCATGTCCAATCGCAGCGCGGACGTTGTACCCTCGAGTAACGCAAAGGGATCACTCATCGGCAATCGCTCCGGCTTGACGCTCGCGCGCAACCCGCCATTGGCGGTGCGCTCCGCGCGGCAGATCAATTTATACCGCATCCCGGCCGCACGCGCTTCGCGAACCTGCTCCGGCGTCAAAGCGCGAATGCCGATGCGTTCGATTTCATCGAGTTTGATGGGCACGCCCATGAGCACAATCGCAAGAGCAGCGACCTTCACAGCCGCGTCCCAGCCGTCAAGATCGTCCGACGGATCCGTTTCCGCGACGCCGATCTGTTGCGCCTTTTTCACGGCCTGCTCGAGGCTGAGGCATTTTTCCATTTCCGTCAGGGCAACGTTGGTGGTGGAATTTAAAATTCCGCGGAAGCCGCGGAGATCAACGGCCGGCAGCGAATGCGGAAACAACGAGAAAATCGGCGTGCCGTCCATCACGGACGATTCGAAGAGGAACTTGCGATTATTCTTCGCCGCCAATTCGCAGAGCTCACGATGCGCGTGAACAACGGGGCCCTTGTTCGCGCTGACAGCATGTGCGCCCGACTCCAATGCCGCTTTCAGATGATCGATTGCAGGCTGTCCTGTGTGGCGGTTGAGCGAGGAGGCCTCAAAAACAACGTCCGCTCGCGATGCGGCGATCCACTCGCGCACATTTTGCGAAGTCGCTGCGTCGCGCCGTTCCGGCCAGCGGTGCTCCAGCGCGGCGGAAGGATCAATACCATCTGGATCGGCAATCCAGCCGATTCGCCGAGATGCCACGCCTGCGAGCTTCCACTCGATGCCATATTTCCGGCGAAGCTCCGCCTCTTTCGCGTTCAACAAACGCACAAATTCCCTGCCGACGTTTCCAAATCCAATCAGCGCCAAATTATATTTGCGAATCGAAGCTCTCCTCGTTGGCAGTAGCGCGACAGGATACACCAAGCACAGAGCTTGGATGCGATTCTGATCCCCTGTTTTTTGCGCCGTGAATCTGCCCGATGGGGATGTCACGCGGACGGGACATGTCGAATCTAATGTTCTATCCAATGGATCGCGGAGCGGCGACGAAAGTGGCTAGTTGGATTCTAGACTGTCCGGAGTGCAAACAAGCCTACGTTTACGCGAAAGTCCCCATTGAAAGATTCTCTGATGCCGACTCCAATCCATTTGCATGGCCGCTTAAGCCTTTTCCGCTGGAAGGGCTCAGCTTCGAGTGTCCCAATTGCAAGAAGACTTCCATCTACACAAGGTCCGACCTGCGTTACCGAAATTATTAAAATTGTGGCGTACTGGCGCATTACGGAAGTCAACAAAGATCCGGTTCACAAGGGACAAATTTCGAGAGCCGCTGAAACGCGACATTTCGAGTTCACTTAGGAGGAAATTTCATGTTGCTAATCATAATTATTATCCTGGTCGTGCTCCTGTTTGCCGGCGGTGGCGGATACTACGGGTATTCGCGATGGGGAACCGGCGGCGGTTTGGGCGTAGTGGGCACAGTTCTGCTAATTCTGCTCATCTTGTACCTGCTGGGAGCCTTGCGGTTTTGACGAGCGGGAGACCCGCAAAGTCAAAGCGTTGGATTCGCGCCGGGAGAAGACTTTGCTCCGGAGAGTCTCTCCATATTTTTTCCTGCATCCTGGGGATTCAATTAGAGAGCGGACTATGAGGACGAAACTGCACAGCGCGCGCGCCATGCACACTTTGTTGCTTGTCGGTTTGCTCGCCGGCGGCTGGGCGCGTGCGTTGCCCGGCCAGGGATTGGCGAATCAATCTCAACCAAAGGCGGATCCCGGGTTTGAGGAATTCTTAGACCGCGTGAACACTTACGTTCGTTTACACAATTCGTTGGATTCAACCCTTCCGAAATTGAAAACGACGGACCGGCCGGAAGTAATCACCGCCCACGAGCGGGCTCTGGCGATAAAAATCGGCGAGGCGCGACCAACTGCAAGGCCCGGCGACATCTTCACAAGAAGGGCCAGGATCGCTTTCCGTCGCGCGATCCGTTCTGAGTTCCAAGGATCTGATGGCAACGCCGCCCGCACCACGATTCGCCAGGGAGAGCCTTTAAAGGAGATCCACCTGCGCCCCAATGAAATTTATCCTGAGGGGGCCCCGTTTACCACGGTCCCTCCGACGCTGCTGTTGAAGTTTCCGAAACTGCCGGACACAGTGGCTTACCGGATCGTAGGCCGCGATTTGGTCTTGCTCGACGTCAAAGGGAACGTTGTCGTCGATGTTATGCATGAGGCCATTCCATGAGTTCTGGAAGGCAATCCGGCATGATGCGAAAAGGACTCGCCCTTATCCTGAGCTTGCTTGGTCTCTTGCTCCTGACGGCGCAAGCAAATGATTTCCAGTTTCCGCTCAAGGCCGGCTCGGTGCGATTTGCCGCCATTGGGGATATGGGCACTGGTGGCGCGGCTCAGTACGAAGTGGCCAGCCAGATGGTGGCGTCCCGCCGGACCTTCCCTTTCGATTTCGTGATCATGCTGGGTGACAACATTTACGGCGGCAGCGGGCCCAAGGATTTTCAGAACAAATTCGAATTGCCCTACAAACCGCTGCTGGACGCGGGAGTGAAATTTTACGCGTCACTGGGCAATCACGACGATCCCAACAAGGAACGCTCTTACAAGCCTTTCAACATGAATGGAGCCAATTACTACACATTTACGAAAGGCAACGTGCGTTTTTTCGTTCTCGACAGCAACTACATGGACCCGAACCAGCTTGCCTGGCTTGACAAGCAACTGCATGACGCGGGTAATGGAGATTGGAAAATTTGTTATTTTCATCACCCGCTCTATTCTTCGGGAAAGACTCACGGTTCCTCGATCGAACTACGGCAATTGATTGAACCGCTGTTTATTAAGTATGGAGTGGACGCGGTGTTTTCCGGTCACGACCACGTCTACGAGCGAGTGACGCCGCAAAAAGGGATTTACTATTTCACGGAAGGTTCATCCGGCCAGTTGCGCGATGGCGACCTGGCAAAGACGAACCTGACAAGCAAAGGGTTCGATACCGACCGCACATTCATGCTCGTCGAGATTGCCGGCGACGAAATGTATTTTGAAACGCTTTCGCGCACGGGAAAGGAAGTCGATTCAGGTGAACTTCCAAGGGTCACGCATTCGGAGTTGGGCGCAGTTCCTTCTTCCGATGCTTCCAGCGCGTCCCGCAAGGAATGATGCCACGTCAGCCGGACGCTCCGCTGTTTCCGTTGGGAGCTATTTCTCAAGAATTGTTCTGAACAAGCGTTATCGCGCGAATAAAGCTGAAAAAGCCCCAATTCCATCGCCCGGGATCGATCCTTCCGAGTTCATGGAGACGCCGCGAAGCGCCGCGCTGTCGTATTCGAGGATCACCCGCCCAGGCAAGAATTGCTTTGCGGCTGGCTCGAAGTTCCTGGACGTTGAAACAACTGGTTGGCGGAGGGGGTGGGATTCGAACCCACGAGACCCTTTCGGGCCTAACGGTTTTCAAGACCGCCGGTTTCAACCACTCACCCACCCCTCCAAAGTGAGCCGTCGTTATATTGTAGTATGGGAAGCTGCGGGCGGCTTCCCACAATGTCGAGATCTACCGTCCATCTGCTGTTCAATCGAGATGTGGCTAAGAGAGCATTCGCATGGCCTTCCGACATGGAATACTACTCCGCACAAAAATTGATTCGAAGCCATGGGAGGAGTCGCCGTGAGTGGAGGATAAACAAAGGGGAAGATTTGGCGGACAAATGGACGGATACGAGGAAAAAACAGTTAAACCGAGAGAACCGCGAGATTCAAGCGGTAGGAGCAGAGGATCGAGGTGGCGGGAAGACGACTAGATTATTTTTCCGCCACCGTAACAGCCAGGCGGCCGTCTTTTTGGTGGTCACCAACCGATTCGCGGGCCGGGGGAATATACTCCGGGAGGATTTCACGAAGTTTCGAGCGCACAGGCTCCGCGCCATCAACGGTCAGAGATGCGCGCAGTTCTTCCAGGCGGCGCGACAGAAGCGGCCATTCCGGCCGCTTACCGCGAACTCGCTTGATCTTGGGACGATCCGTGGAGATGACATCTTCGGCGGCCGAAGACATTTCTTCGAATAGCTTTTCGCCGGGCCGCAGACCCGTGAAGTGAATTTTCACCTGATCTTCCGTTTTTCCCGACAACTGAATCAAAGTCCTGGCCAGCTGCACAATGGGAATCTGTTTTCCCATTTCGAGCACGAGAATGTCTCCGTGTTCTCCGATCGTGGATGCTTCCAACACCAGAGCAACAGCCTCGCGGGTGGTCATGAAAAATCGCTTGATCTCAGGATGAGTGATTGTGAGAGGGCGATTACTCTCCAGTTGCTGCTGAAGCAATGGAACCACACTGCCGTTTGAGCCGAGAACATTGCCGAAGCGGACGGAAATACAGCGCATCGCGCTGGAGCTTCTGCATCCGAGAATCAACTCGCCCATCCGCTTGGTCGCGCCCATCACGCTGGTAGGGTTCACTGCCTTGTCGGATGAAATCAGGATGAAACTCTCGCATCCACAGTCGTCTGCGATTTCGACGAGGCTCACAAGTCCGAATACATTGTTCTTCACAGCCTCCTGGACATTCGCTTCCATCATCGGGACGTGCTTGTATGCGGCCGCATGAAACACGACGCTCGGACCGTGTTCCTGAAACAACCGGCGCATGCGCGTTTCGTCGCTAATATCGGCCACGCAAAAGATCAGCGACTGTCTTTCCCCGTCTCCGGCAAATTCCTGTTGCAAGTAAAAGAGTCCCGTTTCGTTCTGATCGACGCACACCAACCGCCGTGGAGCATAGCTCTGAATCTGGTGACACAGCTCAGAGCCAATGGATCCCGCGGCGCCAGTAACGAGCACTACTCTGCCTTCGATTTCGCGGCGAACCGGCTCGAGATCCATTTCTACCGGCTCCCGGCCCAGAAGATCTTCGAGACGAACTTCGCGAAACTGCCGAATGCTGACATGCCCTTTTATAATTTCGCTCAAAGCTGGGACGGTCCGGAAGGCGACTCCAGCACCCTGACAAATTTGGATGAACCGGAGTATTTGTTCTCCGGTGGCCGACGGAATCGCGATGACAACCTCGTCCGCCGGATAATTTGCCAAGAGCTTCGGGAGCTCGGCTATCTTTCCCAGGACGGTCACGCCGTGGATCGCGATTCCCCGCTTCGATTCGTCATCATCAAGACAACCCAGGACACTATAGCGGCTTCCGGAATGAGCGATTTCGCGGATGACCATTTGCGCCGCGAATCCAGCGCCAATGATGATAACTTTCTTCGAAGTCTTGGAATCCTGCCGCATCGACTCGGCCAGGACTCGCGACATCAACCGTCCGCCAGACAGAAGGCCCACGGTCAGGACCGCCTCCAGGAGATACACCGACCGCGGGAACGCATAGAGGCCGAGGCTGATGACCATCAGATAAAAACAGACCGTCCCCAAGGCGGCGGCCTTCAATATGTTCAAGGCCTCGCTGACTCCGCTAAAATGCCACCATCCACGGTGGAGATTGAACAGCCGCAAGGAGCCCAAACGAATCAGAATCAGGATTGGCGCTGTCCACATCAACAAATGCCGAAAGGGAAGGCTGAAATTGAACCGCAGCAGCCAGGCAAGGACAAGGGAGCACAGAACGAGGAGCGCCTGGAACAGGGCAATGAACCAGGGCCGGTTTTCAAACAGGAGCTTGGGCAAGTTAGAAAGAAGCTTTTTCATGTTAGCTGGTTCAGCCCGGTTTCAAGTACAAGTGGTGAGCGGTTCGAAGAATCGCGTCTTTACGGCTGCGTTTCAGCGATCAGAACAAGATTGAACGAATCGTCTTTAAGATCAGCGCCACGTCCCGGCGGAAAGAAATGTTGTCTGCGTATTGAAGATTTAGAAGCAATTTCTGGGGCAAGACAATCGTGCGGTAATACCTTTCTGGATCGAGGACACTTGAAAGCAGTTCTTCCTCGTGACGATAGGCAATTGATGCCGGATCCGTGATGCCCGGCCGGACGGCCAAGACCTGGCGTTGCGATGGCGTGTATTCCATCACATACTCCTCGACTTCCGGGCGCGGCCCGACCAAACTCATTTCGCCCTTCAAAACGTTCCACAGTTGCGGCAGTTCGTCCATTTTGAACCTGCGAAGAATCGCGCCGACGGATGTGATGCGGGGATCACCGGAGACAGTCACGGACGGCCCGAACTCCCGGGTGGCCCGCATCGAGCGGAATTTCATGAGGAGAAAAAACTTACCTTCTCGCCCGACTCTCGGTTGGATAAAAAAAACCGGACCCGGCGAGGTGAGTTTCAACAGAGCCGCTAAGATTGGAAACAAAGGCGCGAGTAATACGAGTCCCACCGCCGCGCATAAAACGTCGAGAATTCTCTTCCCCGCTCGTTGATAAAAAGTCGTATCACTCAACGAGTGAGTGCGAGAAATCGGCCATTCAAGCGATTTGGGGAGACAATTCTCAGGCTCTAGGTGTAATCGCATGTTGCGTCACGAGAGGAGTACACTCGGCTTCTCGCGCGGTGTTCATAACCGCCGCAATCACTTGGTTAATTTCCTGCTCGCTCATATCCGGATAGAGCGGCAGGGAAACGGATCGAACATATTGCGACTCCGCATTCGGAAAATCTCCCAGCCGATATCCGAACTCGCGTTGATAGTACGGCTGTAAGTGCAGCGGTATGAAGTGCACGCTGGTGCCGATTCCCTGACGGCCAAGGGCGTCGATGAACTGGTCCCTATCGATTCGTAATTTCTCGACATCGAGGCGCAAAATATAAAGGTGCCAGGAACTCTCGCGGTCGCGGAGTGTTTTCGGCGGCTCGAGGGAATCGATATTTTGAAACGCTTCGGTATAGCGTTGGGCAATGCGGCGACGAGCTTCGCGCATCGCGTCACATTTCTTCAATTGGACCAAGCCTAGAGCAGACTGCAAGTCCGTGAAATTGTACTTGTATCCTGCTTGTTGAACTTCGTAGTACCAACTCCCTTCAGCGCTGTAGCGTTTCCAACCATCGCGCGCGATTCCGTGAAGACGCATCATGCGCATGCGCTCGGCAGCCGCAGCGTTCTCGGTCGTAATCATGCCTCCTTCGCCGGTGGTCAATGTCTTTGTCGCATAGAAACTGAACGCGGTAAATTCGCTGAGACAACCGACCTGCTTCCCGCGATACGAGGCGGGAAGGGCGTGGGCAGCGTCCTCAATGATTCGCAACCTCCGCGGTTTAGCAAAGGCGTGAATCTCCGCCATGTCGCAAGGTTGTCCCGCAAGATGTACCGGGATGACTGCGCGCGTCCGCGATGTAACGCGCCGTTCAGCGTCGCGCGCGTCAATGTTCAACGTATCTGGATCAACATCAACCAGGACAGGACGCCCACCCAAATAGACGACGACCTCGGCGGTGGCGGTGAAGGTAGTGGTGGGGACCAGCACTTCATCGCCGGGCTGCAGGCCAATCGCTTCCAGCACAAGATGCAAAGCCGCGGTGCATGACGACACTGCAACAGCGTGCGAAGCTCCCACGTATTGTGCGAATTTATTTTCGAATTCGACGGTTCTGGCACCCATCGTGAGCCATCCACCACGGATGACTTCGGCCAAGGCGGCGATTTCCTCTTCACCGACAGCGGCGCGATGGAACGGAATGCGCTGATTCGAGGCTTTGGATGTCATTGATTTGTATGACGCTCAGATAATTCGGTTGTGCGAATGCTCAGCTTTTGCGCTGTTCGATGGGCAC
>DATEHB010000057.1:0-60604 GCA_035279805.1 Candidatus Acidiferrales bacterium
ATCGTGGAAGATATGTTATCGTTGAAGCGCTTCAATAAGCTGTTTTCATCTCCGCGTACACGTCGGGGCGTAGCGCAGCCTGGCTAGCGCGCCTGGTTCGGGACCAGGAGGTCGATGGTTCAAATCCATTCGCCCCGACCATTTACCCCATTCCTTTTAAGCAATTGCAGCCATTTCTGAGACGGGCACGTATTCGCGTTTCGGTCCATTCGGTCCAATTGAGCGCTTTTTTGACGAAAACTGCCTCGGTTGAACGCATCGTTTGGACGGAAGTTGGAAACCTAAACCCGCCTTTTCTGCCACTTCTTTGCGGAACGCCACGTCCTCTTTGATTTTGTCGTAGAGGTCGGACATACCTTCTCCCGCGTGGCCCATCCAGAACTTGACGAGTCCCGGAGGTGTTGTCGTGAAGTTCCGCAGGTACGTGTTGCGAAAACGCCGGAATGCGTGCACGCCGCACTTGGACTGACCGAGCTTGGCCAACACTGGGTGCAGCTTGCGTCGCAAGAGGTTCGACTGATGAAGCGGCTTGCCATTCCGGGAACAGAACACCAGGCCGGACTTCCTCTCGGCAGCATGCTTGGCGTTTGCTCGCCGCGAAATGTATTCCCGTAGCATGGCCGCCATCGAAGGATGAAGGTCCACTTCCCGTTCACCGTTTGCGGTTTTCAGGAAGTCGTGCACTGCGGAACCCCAAGCCTTCTCAACGATCCTGACGGCGGAGCAATCCGGGGAAACGTTCTTCATGTCGATTCCCAGGGCTTCTCCAAAACGCAGTCCCGCCGACGCACAAAGCGCGAACAGCACGCGATATTTTTCTTCCTCGGTTTCCCGAAGAATGCCAGTCACCACTTCACCCGTGAAACTCGGCTGCTTTTGGTTCTTCACCAGAGGCATGTCGATGTATTCATAGTCCCACTGCACGTTGAAGAGCCGCTGGCCTTTCTGGTCGCGCACCGACTTCATTACCATCTTCACGATCTGCGCGTAATTGGAAATGGACTTCGGAGACAGCCCGCCTTCGTTCATCTTATTCACGAGGCTTTTCAAGGCCGCGCGACCTCCTGGTGCTGCACCAGGAGGTCAACATCTGAGGCCGACCTCGTTTTTTCAGCCCTGTTACCGTCCGCTTCCGCGATCCGAAGGCGTATTGATTGCTTCTTGCACTGCGCTTCTTGATAGGAATATAACAGTACGAGTAATGAATGGAACAGTGCCAGGACCGTGGCTTTTAATTGTCTTCAGCCTTGCCCAAAAAGGTGCGAGCCTCCGCGTTGCCCTGTGGAGAAAGCTGCAGAAATTCGGGGCTCTGAGCAGTGAATCCTCAGATTTTTGCTCTTTCCGAAAAGGTCGAAGGGGTCAGGCCACCGCAACAGATCAGCGGCTGTGGTGAGTGTACCAATGAATCCTCGATACCGCATGCTGCCATTAAAACAGTGCGCGGTCCTAGACAGGGAATAGTTCGTTTCGGTGCGTTACGACACAGCTCTGCGATGCGCTCGCCCGGAAATTCGTCCGGCTTCGCAGTTCTTTCCGGCAGCGCCACGTGTGAGCTTCGCAACGGTCGTCGCCGGACTTGTTGCTGAGGCATTGGAAATCGATGTGCTGCCCAGGTGCGATCGGATCAAGGAAAGAAAGGCCTTCATCGCTGGAGAGAGCCATTTGTCCCTGTGCCAGACAACCAGCGTATGCATCACCAGTTCAAAATCCGCCGTTGGAAGAACAACCAGTTTGCCGCTGGCGAGATCTCGCTCGACGACAATCCTGGGCAGGCAGGCAATTCCCATACCTAGGGCCGCGCATTGTTTGATGGCTTCTACACTCGTAAATTCCATCACGGTCCTTGGTCGAACGTGCACGTGCGCCAGCGCCGTCTCAAGCTTGGAGCGATACGCGCAACCTTGGTCCGTAAGCAGAAAAGTATACGATCCGAGGTCCTCGGGTCGCACAATCGGCGCCCGCAAGAGGGGATGTCCCGGCTGCACGGTTAACGCCAGTGCTTCATTGCACAGCACCTCTGCATGAATTCCCGGACTACGGATCGCATCGTCGATCACCAGTCCCAGATCCAGATCGCCGCGTTCCAAGCAGGGAATGAGCTCAATGGAGCTGATTCCGCGGAAGACCAGTTCGACGTGCGGCCAGTTCCCCCGAAAGATTTGAAGCACGGGCGGCAGACGATAAGTGAGCACCGATTCCGGCATGCCGATGATCAGGGTTCCGGCTGGATTCTCACCGCCTCTCGTGACTGCGGTGGCCTCCTGTACCAGTCGCAAAATGCGTTCTGCATAAGGCAGGAATGTCTGACCTTGAGCTGTCAGACGCACCCTCTGACCCAATCTCTCAAATAACTGGACTCCGAATTCTCTTTCTAGAGAGCGGATCTGCACACTCACATTGGACTGCACGCAGTGGATTCTGCGGCCAGTTCGCGTAAAATTCAGTTCCTCGGCAAGCATTTTGAAAATTTCGATCTGACGAAGCTCCATCAGAACCTCCTCCTTGAGGGTTCATCCACCGTTGTGATCCGCCCGAACCGTTTCCTAAAAAGCATGGGTTTCATCTATCGAATTCATTGGACAGCTAGTGCAGGAAATCACATTATACGCTCGTCACGTCGTCCATCAACCCAAACATCAGGCAAGGAGAGCAGAATGGCAGAGATCAACGCTACCGTGCACTATGGCGGCAACGGATTTTTTGTGGGCATCAGTCCGGGTGGGCAGGCCCTGCTTATGGAGACCAACAGCGAACGGAACTCGGCGCCAACGCCGGTCGAGTTGTTGCTGCTCGCGATCGGAGGATGCATGGGTTCGGATGTCGTCGATATTCTTGCAAAGAAACGCGAGCGCGTAACCGACTATCGGATTGAGGTTCAAGGCGAGCGGCGCCAGGAGGCTCCCCGCAGTTATCAAACCATCCGAGTCCACCACGTGCTGAGGGGGCCGAATCTGTCCGAGGATGCCGTAAAGCAAGCAGTAGAGCTCTCGAATGCGAAGTACTGCAGCGTGGCCGCAGCGCTGCGGCCAACGGCGGAAGTTTCCGTCACGATCCAGGTCGCCCGAGACTAGCTCGTGAAATCCGATTTCAATCAGCCACGCCTATATTTTTTCCTCGGCTCTGATGCTGCGGGGAATTTCCGGCTAGCCTCGATTCCGAGCGGCCTGTCTGCATTTTTCGTGGTTGTTCTCTCGGTGATCTCGCTGGCTTTTTTATCCTCGCCGCTTTGGGCCGGCTCAGGATCAGTCGTGGTCGATCATGGCGCCAGAGACCCGGCCATGTCTCCCGACGGAACCTGGATTGCCGCAAGCGTGCTGGGCAGAATCTGCCTATTGCCTTCTGCGGGCGGCACGGGACAAGTTCTTTCTTCAGGCATTGGGTGGGACCGCTTCCCGGCATGGTCGCCTGACGGTGCATTTCTGGCGTTTTCGCATGAACTAAACTATCGGAGTTATTTGGTGGTCTACGATGTTCCCGCGGGGACTTCGGCCATCCTTTATGAAACTGACGGAGTAATCGGCCAAATCGCCTATGATCCTGCGGGGGGGTATATTTTCTTTACTGTGCGCCATGGCCAAGGCGATGCGCATATCTGGGAAATCTCCTCCCGCGGAGGAAAACCGGAGGAGATTACCGAAACTCGCGGGTGGCACGAGTGGTCTTTTGCGCCCTCGCCTTCGGGAAAGCGTCTTCTTCTGTCCTCGGGGCTTTATGGCGGCGCAAATCTCTACATGCTGGACATGGACAAGAGGCAAGCGATCCGCCTCACGAACACCCGCTTCGACGATACCAGCGTCGCATGGAGCCGAGACGGAGCGCGGGTTGCGTACGTAGAGACTGGTAATGGTGCAGACGAGATCCGTGTCGACCAAGCGGAGGGCGGCGGGAAGCCTCGCGTGGTCCTCCGCAACGCATATCAGGATGAACAAATTACGTTCGGGCGAGACGCAAACACCTTGATTGTTTGCGCCGCCCGCAAACTCTATCGACTCGATATTGCTAGCGGAGCACTTGCGGCGATCCCTTTTCGGATATCACTTCTTGTTCCGCCGCAATCGCCCTCCAATCTCCTCCTCATCCATGCCCGTTTGATCGATGGCACCGGTCGTCCGCCCATTCCTGACGCGAGCATTCTCATTCGGGATGGGCGCATTACCAAGATCCAACGTGGCTCGTTCCGCCCCAGTGATGTTACCGGCGTTCCCGTGTTCGACGTACAAGGTGATTCGGTTCTTCCCGGTCTGATGGATAACCACTATCACTTCTGGGACGCCTTTGACGGATCACGCTTGCTCTCCCGCGGCATTACTTGCATCCGAGATCCGGGCGCCGATCTGGCGGATAGCTTGAACTTTAAGGAAGCGATCGCGCTGGGTCTCGAGCCGGGTCCGGATATTTATACGGCTGGCCCGCTGATCGATGGATTCGGCACTTACCACCCCATGGTTGCGGTCCAGATCGATCAACCAGAGCAAGCCAAATCCTTGGTCGACTCCCTCAAGGCTCAGGGCGTGGATCTCTTAAAGGTGTACTTTCTGCTGAAACCGGAAGTTCTCAAGGCCGTGATCGAGGCTGCGCATCAAGACCACCTGCGGGTCACTGGCCACATCGGAGTAAGGACGAGTTGGACCGAAGCAATCGGCGACGGAATCGATGGTCTCAACCACATCCGTGTGTGGCCGGAATTTCTGCCGACAAGCGCCCAGCCGCAGGGTGCCGACCGCACTCTCGACGCAGCATGGCACCTCGTGGCGCGAATGCAAGCGAATTGGCGAACCATCGATCCCGATAGCGTTCGCGCCCAGGAATTGATCGGAAGAATGCTGCAAGCGAAAATCGGTTTTGACCCGACGTTGTCGATTCAGGCACCCGCTCCTTCCCTTCGAAAACAGCTCAGCCTCGAGGAATTTGCCACGTGGGAGCAGAGTTATGAGCGGATGTCACAGTTCGTGCGCAATGCTGCAGTAGCGGGTGTACCTCTTTTGGCAGGGACCGATGACGGGAATCTCTTTGATGAACTGGAGGCGTACGAGCAGGCTGGTATTCCTCGTCAGCAGATCATCCAAGCGGCCACGGGGAACGGGGCTTCTTGGCTCGGCAAAGGAGATGATTTCGGTACAGCGCAAGCGGGCCTTCGCGCGGATCTCATCGTCGTTCACGGCGACCCGCTCGCGTCCATCAAGAGCTTGAGGAACATCATTATCGTCGTCAAGAATGGCCGGGTAGTCTTTCACAAATAACAGCGGTGCGGCGGAGGTGGGTCAATGAAACAGATGCTCCAGGCTATCGCGGGGTTCCTGGCCGTGGTAGTGATTTCCGCTCTTCCCTCGCAGGCGGCGAATTCGCCTTACGAGAAGGCAGCCATCGGAGCGGCGCAGTGGCTCCAGACGAATGGCATAGCAAAGGAATCG
Organism: Candidatus Acidiferrales bacterium; assembly: GCA_035279805.1. Classification (GTDB taxonomy): domain Bacteria; phylum Acidobacteriota; class Terriglobia; order Acidiferrales; family UBA7541; genus DAHUXN01. Next base: position 5,412 of record DATEHB010000057.1, read on the forward strand.
GGCATCGTTTGGGCCGCCAATCCCGAGGATCCGAAGAGCGTGAACACAACTCTTTTCGCGGGCACTCCTGGCCCGATTCTCTTTTTCCTGGAGGCCTACCGCTATACGGGAGATCGCGCGTATCTCGAAGAAGCCCTCAAGGGAGCTGACGCGCTCCTTGCATCCATTTCGAAGAATGACGACACCGGTTTGTACACCGGACTTGCAGGCTCCGGCTTTACTTTAGGCGAGACCTACTTGATCACCCGCGATGCCAAGTATCGAGAAGGTGCTCTGCAATGCCTGCACTGGATTGAAGGGAAAGCGACGAATACTGAAGGCGGAAGCAAGTGGAACGAGGTCACCGACATCATCAGCGGAGCCAGCGGGACCGGGCTCTTCCTGCTTTGGGCCGCCGACCACCTGCAGGCGCCCGAGGCTCGTGCCTTGGCCATGCGGGTTGGTGAGCATTTGATTCGAGTCGGCCAGCCGCAGCCGGGGGGCGGGCTCAAATGGATGATGGACAACAGCTATCCCTTCGAGATGCCAAATTTCTGTCATGGCACGGCTGGGGTGGCATACTTTCTGGCTACGCTCTATCAGGCTACCGGGCGCAAAGAGTTTCTTACGGCTGCGCGCAAAGGTGCCAAACACCTGATTGCGATCGCCAATTCCACGAAGCAGTATTTCTTGGTCTATCACGACAATCACAACACCCATCTCTTTTATCTCGATTGGGCGCATGGCCCGGCCGGAACCGCTGGCCTCTTCTATCGCCTTTATCAAATTACAAGAGAGCCGAAGTGGCTGGAATTAGTGGAAAAGTGCGCCGCAGCCACGCGGATTTTCGGAGGGCCGGAGAAGGCTTTCGCGACCATACCAGCGGAATCGGCCAAGACGCTCACTGTCTGGCGCAGTGGCCAACCGAAACAGGTGCCGAATCCGGGCGTGTGGCGCAACGTCAGCATCTGTGACGGCACTGCCGGGGAGTCCGAGTTTTTTTACAACGTTTATTTGGTGGCTCATGATCGCAAATGGCTCGAAGCGGCCAAAGAAGGCAGCGAAGATTTGCTGAAGAGAGCCGAGGTGCGCGACGGAGCGTATCGCTGGGTACAGGTCGAAACCTTCGTTCGGCCGGACTACGCCATTGCGCAAACCTCCTACATGCAGGGGGCCTCGGGAATAGGTATGTGGCTGCTGCATTTCGGCGCTGCGCTCGCCGGACAACACCGGTCGGTAATCCGCTTTCCTGATAACCCGTTCCCTTACTGAGCACGGCGCAGGTCAAAAAAATCCTGCATGGTTGTTGCAAAGGGAGTGAACGCGAATGAGCAGGCATTTACGAATTGCAGCGGTGGCGGCCTCTGCGGTGCTTTCCGTTTCGAGTGGATCGCGAGGACGAACGCAAGACTCGTACCATCGCGCGGCTTTAGGAGCAGCGCAGTGGATTGAGGAAAACGGCTCGAACACGGGAAACGGAATTGTCTGGCCCGCCGACCCTCGAAATCCAAAGAGCGTCAACACCACCCTGTATGCCGGTACTCCCGGTCCGATTCTGTTTTTTCTTGAAGCCTATCGTTACACGCAGGACCGGGACTTCCTCGAACAGGGCAAGAAGGGGGCCGACGCTCTTGTTGCATCGATCTCAGAGAAGGATGGAACCGGATTCTATGAAGGCCTCGCTGGTTCTGGCTTTACACTTGGAGAAGCCTACCTGATCACGCATGACGCGCGTTACCGCGATGGCGCTCTCCGCTGCGTGCGCTGGCTGGAAGAACGCGCGCAGGAGACACCCACAGGAGCCAAGTGGAACGATGTCACCGATATCATCGCAGGCTCAAGCGGCACGGGCCTGTTCCTGCTTTGGGCCGCCGATCACCTCCAGGCTCCGGGAGCGAGGCAGCTTGCCGTGCGTGCCGGCGATTTCTTGATCGCAATCGCCCAGCGAAAACAAGGTAGCCTGATGTGGATGATGGATCCCAGCTATCCTCGGGAGATGCCCAATTTCTCGCACGGCACCTCCGGTGTTTCTTATTTCCTAGCTACGCTGTACCAGGCCACAGGGCAAAAGAAGTTCCTCGATGCGGCGCTTGCTGGCGCGAAGTACTTGCTGTCCATCGCCGACTTGAATGATCGCTACTGCATGATCTACCACGACAGCGAGCACAAAGATCTTTACTACCTCGGCTGGTGCCACGGACCGGCTGGAACAGCACGGTTATTCTATAGACTATATCAGGTGACTCGCGATACCCGTTGGCGGGAGCTTGTGGAGAAATGTGCGGAAGCCGTCGTAGCCAACGGAGGCCCGGCAAAGGCGGTCACCCCAGGCGTTTGGCACAATGTCAGCATGTGCTGCGGGGTCGCTGCGGAATCGGAGTTTCTCTATGATGCCTTTCTGGTCACTCATGATCGCCGATGGCTCAGGGCGGCCAAGGATGGCAGCCAAAAGCTCGTGGAACTTGCCGATGAGAATGGCAAAGCCTACCGTTGGGTTCAGGTGGAAACTCGGGTCCGGCCAGATATTGCTGTTGCGCAGACCGGCTACATGCAAGGAGCTTCGGGAATCGGAATGTGGCTCCTGCATTTCAGCGACGCACTCGCCGGCGGGCATCATCCCATTCTGACATTCCCCGACAATCCGTTCGCCTATTAAACGCCCCTCCCTCGATCCTAGCGGCTCGACGGAAGGGCGAAGGGGGCAATTGCTGGTATCTTGTTCTCTCGAATCAACTCGTTCAGTTGCGCAAGATCGGCAGCCTTGATTTCGTGCCAGCGGTTCAGGTCAACAGTCAGCTCGCTGCTGAGCTCGTCGTACAATTTGAGGAACGGCTGCCCAGGCGCTCCGTCGCCAGCTCCAGTAAACATGAAGAGCCAGTTCATCTGGTCATCCCACGCAGGCGGGTAGTTCAGAGAATAGCCATCGCCCGCCGCTTTCCAACCTGTGATGGACCTTTCCGCATCTTCTGTTTTGCTCTCTATGTTATCGAGGACTTTCTTAAGTCTCTCTGGGCTTCCCAATGCATCCATTCGCTTGCCGAGGGCCAGAAGCTCGCCACGCACCTGCTTCATCTCAGCAACAGCGACCGCGGCCTCTTTCAACCGATCCGCGATTTTGCTCTGGAGGTTGAATTGTGCCTGCAAATGCGCGAGAGAAACCTGGACCCGAGGATCCTCGCACACCACGAGCGGTTGCTTCTGAGTTTTGCCATCGACAGTGAGTTGCACCGTGTAATTCCCCGGCACTACCAGCGGCGCGGGGACTCTCGCGCCCTTGGGGCTGTTCTCGGCCCCTGCGTATAGCAGATCCCAGACGAAGCGATTGAAACCGCGGTGCAGCGTGGGCTCAGTCCCATACTCCTGTCCGTCCGCGAGGGTTACAGCGCCCGCGCTGATGAGCACTTGCTTTCCGCCTGCTGAAACTGCGGCCGAGCGGAGTTCGAACTTTCGGATACTCCTTCCCCTATCGTCAACGATTTCTAGCTTGGCGGATGTCTGAGGCTGTACGGGGAGGTAGTAGTCGAGTATCGCGCCGGCGGGAGGATTCTGTCCTGCCAGAGGGCTGCTTGGCGCGCCCGAAGACACTGTGGCATAGAAATTATTGCCGCGCACACGATAAGCGGACTCGGGTCGATAGAGATAAAAACCGGTGCTGGCCAAAGCTTTCTCGGCCTGCCGCAAGGGGGCAAGGTCGTCGAGAACCCAGAAGCCGCGTCCGTGAGTCGCTATGACCAAATCGTTTTCGTGGATCGCGAGGTCATACACCGGCACCGTCGGAAGGTTCAGTTGAAGTGATTGCCAGTGAGCCCCATCATCAAACGAGACAAAGACTCCGGTTTCCGTTCCCGCGTAAAGCAAGCCTCGTTGCGCGGGATCTTCGCGCACCGAGTGCACGTACGAATTGGCCGGCAAACCTTCGGTGATAGATGTCCAGGTGCGGCCGAAATCGACGGTGCGATAAATGTGCGGCATGAAGTCATTGAGCTGATGGTCATCGACAACGGCATAAGCGGTAGCGGCAGAAAATCGAGACGGCTCGATCATGCTCACGAGACTCCATTCCGGCATTCCTTTAGGCGTGACGTTCTCCCAGCTCTTGCCGCCATTGCGCGTGATCTGGACCCAACCATCGTCGGTTCCTACCCAAATCAGTCCCGATTCGACCGGCGACTCCGCGATTGTGGAAATCATGTCGAAGTATTCAACTGTCGTGTTGTCCTGGGTGATTGGGCCGCCGGCAGAATTCTGTTTCGATTTGTCGTTTCGCGTCAGATCAGGGCTGATGACATTCCAGGTTCTTCCCTCATCCCGGGTTGTGAAGAGCACTTGCGCCCCTATGTACAAGGTGTGCGGATCATGCGGAGAGATCAACATTGGCGCCGTCCATCCGAAGCGATAGCGAGCATCTTTGGCCGGAAGATTCAGTTCATTGAGAGGCCAAGGCGAAATATCCCGCGACTGCGCGGCGCTTCGATCAAAGCGCGTGAATGCGCTGTACAGGCTGCCTGCATAGACAATGTCAGGGTTGAGCGGCGAAGGAAGCACAAATCCGCTCTCGCCCCCGCCAACCGAAAACCAGTCCCTCTGCCCAATCAGGGCCTCGTCGCTCCTTGTGCTGATGGCAACGGTTCCCCGGTCTTGCTGGGATCCGTAAAGATAGTAGTTGAATCGATTGTCCGTAGCTACGCGGTAGAACTGGCCCGTGGGTTGGTTGTCTTCTGTAGTCCAGCTCGTCCCATCATCGACCGAAATCGTGGCACCGCCGTCATTTCCCACAATCAGCCGCCGGGAGTCCCGAGGATCAATCCACAGTGCGTGGTAATCTCCGTGCGGTGTGTAAAGCGCAGCAAACGTCTTTCCCCCATCCACTGAGCGATACGCCCCGAAACTAAAGACATAGACTTCATCAACATCGCCGGGATCGGCAAAAATATGGGAGTAATACCAGGGGCGGCCGCGCAAATCCCAGCTTCCGTTCACGCGATTCCAATTTGTCCCCCCATCGTCGGAACGGTAAAGGCCGCCATCTTTCGCCTCAACGATGGCATAAATCCGATTCGACTGGGCACCCACACTGACGCCGATCCGGCCGAGCACGCCGACAGGAAGACCATGGCCTTTAATTTCTGTCCAATGGTCCCCGCCATCAGTTGAGCGGTAGAGTCCGCTTCCTGGACCGCCGCTGGTGAAATCCCAAGGTTTTCGTCGAACCTGCCAGAGGGCGGCAAAGAGTGCATGTCGATTGTGTGGGTCCATCGCCAGATCAATGGCCCCCGTGCTGGCATCGTGGAAAAGCACTTTTTGCCAGGTTTTTCCTCCGTCACTCGAACGAAACACTCCGCGGTCTTCGCTTGGCCCATACACCGAGCCGAGCGCAGCGACATAGATTACCTCCGGGTTTCGTGGATCCACGATGATCTTGGCGATGTGCCGTGTACCGTTCAGGCCCAAGTTTGACCAGGTCTTTCCGCCATCCGAAGATTTGTAAACACCATCGCCGAAGGACATATCGCCACGAGGGCAGGCCTCTCCCGTGCCGACGTAAATTACCTCCGGATCGGAAGGATCAATGGCTAAGGCGCCAATCGAGGAAACGGGCTCTTTTTGGAACAGCGGCATCCACGTGTGGCCTCCATCCACCGTTTTCCACACGCCGCCCGCAACTGAACCAAAATAGTAGACGAGCGGATTGCCAGGGATCCCCGTCACCGCTTCCACGCGACCGCCCCGAAAGGGGCCGATGAGGCGCCACTGCATGCTGTCGTAAAAATTAGGCGGCACGGTCCGCGCAGCGAGCGAAGCCCCGCCAAAAAGCAAGCAGGTGAGAGCCAACGAGACGATACACACTGAGTTGTCCCACTTAGTCATGATCTTGACCTCCTTCACTCGCCAGGAAGAAAAAGGAGCGACGGTGCCTCCACTCCCCCACCCAATTACCAGTTCAGCCGAACGGCCAGCTGCAATTGACGGCCAGTGTTGTCGATTGTCCTGGTAATTCTCCCGAAGCTCGACAATCCGGCCACGCTGTGCGGATTGCTGAAGATCGGTGTATTGAAAGTTTTGAAGGCCTCGGCGCGGAACTGTAAATTTCCCTGCTCGCCGAGCCTGCGCAGGGGAATAGTTTTGGCCAGGGCCATGTCCCAGCGCGTCTCGAACGGGCCAAAAAATGCGCCCCGAGTGGATGGGCCTTGCAGATAGCCGATCGCTGCGGGGTTGCTCGGATCGATGGTATAGGTCTGGTTTCCAGGTCCTTCGAAGGGAGACAACGGGCCGAACGTGCTTCCGCTCAGAAGCGCAGCGGTCGTCGATACGCAAGATCTATTGAGGTAATCGAGTGTGTGGGCGCTTACATTGCCTCCATTCACGAGCGCGCAACCCCGTGTCAGGATGCCGTATCCATCGGTTCCCGACAGGGAGTTTCCCGCGGTGAACTGATCGATTTCTCCCGCGAAGCCGGATTGAAGCGTGGTGATCCCCGACCAAGTCCAGTGATTCAGAACGGCTGCTTGCCATCCGCTTCTGGGTCCCGGGATGTCGTAGACGTAGGTGAGCACCAGGCGATGCGGGACATCGAAATTGGAGATGCCTCGATTGAGCTGCGGGAGAAATTGATTTCCGCTTGGACCGACAGTGGGTTCGAAACCTGCCTGTGCTTGTACATTGTCGATGGTTTTCGAAAAGGTGTAGGCAGCTTTGAGAAATAGGCCGCGAGAAAACTCGTGACTCAGCGTGACAAGCAGAGCGTTGTAGCTCGAAGGTCCCGCGTCCGTGAGCGCCAGCATTCCCGTCGAGCTGATGCCCACGTAGGGAACACGGGATTCCCGATTCTGCGCGGAATTCACGTCCAGACCCGAGGGGCCAGGATTGTTGGCATTGCGGAGCAAAGCGTTGTTCAAGCCTTGGAAATCCTGAAGGTGAATGCCGTGGGAACCCATGTAGCCAACCTGTATGGTCCAGCCCTTAAGGAATTGGTATTCCGTTGTCAGGTTCCACTGTTCGGTGTACGGCGGGTGCGCGTCGCGCTGCAACTCGATGACATTCAACTGTGGACCCGTAAAATTGGGCGAGCCGTCAGAGTTGAGGGAAGTGAGCTGCGGAAACGGCGTGAAGATAGGAAACTGGCTTGGGAGCGGAAGCGTGGGGAACGGATCGGAGAGGATCTGTGCCTGTGAGGTATTGACGATCGCCGTGCTCAGCGCAAAAGGCGGATTGCTGATGGTCTGCAGCAGGCCAAAAGGCCCAATCCGAGAGAAATACAAGCCGAATCCGCCGCGAAGCGCCAGGCGGCCATTCCCCAACACGTCGAGTCCAAAACCGACTCGCGGCTCGAAATCCTTGAGCGGCTGGTTGTTGTAAGTGGATTTCGAGACTCCGGGAGTACCAAACTTCGGGGTGCCGGAGGGAATCACGAATCCGTCCTGCAGACCCGGGCCGCCGGTTTGCATGGCCAGCGGGGTTAGCAAGGAGGGATCGAAATTCGCGATCAAATCATGCTTCTCGGTGATATTGCCTAAATAATCCCAGCGCAAACCAAGATTCAAGGTAAGCCGACTCGTCAAGTGATAATCGTCCTCACCGAAGAGCCCAAAATCATGGGCGCGGTACTCAAAATCGTTCAGTCCGCTGCCAATGCTGATGAAAAAAGGCGCTCCGACGAGGAAATCACGAATGGAAAGATCGGCATTGGGATCGCTCGGCGGGCCGTAGAGCGTATCGGCCAGACCACCCTGAAAGAAAAGCGAGCCAGGGTCGAGCGGGGAGCCGAAATTGAACTGCTGGGTGCGCGCTTCAAAGCCGAAACGGAAGAAATGCACGCCATGAGAGTAGGACAGCATATCCCGGAAATCCTGCGATTCGTTGTGCTGCGTCTCACCCACAGAAACGCTCGCGCCGCAGCAATTCACCTGGTCCGCAAAGGAAAAATTGGGCCCTCGGTCGATAATCGAAGAATTAAACCGCGTCATTCCAAAATCGTTCAGCGTCAGCGGGTGGATCGCCCCAATGTCCCGTTTGTTGTATGTGAATCCCACATTGATGCTGTTCAGCAGGTCCGGGCGAATGGTTTGGGTATCCTGAACTGAAAGTGTCTCGTTTTGGAGAAGGTATTGATAGGGCTGGCCAATCGTGCTGCCGTTTGCGCCGCTGCTGTTTGTGAACGTATCGGGATTCGCGAAGTAGGAAACGCTGAACTGGTTGTCTACACCACCGATCCGAAAGCTGTGATCAATGCGGGCGTTGTATTGATTGCTATTCAGTTGCGCAGGGGAGGAAAACGCAAATGATCCGAGTTCCCCTTGTGGCGCGCCTGAACCGCTAGGGAAGAGTTTCCCGCCGTAAGGCCCCGGGGCGTTCAGAATGGCGATTGCCACCGGATCGATAGCGTTTTGGGGAAGGTTATAGAGTGATGCCAGGGAAGCGGCGCTTCGATCGTCCGGGAGCACGGGAAGCAGTCCTGTCGCCGCGCCGGTCACACCGTTACGCTGACGCTGCCCTTCGTAGTTGAAAAACCAATAGGTGTTCGGCGTTTTGGGCACCGGGCCTCCCATGGAAAATCCAAATTGGTTTTGCTGCATGACTGGACGCGGCTTTCCGGCGGCATTAAAAAAGAAGTCGTTGGCATTCATATCCGTGTTGCGCAGAAATTCGTATGCCGTTCCGTGGTATTTATTCGTGCCGCGCCGCGTGACGAGGACGATATTGCCCCCGCCACTGAATCCTGTGCTGGCATCGTACAGACTGGTCTCTGTCCGGAACTCCTCGACGGCATCCGGGTTGGGGATGGGGACGATCCCTGTTGCCAAAGTGTGGAATTCGAAATTGTTCGCGTCGATCCCGTTGACCATATAGTTGTTGGATGTGGCGCGATTTCCACCCACGAACATGGCCTCCGAGCCCTGCAGGATTGTTGCGGCCGGAGAGGTCAACTGCGAGACCACTCCCGCGTCAGTTGCCAAAATATCCAGAACATCGCGCGTCGGCAGCGGCATGCTCTCAATAACTCTTGAAGTCAGCGTGTCGCCGAGCGTCGCATCGGATGTATGGATTGGAGTGGCTGCGCCGCTGACAACGACTTGCTGGGTTACGCTGCCCACCACCAAGCGGACATTAACCGCGGTGATCTGTGTGACCTTAACAGCCACGTTGGAGACGCTTGCTTTCTGAAAACCGGAATGCTCAACCGTGATTTCATATCCGCTGCCTGGCTGGAGGAGAGGGAACAGAAAGGTACCGTCCGAGGCAGAATGAACTGCGCGGTTTATACCCAGGGTAGGGTTGACCAGAGCTATCGCAGCGCCGGAAACAACTGCACCGCTCGGATCTTGCACTACGCCCTGGATTGCTCCGGTAGAGGGGCTGGTCTGTCCACGGGCAGGCATCGCCAAGCCTATGGAAACTGCAACCATCACCAGCGTCGACTTCCAAGTGGCTTTCCACAGATTCGTCTTCATAAACTATGTTCCTCCCTTAAGCCATTCCGTGAAGCTCTGCCCCTCTTTTTTTGTTTTGCCGCTTCCACTTAGGCATCAAAAAAAACGGGTGGAGCCGCGTCATTCGTTCCGGCAAAATGAGCCGATGGAGAACAATCCTGCCCGAGTGGTCGCCAGAACGCCGAAAACTGGCGCAATACTCGCTTTTTCAAGGCTAACTGTCCAATGAATTGTATAGATAAAAGGAATTCGTCAGACGAATGGAGCATTTCGGGCGGCGTTGGCGTCTGATGCAGAACTGAATCTGCTTTTCGAAAACTGTAGGTCCGCATTTCCAAGTGCACGCATGGCGGATCAAAACGAAAGCAATAAGAACCGCCGCCTTGCCGCGAAGCTGCTAACGCATTCGGAACGCGCGCTGGCTAAACAATTCCAGGCAGCGAACGAAATTGATAACGCGCCTCGCTACAACATCGCACCGACGCAGCCTGTCTTGACTGTGCGCCACGAACACGGGAAAAAGGTTCGCCACTTCACGATGATGCGGTGGGGCCTGACCCCTCGTTGGGCGAAGGACACGACCATCGGCACTCGAACACTCAATGCACGGTCGGAGACAGTCGCCAAGACGCCGGCATTTCGAGTTCAATCCTGAGCAAACGATGCCTCATCCCCGCGGACGGCTTTTACGAATGGCGAGCAATGGGGCGCGTAAAGCAGCCGTACTGTTTTGAAGTCGGTGAGGAAGATGTCTTTGCGCTCGCCGGGCCTATGGGGCCAATGGAAAAGTCCCGAAGGTGAAGTCATCGAAAGCTGCATGATCCTGACGACGACACCGAATTCTCTCGTTGAGGACATGCACGACCGGTGATCGTGCCACCTGACAAGTACAACTTGTGGCTCGACCCCGATGTGAGGAATTTTGATGCGATCAAAGACATTCTCAACCCCTACGACGCGGCGCAGATGAGGCGCTATCCGGTCAGCACGAAATTGGACAATACGAAGAATGAAGGTGCGGCGGCCAGTGCGCCGGTCACTTTGGACGCTCAGTTATTCTAGCTGCAGGGCAGATGTTCAGGGGAACTCAAGGCTATAGCACACTTTGATGACCTCTGCTAATTGAACCTGGATGGGAGCAGTATTTGCGGGCTATTCGTCCGCTGCCAATCGATTCGCCAACGGGCCCGATTCATGGGAACCCAAACCAGCCGCTTCAGCGAAGTCCCCTTCGCTTGGTGATAGAGGACAGCAGCACGGGTATAGAAGCCTCGAGTGTGCCAAGAGTCTCCGAAATCGAAACGATGGAAATCAAGATGGTGACAAAACTCATGGCAAAGGGTGCTCAGGAAAGTTCCGAATGACGTGACCTTCTTCTGCCTAGCGGTTCGCATCCAAAGGCGAATCGCTTTGGTGTCCGGGCGATAATCGCCGAAGAGTTCGATCGTGGAGTATTCCCGCACTGTCATATGCCACTAGCAGGGCGGCATTGGTTTCGGCTACGGAGACTTTGGCCGCAGAGGTAAAATCCCACGGTATAAGTATTTTTTCGGTGGGGCCGGGCACCGTCCGTACTTCCATGGCCGAGCATTCCTTGCGCTCTGGTGATGGCCAAAAGTGGCTTCCCTGGTTCAGGAGAATCCGCGATGAAGGCCTGGATGTATCTGCAGATCGCCCCGCCCGATTGGTTCTTGAACTAGGCTTGGGCCGTGCGGACAGTTTATCTGGGCGTTTTCTTTTCGTATGGGATGATCTGGATTCCCTTCTGCGGAACGTCAAACAAATCGAAGAACGAATCTGTATTCGCTCCGCGTGCGAACACTCGATGGCAGCGGCATAAGTTCGGCGGTCGCGTCCATCCGCGCCGAAGCTGAAGGCCCCTTCCATCGGGAGCTACAGAGCTGAGTTTCTTTGAAGCGGCAATGGAGAAATTCCAGTACACCACGGGAGCTATCTTCCCGGGAGGATGATTTGCGGATTCTTTTTTGCGGTGGCTGTTTCCCCGCCTCTCACTTGTTGCTGAAAGAACGGCTGACCTTCAACGACGATGAAATCGAGGTCTCTGATCGCCTGAACCTCCGCCAAGCGCTTGCCAAAGCAGATGTCGTAATTCCCATGATGACGATCTTGGACGAGACGCTTATGGAAGGGGGAGATTTCCGCCTCGTTCAGCAATGGGGCTCCGGACTCGAAGGAGTTGACCTCGACGCCGCCCGTGCACGTGGTATCTGGGTAGCCAATGTGCCGGCCTCGGGGAACAACGCGGATTCCGTGGCGGAACACGCGCTGTTGCTCACGCTGGCCCTTCTTCGGCAGTTGCCAGCCGCGCAAGCGAACCTTCGTGTAGGCATTCTTGGTGCGCCCTTGGGTCGTATGCTGGCAGGCTGCACCGTGTGCCTATACGGACTGGGCGCGACAGCGCGCGCGCTGGCCCACCGGCTTCGCCCTATGGGCGTGCGGCTCATTGGGATTACGCGCGATCCAGCTGCGCCCAAAGCTGCGGAATTTGCGCTCGACGAATGCTTTAGTTCGAGCGAGCGGCAGAAAGCTTTATCGCAGACGGACGTGCTCGTGCTCTGCGTCAGGCTCGCGCACCAGACGCGTGGGCTGGTTGATGCCGCCACGTTTGCGGCGTTGCCTGCTGGAGCACTTCTTGTCAATGCAGCGCGTGGCGGACTCATCGACTATCGCGCGCTTCACGAAGCGCTTGCCAGCGGTCATTTGGGCGGAGCTGGACTCGATGTCTACTGGACGGAGCCATTTCCTCCCGATGACCCAATCCTAAAATTCCCGAATGTAATCGCCACTCCGCACGTGGCCGGTGTGACGGATGGTTCTTATGCGGACATTGCGGACGCAGTGGCTTCCAACATCGAGAGGCTTCGGCGTTCAGAGCCGCCGCTTAACCGCGCGGCGTAGACATGAATGGCATCACTGTTCATTTCCAGGCCACTAGGTTAAGGCACGATGAGCAAGGGATATAGCGCGATTGTCTTGGGAATCGGCGCCATGGGCAGTGCTGCACTCTACCATCTGGCAAAGCGCGGAAAAAAATGCCTGGGTTTGGAGCGGTTCGATATTCCACACAATCGGGGGTCCTCGCACGGAGTTACGCGCATTATCCGGCTCTCTTACTTCGAGCATCCGTCGTACGTCCCGCTGCTGCGGCGCGCGTTCGAACTCTGGGGGGAACTCGAATCGCGCTCCGCGACGAAGTTGTTACATATTACGGGATCTATTGATGCGGGGCGCGCAGGAAGTAATGTTTTTGAAGGCTCCAGGTGCTCTTGCGAGATTCACGGCCTGCCTCATGAAATCCTTACCTCTGCGCAGCTTACAATACGTTTTCCCGGCTATCGTTTGCCGTCCAATTTCATGGCGCTCTTGCAGTCGGAAGGCGGATTCCTGGTGCCTGAGGCTTGTGTTTCCGCGCACGTGATGCAGGCACAGGAATTGGGTGCGGAAATACATGCTCGCGAGAAGGTTTTACGCTGGGAACCGAAGCACGATAGTGTCGAGGTAACTACCGAAGCCGGACGCTACACGGCTGAGAGACTTATACTGTCGGCGGGTCCGTGGATTTCTGAGTTTGTTCCAGCGCTTAAAGAGAAAGCAGTGCCGGAGCGGCAGGTGGTCGGTTGGTTTCAGCCCGCGAAGCCAGAATTATTTCGGCCGGAGATTTTTCCGGTCTTTAACTTGCAAGTTGACGAAGGACACTACTACGGATTCCCCGTCTTTGGGATTTCCGGATTCAAGATCGGGCTTTACCATCACAGGAATGAGCAGGTGAATCCCGATCAAGTGGACCGCGAATGCCATGCCGAGGACGAGCAAGTGTTGCGCTAATGTGGCGAACGTTATTTCCCAGATGGATGCGGCTCCATTTTGTCGATGAGCACTTGCATGTTCACCAATACCCCTGACGAGCACTTTGTCATCGGTTTGCTGCCGACCCACCCGCAGGTAGCGGTGGCTTCGGTTTGTTCCGGTCATGGGTTCAAATTTTCGAGCGTAGTGGGAGAAATCCTGGCGGACTTGGCCATGAGGGGCGAAACGCAGCACGACATTGCTTGGTTGGGGATCGACAGATTTACGTAGGAGATGCAAACTTCAACAACAAACAACTCACATGATTGATGTTCCGGATTTGGATCGCGAGAGGCTTTCGATACTTATTGTGGGTGATCCGCGCCTAGAAAAAGTGGCTCAGGAAGTGGCGCGACACGACGGGAACCTTCTGGCCGAAATCGGGTTGATGCATGGAACGCTCGGACATTTTCGGCGGCTGCACGGTTATGGCCGCGGGATGGCAGCTCCGCAAGTGGGGATCGACAAGAGGGTCATCGTGCTGAACCTCGGCGCAAAACCGCTTGCGCTGATCAATCCGGAGATTACATGGCGAAGCGATGAACTGTTTGAAGTTTAGGACGATTGCCTGAGCGTGCCGGACCGGGTGGTTCACGTGCGGCGGCATCGCAGCATTTCGGTTCAGTACTTTGACGAGCGATGGCGGAGGAGGAATTGGGAGCAATTGCCTGCTGATTTGTCGGAGCTAATCCAGCACGAAGTAGATCATCTGGACGGGATTCTGATGTTGAAGCGCGCCTGGGGTCCGGACGCCGTTCGGCCGATTGAAGAGCACGCGCGACTGGTGGGGGCTGGACGTCCGAAGCATCGATTGTCGCTCGATCGAATTGCGAAGGCGGAGGCGAGCATCGATCCGGTGTTTATCCATAGTGCGCAGTTCGAATGCGAGGCGATCAATGATGCGCTGAGCTGCCGCGCTACGCTCAAGGTGGAGACGGCGAATCCGATCCGGAGTTTCAAAGGACGCGGGGCAGACTTTTTTCTTCAGCAAGCGATTGCGCGAGGTGACGAGCGCCCCCTTGTGTGCGCAAGTGCCGGGAATTTTGGACAAGCGATGGCGTATGCGGGAAGAACGCGCGGACGCAAGATTGTAGTGTATGCGGCTGTCTCGGCAAATCCTCTGAAAGTGGACCGAATGCGACGACTTGGAGCGGATGTGCAGCTTGCCGGGCACGACTTCGACGCGGCGAAGGAGGAAGCGCGGCGCGTGGCGATGGAAGAAGGCGCGTGGTTTGTCGAGGATGGACTGGAGCCGGAGATTTCGGAAGCCGCGGGATCGATTGCGGTGGAATTGTTGGAAGCGGATGCTGCGTTCGACGAAATTTTGTTGCCCGTGGGAAACGGCGCGCTGATTAATGGCAATGCGCGGTGGATTAAGGCGAGCAGTCCAGCGACGCGGATAACTGGCGTGTGCGCGACCGGCGCTGACTGCATGCGCCAGTCATTCGAAAGAGGCGAACCTGTAGAAACGGAAGCTATGAGTACGATTGCGGATGGTATTGGCGTGCGTATTCCCGTGCCGGAAGCAGTGACAGATATGAAAGGGATTGTCGATGAAATTAAGGCTGTTACGGACGAGCAGATCGTTGCGGCGATGAGACTGGTTTTTTCTTGTGCGGGATTGCTCGTTGAGCCGGCTGGCGCGGCGGGGTTGGCGGCGGTGCTAGCTTCGCCGGGCGATTTTGCAGAACGCAACGTGGCGGTGGTTCTCTGTGGCGGGAATTTGACGGAAAAGCAGATCCGCGAGTGGCTCGTGTGCTAAGAGGGAACGGCTAAATCAAGGCATGCGGTGTAAGTGGCTAGTTCAAGGTGCGGGGCGAAACAAATGAGCTACCTCGTGTCGCGCGCGATCCAAATGATAAGAATTGTTGAGATACAAGGGTTCACCCAAGGTTTCGGTCCATCTTCGGTCCAATTCAAGGGCAGGGTAAACGGTAAGCGACACCAGAAGCGGCACTTAGATTTTCGAAACCGCGTTCTTCGGGACCAGGAGGTCGATGGTTCAAATCCATTCGCCCCGACCAACCTTTAGAATCAGCGATTTACTCCACACGAAAATCCGAAGAGCGCCTGAGTCGAACCAGCATTTTTGTCTCACGCCCGTTGGACGCAAGCGCTCGTTGTTCTTTGAATCCATTCCCTGGCAGCGGAGGGTTCGTTTTACTGACAATCCGTTTTTCGAGAAAGAAGGTACAGGATCGGGCTCTTGGAAGAAAAATCAAAAAGCCCGGTTCAAATCCTGTTTCTGCGGAGATGTCATTCTGCTGTGTTCATGGCAAGCGATCATCCAAGGCAAGATCTTCCACTGCCATTTCGTGCAAGCTGAAGGCCCCTTTTGCGCGTAGCGCAGATCACTGGATTGCGTCCGAGTTGCCGTGGGAGCCTGTCGCAGAAGAGGATCTGGCCTTGTCTGTCAGTCAAACTTGCTCCAAGAATGTAAATGCGGCGGAAATTCACGAGGTAAACTGCTCCCTTAAGGCAGCGTCCTTGCGACACGGAAGCCCATGTACGCGTCTCGATAGTCGGCGGGGTTCCTTTCGCGCGTCGCAGAACGCAAAGCCCATGGAGGGAAGAACCACGATGCTCCTCGATCCACGCGGAGGCAGTTGCCAACGCTGTCTTTCGCCTGGGGGTCGCGCGAAGGAGTCTCGTTCGCGCGACCATCCGTAGGGGCCGGGGTGTAGCTGTTGTCGTAACAATCTTCGGTCCATTGCCAGACATTCCCCACCATGTCGTAAAGGCCAAAGCCATTCGCGAGCTTTAATCCCACCGGATGAGTATGTCCATCCGAATTGTTTTTGTACCAGGCATGATCTGAGGTTGCCGCATCATCGTCACCCCACCAGAATCGTGTGCTCGTCCCGGCGCGTGTCGCATATTCCCACTCCGATTCGCTAGGCAGCCGATAAGGGCCGTCGCCCGACGCCGACGAACTTTGGCGCACTTTGTTATTCAACCATGCAATATAAGCCTTCGCGTCCTGCCAGTTAACACACACGACCGGATCGCGATCGGTCTGTTTATAGCCAGGATGCTGCCAAGTGAGGTCCGGCAATTTCTTCCATTCGTAGCTGTCGCGACCGCATCCATCGCCACCGGAACGTCCCGTCTCTCGAACGAAGGCCGCGTATTCGCCGCGCGTCACGTCGTACTTGCTTAAGGCGAACGATGGCAGCGAAACATTATGCTGCGGAGCTTCGTCGGCGACCGCTTCCGCACTACTGCCGTGGGTCGCGGCCCAGGCTTTTTCCGGCGCCGATGAGCTCATGATGAAATGTCCCGCCGGAACCACCATCATCTCAGGACACTCGGCACAATCACGAAAACTGCTGCGGGAGGCGCGTTCCGACGTGCTCGCCGTCCCGTCCGGTACAGCGCCTTCGAACTTGAGAATCAGTCCCTTCCGTCCCACGGCCCAGCCGTGGTGAGCGTCGGCGAAGGCTATCGTGTTGGCGCTCACTTCGTTCATTTGATCCCACTTCTTTCCGCCATCGATCGAGTAGTCCATTCCGGTTGGCCCGACCGCGAACGCGGTGGGACCGGGAGTGCCGGGCACGATCGCGACGCACCAGCGGTATCCAGCGGGACGGTGGCTGCTTTCTTTCCACGTCCTGCCGCCGTCGTCAGAATAGGCCGAATTAGGTTTTACCATCTGCGGATGATCGTAGTCGCCGCCGACAATCGCCAGACGGTTGGCGTCCACCACGGCGATCGAGAAAATGCCCTGGTTCAGACCTGTGACGAGCGGCGCCTCGGAGGCCGTCCAAGTCTTGCCCGCATCGCTGGTGTGGAAGACGCGCGATGCGTGCTCGGTCACAAACCATGCGTGCCAGGTTTCCTGTCCTTCTTTGTTTTCGGAATATGTCGCGATGCAGGTCCCAGAGGCCGGCGAGCCTTCGCCGGCACTTGCCGGAGGTATCGAGTCCGGCCGGAGCGGCGTCCAGTGCGCGCCACCGTCAGAGGTTGTCAATAGTTCGGACTTGCCGTCCACGGGATCGCCGACCACTATGCCGTGCGTCGCATTCCAGAAGGCCATGCAGTCGAGGAACGCTTTCGGATTCTGCTCGGTGTATTGCAACAACCAGGTGTTGCCCGCATCTGTCGTTTTGTAGATCCGCGATTCATTCCCGTTGCCGATCGACATCAGGTAAGCGGTCTTCGCGTTGACGGCATATACGCCGCGGAAGTCGAGCTTCTCGCCACCCGGGACGGTTCCCGCCTGCCACGTCTCGCCTCCGTCCGTCGTAAGGACAAATGTCCCACCTGTGCCGCTGGCCCAGACGACGTTTGCATTGACGATGCTCAATCCGTGCAAGCTAGCGGTGGTGTTCGACTTCTGCGGGTTCCACTGCCCGAACGCGGACCCACGTGTTTTTCCCGGGTTGGTGGTGGCAGGCGCTGGCGATTGAGCCATGAGCCGGCTACCAACAATGAGCGACAGCGCCAGAAAAAGGGCCTGCATTTTTTTCATGGAACGAATCTCCCTCAATGAATTTCCGCGAGCTTCTTGAGCAAGTCCTGGACGTCACGCTACTACTACAAAATAACAGCAATACTACTACACACAGCGTTTCTGCCAACCAGACGCAGCGGGCCTGCTCCGGTGACTTTCATGTTGCATTTGCAACACTCCTATGTTGTAATGACAACATAGAGGTGTTTATGAACGGAACCCTCGAAGCGATCTTCCAAAGGAGAGCTGTTAAAGTCTTTGAGCCGGTCGAAATTCCCAAGGAGATGCGCGAGCAACTCCTCAATGCAGCCCGCCATGCTCCCTCTAGCTTCAACACGCAGCCGTACCGGTTCTATTGGTTAGAAACTGCGGAAAAAAAGACGGCGGTGGCGAAACTCTGCCTCGGACAGACGCCCGCGGAAACCGCATCGGCGCTGATCGTAGCCGTTGCAGACATCGGATCCTTAGCCGCAACGTCGCAAGGCCAATTGGAGTGGATGCGCACCAGGAGCGAGTTCAGCGAAGCCAACATTCTCGACTACGAGCGCACCGCAAAGATCGGACGGATCCTGTTCATGCCCGGGCCATTCGGTATTTTCGGCGCCGTCAAACGGGGAATTTTCTGGTTGCTGAATTTTTGGAAGACGATGGGAATGCCGCCCCTGTCGCGCCAGGACTTGTTCAAGTGGGCAACGAAGAGTACATCGCTGGCTTGCGAAAATCTGATGATCGCCGCCGAGGCGCTGGGAATCAACACATGTCCCATGGAAGGCTTCGATGGCCGCAGACTCCGTAAGTATCTCGGGTTGTCGCCCCGGTATCATGAGATTGTAATGGTGATTGCGATGGGGAAGAAATCGCAAGCTTACGTTGAACCGCCCCAGTGGCGGAGACCTCTCGACGCGACGGTAACGGTTCTATGAACATCATTCCGAGGAAAGAGATTCCTGAAGACATCTTGAAAGATTCAGTACTCGCCCATATCGCGGCGGCTTATTTTTCGGTCGGGAAGAGACTTGAACGAAAAACTCAGTGTTCCGCGACTCGCGGCTTCATCCTGTCAACACTCCGAGGCGGCGCTACGCTCAATCAGAATCAGATCGCCAGGCTTCTAGGTTTCGACCGAACTGTCGTGCATCGGGCCATCAAGTCAATGGCTAAGGAAGGACTTGTGTCGGAGCGAAAGGCAAAATCGGGCAGAGCAATTCACGTCCAGTTGACGCCCAAAGGAAACAGATATAGGGAACGGTTGATTAATGGCAGAGTGGCCGCCGATGAGAAAGTCCGGCATCAACTGACACAGGAAGAACGAGCGACACTTCTTCGGCTCTTGAAGTTGATCAGCGAATTGGATTTCTAAGACAGGGCTGCGCCCACAGCTTATTCGGAAAGTAGAAGAGCTTCCGTTTCGCGTCGAAGAATGGGAAGTTTGGCCTCAATGATGTCCCACACGAGGCGGTCGTCCACTTCCGCATAGCCATGAATCAAAATGTTTCGAAAGGCGATGATGCGGCGATGCTCGGAGATACGTTGCACGAGCACGTCATCTAGTTTCGCGAGTTGTGCGAGCGCTTCGCCGCGAATTTCCCCAATTCTGCTTCTCGCTCAGATGGCCACGGCCTCGCATTTTGCGCAAGGGAGAGGCGGGGCGTAGCTCTTCGGGATGTTCTCGCACGTAGGCTATGAGGCGCTGCTTTTTTTCTCTGCCGCGTTCCGAGGATGGTTCTTCTGGGGTCAGATCGGGGATCAGCTCCTGCGCGCGCAACGCCACCCGAGTATAAATGGAATGCCACGTTTTCTTCACTGCCGATAGCGAAATTCCGAGTTCGCGTGCGAGATCACTATCTGTGCCGCCTCGCAGGGCGGCCAGCAAAAGCCTTTGATCGCTGGGACGAAAGCCGAAGCGCGGTCGCTCGTGAATGAAAAGCGAACCGATCCAGGTCCCAAAGCGTCCTGTTGCGAGTTCGCGATTTAGACCAACCAGGTGTGGCTGGGTACAGATTCCCGCCAAGGGCTTGTCCGGAGTGTCGACGTATAACCCACGAGCGGAGTCAAATAGTAATCCGCCACTCCGAAGCATCCCCTCCAGAATTTTAGAACTCAAGCTGGAGCCGATAACTTCGTTGAGCAGAAACCCCCGGTGCTCCGCCACAAAGGCCGCAAACAGGGCGCCGTACACATCCAGTGAATCAGAGTACCTGTTGTCGAAGGCCCCGAGCCAGACCACCAGATTCAGTCCGCCGACCGAATTACCCGTGCGTAACTTCTCATCGGAAAGCAATGGTGAGTCTCCGGAACAAATCCGTCGAGTAATCGTTGGGCCAATCCAGCGAAGCGGCGGGGTTTTCAGCTCGGCGATGAAATTATCAGAAACAAAGACACTAATCCCGAACCCGATTATTTGAACGTACCGATCGTGGGTTTCCTCGAAGACCACGGCACGAAAAGCTTCGCACCCAACGAGGTTTTTCCAGACGCCCTCAAGGAGTCGAGCTTCGCTGCCATATTGGGGACCAAGAACGGAGTGAACCTGGACGAGACCCACGCAGTGGGGGATGTCAGTGGACCGCAAGGGCCGATAAGTGATGGCCATCCGACCCTCCGCGCTGCCGAGCAGAGGCCTGGTTGGTAGTCTTTTAGGTTACTTGCTTATATCACGTTTATCCATAGCATTCCATTCCCAATGGTTCATCATTTTTTTCCGAAGGAGGAGACATGCCTAGTTGGCAAAAGTGGTTTTTCGGGGCGGCTTTTCTGGCTCTCGCTTGTGTGCCGGCTTGGGGTCAGGGAACGCCAGCACCGCCTTCACCAATTCCCATTCCCGGCGGAGATGTAATTCCCCAGCTTTTCAACGTGTTCTCTCCTGGCGTTGGGGCATTCCTGGATGGCCAAGATGCGGAACCTAACATCATCACCAACTTCAAGGGCCGTGTGGCCATGGGATATACGCTCGGTCGCGCGGCGGATAACAAAGGCAGCCAGTACGCGGTCATCACCGACATCCGCGTCTATCGTGGGGATTACGTTGGCGGCGTGTCTACCTACGTAGGGGGAGGAAGTACATCCGCCAAGTCGCACAGCACATTCGTCCTGATATGACTGGACCTTTGGGACGTCGGTCTGACGACCCAACTGCACGACTTTAGCCCAGGAATCGGATCGAATGGGCTTTTCTGGTTTTTGCAAGTCCCCGATGACGCCGTGAAGATCACGGATGACACAGTTACTATTTCCCTGAAGAATGCTTCGGTCGTCGATCAATTCAGATTTCCTGGTGGAGCGGGGAACAGCCTCGGTATCGCCGGAGTTCCGGCAACGCTCTCCTTCGATATCACTTACTCGAAGTCCGGAGATGCCCGCCACGTGAAGCCAACCACGACTGATCCGCTGAGTCCGTTCAACTGGGCAGGGGAGATGTGGGAAGCGACCAACTCGGGCACATTTTCACTTTCTTATAACGACGGGACCTTCTCGGCGGAAGGAAGCTTTGATTCCGCCGGAAACTTCGGCGAGATGGGTTTTGAGCGCAACGGGTCCTTCGTTGAAGACGACCGAAACTTCGGCGAGCACAACCGGTCCTCCGTGGAAGATGAACTCGCCGCCAAGCTGCCGGCAACTCTGGCAGCGACTCACCTCGCTCGACCATCGCCCAGCGGGCCAAAATTCAGGGGCAAGATTCCGATCAGCGAGCTGATTCACTGAGACGTACGGTTTCTGCTCGCCAACAAGCTGCTCAGAGGGAAGGGCATGGGCTTGTGAAGTCCAGAGCCTCCTCCCTCTGCGTGATCGCATAGACAGATTGCCGGATAGAGGAGCCGGTGACCGCTGTGCCTTCCCACTGGAACCCCAAAATTGCCGGCCTGCGAGAACCCCTTTGCTCTGCCGACACCCTTCGGCGCGCCTTCTTCCTCAGACGGTGCCAGACGAATTGTTAAACACTTTGAGAGCGCGCTAGCGGTCAAATTGGTCCCAAATCCGGACGGAGGACTGGATCCACTTATCTTTATTTTCAATGGGTTAAGGCTGGCCCAGAAGTTGCTAGAAGTTATCTGGCTCTGTTGACATCCTCGCTACGACTATATCTGCGTTCGGAACTGTGGAGCGGCGGCGAAGAGAGGATTTGCTTAGAGGCTTAAGACTAGGAGAACCACCATGACGAAGCTGCGCACAGCGGTTGGAATTTCGTTATTGCTTGCAGCACTGGTTATTGTCGCTGCAACGACAAAAGCCGCGCCGGCAAGCTGCGGGGCGCACGGCAACAGCAATACCATGCTGGTCTCGACGGGCTGGCTGGCCGATCATTTTCATGATGCGAATCTCGTGATTCTTTCGGTGGGCATGGATGGCGACTACGAAAAGAGTCACATTCCCGGGGCGCTTGCTTTGGAATATGGCTCCGTGTTCACCGAAAGCAACGGCCTTACGTTGGAACTCCGGCCAATGCCCGAGCTGAAGGAAGTTTTTCAGCAGCTCGGAGTTATGGATGACTCACACGTCGTTTTGTATTACACGCAGGCGCACATGGCGGCGCCGGCTGCGCGCGTTTACATGACGCTCGATGCGATGGGGCTCGGCTCGCGTGCTTCGCTGCTCGATGGCGGATACGAGCTTTGGCAGAGGGAAGGGCGTCCGGTTACAAGCGAAGTCAGTGCGCATAGAACGGGCACGCTCGACATTTGCCCGCGCAGCGACGTGGTTGTGGATGTGGATTACGTGAAGTCAAACTTGAATCACGCGGGAGTGCATATCGTGGACGCGCGCCTTCCGCAATACTATACAGGCGCGCAAAAACCTGACGGACAGCGCCGGGGGCACATTCCAGGCGCGAACAATATTCCATACAGTTCGCTTGTCGATGATGACGGAAAACTGAAAACCGCCGCTGAACTCCAATCAAAATTCCAAGCTGCTGGAATTAATCCAGGCGATCGCGTGGTGTCTTACTGCCACATTGGACAGCAGGCCAGCTTGCTCTATTTCGTGGCCAGATATCTTGGCTATGATGCACGGCTGTATGACGGCTCGTGGCAGGATTGGAGCCGCCACAGCGAATTGCCGGTGGAAAAGTCGCGCTGATGGAAACTCCCGGAAAATAAGCGACAGTGACGCGCGAATATGCTATAGTTGTGATGCGCTTAATACCGCGGTTGTGTTGTGCGGCTGCTCTGGATACGTAACGAACCTGAGATTCCCCGCCTTCAGTTCTCTCCGATGTCTTCAGCGTAATTTAAAAACAACACTGGGAATCAGATTACCGTGCGTGTCTGAACGTTTGTGCGCACGGAATCGATTCCACCAGTAGAGAAGGCAATACACAAGATGGATAGCTTTACAGAATTACCGATTTCCAGTTACACGAAGGGCCGAATAGCGTCGAATCGTTTTTCGGTACCGACGCCGGTGCAGGCTGCGGCGATCCCGCAGGCGCTTGACGGCAAAGATGTGCTCGCGACCGCTCAGACGGGAACAGGCAAGACATTAGCGTTTCTGATTCCAATCATGGAACGGCTATTGCAACAAAATGCGGCGGGAATAGCGGCGCTGGTTCTGGTGCCGACGCGCGAACTGGCGATGCAGGTGGCCGATCAGTACAACGCGCTGAGGGGCGCGAAACTTTCGCCCGCGGCGCTTGTCGTTGGCGGCCTGGCGGAAGGCGCACAGCTCACGGCGTTGCGCAAGGGCGCGCGGCTCGTCGTCGCAACTCCAGGGCGGCTGGAAGATTTTCTGGAGCGCAAATTAGTTCATTTTCGCGCGCTGCAGATTTTGATCCTCGATGAAGCAGATCGCATGCTGGATATGGGCTTTCTTCCAGCGATTCGCAGAATCGTGGGAGCGCTGCCGAAAGAGAGGCAGACGCTGTGTTTTTCGGCGACGCTCGAGGCATCGGTGGCACATCTCGTCCATGACTACATGCGCAGTCCCGTGCGCCTTGCGTTTGGCTCGACGCTGAGGCCATCCGAAAACGTGCGCGTGCAGGCATTCGAAGTTTCCACAGACCGCAAACAGGATCTCCTGCAGCGTTTGCTCGCCAAGGAAACAGGCCGCTGCCTGATTTTCGCGCGCACCAAGCGCGGCGCGGAGCGGCTGGCGAAAAATCTGAATCGCGAAGGTTTTGCCGCGGCGATGATTCACGGCGGGCGCTCGCAATCACAGCGCACTGCCGCGCTCACCGGATTTCAGCAAGGCCGTTATCGCATATTGGTGGCGACCGACCTGGCTTCGCGCGGCATTCACGTGCAGGACATCGCGCACGTCATTAATTACGATTTGCCCGAGATCGCCGAGAATTTCATCCATCGCGTCGGACGCACAGGACGCGCCGGCGAGCGTGGAGTGGCTTCGACTTTCTTCGCGCGCGAGCAGCGCTCTGAATTGTTTCAGCTCGAACGCACGCTCGGCATTCAAATCGAGAGGATGCCAGACGACGGCAGCCACTTTGCCAGCGTGGAGCGCAGTCAAAGCCGTGCGGCGCAGCGTTCCGCGCGTTCGGCAAGAATCAGTTCACCGAGCGGCGGCGCTCACGGAGCAGCTTCGACATACCGGATGGATCGGCTGCCGGGAGAAGTCCTGCAAGCACAGATGGAAGGTTAACCGGTTACGCTGCGGAAACACCGGCAAGCTGCTATTCCTCACCTCGGCTGCATGCAGACCGCGGTGAG
Source organism: Candidatus Acidiferrales bacterium (assembly GCA_035279805.1). Taxonomy (GTDB): domain Bacteria; phylum Acidobacteriota; class Terriglobia; order Acidiferrales; family UBA7541; genus DAHUXN01. Next base: position 29,798 of record DATEHB010000057.1, read on the forward strand.
GAATTTTCATTTGGGTGCATTTGAAGATGCGCCTTATTGTTTCCCGGCTGCTTTCGCGCGGGGATACTGGAGCTTATTGAAGTCCTTCATGTAAACGCGCAGGCCGAAGTTCAGAGTGATTTTCGTGTAGCCCGCCGCGAGCTGTTCCTTGTAATGATCCAAGTAAAAATCGAATGGATCGCCCGGGTCCATGTCGATCAGAGTCATGTCCGCATCGCTCATTGTCAGCTTGCCGAAGCGAAGCTGATTTCCCTGGTATGACATATAATTCGGGAGCCGCGAATATTTAATTTGTGCAGCCTGGCGCGCGCCGAAAGTCTGCACCAGCGTGTCGCCTTGCAATCGAATGGCGGTGACTTTGCCTCGGATGTGCGGCGCGGGCAGGATTTGCGACAGATCGAGAATCAAGTCGTTCTGATCCGTGGCGACGCCGGGGACTTTTCCGGTTTTAACAAAATCGGCAATTTGAAGGTTGAAGAGATCCATCAAGCCCTTCACGGGAAGATGCAAAGCCTTGATTTTCTCGCTGTGCAGCCGGATTCTTCCGTCGACAGTCGGGGTTAGAACTCCGTCGGTTTCAAACGGAATGTCGCCCTTTGTATGCAGCTTGCCCTTTATCTTCAAGCGGTTGTTTTCAATCGTGACCGAAATATTTTTCAGCGGGGCGTTCGGGCTTGCGAAAACGTAGGAATTGAGCACATTCGCGAGCGAAACCGTATTGATCGCAATTTTCCCGGAGCTGATTTCAATGTCGAAGGATTTCTTGTCGTCAAAAATGGGAATCTTGTTTTCGCCAGTGGGGACAACGTCGCCGTTCAGCGTTTCAATGTGCACGACGACGGAATCTGAAAAGTGATACAGCACATTCCGCATCTGCACCTTTACACGAGGCTTTTGGCCGCCAGGAGCCGGCTGGGTTTGCGCGATCGATGCGAGTGGGATCAAGAACCACGCAACAATGGCGAGGGCGGTGCGAATCGAGGACTGCGCCACAGGCGCGCCAGTCAATGAATTGCGAGTGGCTTTTCGTCCCATATTGCACATGCCAAGATTAAGATGACGCGAGCGCCGGTGCAGTCTCTATAATCTTTTGTCAGGGCGGTAAACTTGCGATACTTTTCGACAGTCGCTTCGCGCGTCACTGAACGCCCAAAACGGATGGCACGCTTCGAGAAAGCGTATTCAATTTGATGACTGAGACGCTGAGACAGGTTATCGAAAGCTATAGACAGAGCGCGCCGCTCGCGGAGGCGCAGACGATCCCGTCCTCGTGGTACGTGGATGCGCGCGTTGCGCAACTCGAAAGCGGCGCGGTGTTCGGGAGAAACTGGCAAGCGGCCGGGCGCACCAGTCAGGTTGCCAGGCCCGGCCAATTTTTCACGGCTGAGGTCGCAGGTGAACGCATCGTCGTTGTGCGCGGTGCAGATGGCGAGCTGCGGGCTTTTTATAACGTGTGCCGTCATCATGCGGCTGCTGTGGTGACGGAAGCCGAAGGCCACGCGGTAAATTTTCGCTGTCCATATCACGGATGGACATACGGGACGGATGGGACGCTGAAAGGCACACCCGATTTCGACGGCGTTTGCAACTTTGACCGCAGCAGGAATGGCCTGGCGCCGGTTCGAGTGGCGGCATGGGAGAAATTTGTTTTCGTCAATCTCGACGAGCAATCCGGATCACTTGAAAGTTTTCTTGGCAGCTTGGTCAGGCGCGTCGAGCCACTTCATTTGACATCGCTACACTTTTTCGAGCGGCGCAGCTACGAACTGAACTGCAATTGGAAGGTCTACGTTGATAATTTCCTCGACGGAGGTTATCACGTCCCGTATTTGCACAAGGGACTGAACAGCGTGCTCGATTATGCGAACTACACAATTGAAAATGAAGATTGTTTCTGCCTGCAGTCGAGTCCCGTGGAGACAGCAAACGCGGATGCCGACACCGACGCTGCCGCGACGCGCCAGGGTAATCGTGCGTTCTATTTCTGGCAGTATCCGAATTTCATGTTGAATTGGTATGAGGGTTATCTCGACACGAATCTTGTGCTTCCGCTTTCCATCGATCGTTGCCGCGTGATTTTTGATTTTTATTTTGCGGGTAGCGGCGACGCTGCGAAGGAATACAATCAGCAAAGCGTTGCCGTCAGCCATCGCGTGCAGGAAGAGGATGTTGGTATTTGCGAAGCAGTGCAGCGCGGATTACATTCGCGCGCTTATGTGGCTGGACGACTCTCGGTGCGCCGGGAGGCGGGCGAGCATTTATTTCACCGGCTGTTGTGCAAGGATTTGAAAGCAGGGTTGGCTCGTGAAGAGCATCCAGGTGAGTAAACAGGCGCTCTCACAAAGGCGAAGCGAAGAATCCAAAAGCGGAGCGAAGTTAATATGGACGCCAAAGCTGGTGCGCAGGAACGATTCCGCGAAGTGCGGAAGAACGTACTGAGTCTGAGCCGCCGAATCCACGCGAATCCTGAGCTTGGGTTCGAGGAAGAGAAGGCGTGCGCTTGGCTGGCGGACGAACTCGCGGATGCAGGATTCGAAGTGCAACGCGGCGTCTGCGAGACACCGACGGCGTTCATCGCGCGTTCAGGCAGCGGGCCGTTGCACATTGCGATTTGCGCGGAATATGACTGCCTGCCGGAAATTGGGCACGCGTGCGGACACAACATGATCGCGGCAATGGCCGCCGGCGCGGGAATCGCAGCGGCGAAAGCAGCGGATGAGGCAGGAATCACGATAAGCGTAATTGGCACGCCAGCGGAAGAAGTTGGGAACGCGAGCGGGAAAATCGTGATGCTCGAACGCGGCGCATTCGCCGGAGTGCACGCGGCGATGATGGTTCATCCGGCGCCGGTGGAGATGCTCGAAGCGCACTTGATTGCGGCTTCGATTTTCGAAGTGTATTACACGGGGAAAGAGGCGCACTCGTCGGCATTCCCGGAAATGGGGATTAACGCCGCGGACGCGCTTACGGTTGCGCAAACGTCGATTGGTTTGCTGCGCCAGCATTTGCGGCCCACGGATCGCGTCCATGGAATTATCACGCATGGCGGCGACGCGCCCAATGTTGTGCCGGCGCACACTTCGGCGAAATACATGGTGCGCGCGGAAAGCATCAAGGAGCTGGATGATGTGCGCATCAAAGTTCATCGCTGCTTCGAAGCGGGTGCGATTGCGACAGGCGCGAAGCTCGAAATTCGCGGCGGAGACAAACCGTACGCGGACGTGCGTTACGATCACGAAATCAGCCTGATCTATAAACGAAATGCGGAAGCCCTAGGCCGGGTGTTCCCCGAATTGAGCCCGCAAATGGCGCGCATGGCCGCTTCCACGGATATGGGAAATGTTTCTTATGCCATTCCGTCGATTCACCCGATGATTGGAATCAATTCGCTGCCGGCGGCCAATCATCAGCCGGAATTCACCGCGCACTGCATCACTGAGGAAGCGGACAAGGCGGTGCTCGACGGTGCGCTTGCCATGGCGTGGACAGCGATTGAAATGGCAGGTAATGCCGCGTTGCGCGAGCATCTGATGAAGAAATCAGGACCCGCCAGCGCGTAGTTATTTTTCTTCGAGAAGCGATTTCCAGTGGGATAAATGATTGAGCGAGGGTGTGTGCGTATGATCGAGCACAAGCGGCGTGATGGAAATCGCGCCGTCCATGATTGCGGCGTAATCGGTATCGGGGTCGATGCCTTCGAGCAATTTTTGCTCGTGCAGCCAGTAATAAGTGCGGCCACGCGGATCCTCGCGGCGTTCGAGAACATTGCGCGTAATTTTCGGCGATTGCCGTGTGAAGCACACCCGGCCTTTCCAGGAATGCGGAATGTTGACGTTGAGCAACACGCCCGGCGGCAGCCCTTTCTTCAAAATCAACGGCGCCAGGCGTTCGATGAACTCAACCGCCGGCTGATAATCGAAATTCTTTCCGCGGCAGACAATCGAAACGGCAATTGCCGGAACGTGATTTATCGCCGCTTCCATCGCCGCGCCAATCGTTCCCGAGTAGTAGACATTTTCTCCCAGGTTGCCACCGGGATTGATGCCGGAGACGACCAGATCGGGCCGCTGCGCGAGCAGCGAATGAAAGGCGAGGATCATTGCATCGGCAGGCGTTCCGTCGACGGCCCATTCGCGCTCGGCGATTTGCTCGCAGAAAATCGGCTTGCGAAGCGTCAGCGACTGCGCGGAAGCGCTGCGTTCGTTCGAGGGGGCGACGACGGTGACGGTGCCAATATTTGCAAGGCCATTCGCGAGGGCGCGGAGACCAGGCGCGAGGATGCCATCGTCGTTCGTCACTAAAATGTTTGGCATGAGAATTGAGCCAATCGGACAACTAAATTATAGAGCAAATGTCGAGCTATCAGCGGGACCCGCGGATGAAGTTGACGCTGTGTAAGCAACAGAAATGAGAATGGTCGGGACGACTGGATTCGAACCAGCGACCTCACGCACCCCAAGCGTGCGCGCTACCAGGCTGCGCCACGTCCCGACCGCTGCAGAAAACTCCCGCCAGGAATTTGCGAGAACCGCCAAATTCCCCGACAAACCGGAACGCACAGCGATGGTACGCCCGGTTGGAAGCGAGAATAGCGTATCACCGCGGTTCGAGGAGGGTCAAGGCGGCGAGCAATTCTTCACGAAGATCGAGCAGGCATTTGCGTTGCATGCGAGAAAGCTCGTGATCGTGTTCGCGAACGGGCGGCGGCGCAGGCGGGGGATCAATGCCAGGCTCGGCAGTTCCGCTTTGCTCCGCGAGGTGGCGACGAGCACCCGCGATGGTGAATCCTTCGTCATAGAGGAGGCGCTTGATTTCAAAGACGGTTTCGATATCTTCGCGGCGATACATGCGATGGCCGCTGGAGCTTTTCACAGGTTGCAACGTGGGGAATTCAGTCTCCCAATAGCGCAGAACGAACGCTTTTGTCGCTGTTAACCGGCTGACTTCGCCGATGCGGAAAAGACTTTTGTCCGGGATGACCGCCGTCGATGCTGCGGATGACATAGGCGTTTCGTTCCTATTTTTGCGCGCTTCTAAGACATGGTAAGCCGATTTCGCGCGGTGTCAACCCCATGCGGTGTGCGGTAGTGGGTCAGTTTGAATTTTAACTCCTTGTGTCACGATCAAGAAAATTCAAACTGACCCACTACCCGGTGTGCGTTCGAACTTTCGAGATTGCTCATGGTTGCAGCTCGAGATTCACGGTCGAAAGAAAACGCGGAGACTTGCGAAAGTGAGTGGCTTGCTCGAAGGCGTAAGCGATTTTGATTAACGTTGGCTCGCTCCACGCGCGCCCGAAAAACGAGATGCCGACGGGCAGGCCAAAAACGAATCCGGCAGGAACATTGATATTCGGGTAGCCCGCCACGGCGGCGAGCGATGAACTGCCACCTGTGTCGTGATCGCCGTTGACGAGATCGGTGAGCCACGAGGGGCCCGCAGTCGGGGCGATCAGCGCGTCGAGCTTATGCGTATCCATCACTGCGTCAATTCCTTCCTGGCGCGCGAGACGATGATTTTTCGACAGGGCATCGAGATACGCCTTATCCGTCAGGGGTCCTCTGGCCTGGCAGTGCACCATGATGTCCTGGCCAAAATACAGCAGCTCTTTTTCGTGATTGCGGTCATTGAACTCGATAATTTCCTGCAGGGAGCGCACAGGAGCGTTTGAAAACTGCGCGAGGTATTTGTTCAGATCTGCTTTGAACTCATATTGCAGCACCGCGTTTTCCGATTCGTCAAATTGGCCAAGCGAGGCGATGCCAACCGGATCAATCAGGATGGCGCCTTCATTTTTCATGGCGTCGAGTGCGGCTTTCATGACTGGAGCGAGTTTCTCGCTGAAATCAAACAATTGCCTCACAACTCCGATGCGGGCCCCGCGCAGACCGTTGCGATCCAAGAATTTTGTGTAATCGGGCGATGATTTTCCGCGGGACGCTTCGGTGGCCGCATCCGCCGAATCAAGACCCGCGAGCGCGCTAAGCAAAATCGCCGCGTCGGTTACGGTGCGGCAGATGGGGCCGGCAGTGTCCTGGCTGTGCGAAATGGGAATGATGCCCGAACGGCTGACAAGTCCAACGGTTGGCTTGATGCCAACCACGCCATTTGCCGAGGATGGGCAAACAATCGAGCCGTCGGTCTCCGTGCCGACGGTAACGGTGGCGAGATTCGCCGAGGCGGCCGCACCGGAGCCGGAACTCGAGCCGCAGGGATTACGGTCGGTCGCATAAGGATTGCGGGTTTGTCCGCCGCGGCCACTCCATCCGCTGGACGAATGGTTCGAACGGAAATTAGCCCACTCGCTGAGGTTTGTCTTGCCCAAAATCACGGCGCCGGATTCGCGCAATCGGCGCGCCACTCCCGAATCTTTCCCCGGAGTGAATCCAGAAAGCGCGAGAGATCCCGCCGTGGTCATCATGCGGTCCGCTGTGCCGATATTGTCTTTGATCAGGACAGGAACGCCGTGCATGGGGCCGCGCGCGCCTTTTGTTTTGCGTTCCGCGTCGAGGACACCAGCGATGGCGAGCGCATCGGGATTCAGTTCGATGATTGCGTTGATTGCGGGGTCTTGCTTGTCGATCTCTGAAATGCGGTCGAGATATTTCTGCGCAATTGAGCGGGCCGTGAACCTCCCCGACTTCATGGCGTCTTGAAGACTGGCAATTGTCACCTCATCGAGCTCAAACGTTGTCACGTCGTGCGCCGATGATTGTTGCAATCGAGGTTGCGAAAACGCTGGCGCAACGGAAGCGGCGCCAAGTACGGTCGCGGCGGACCCGAGGAATTTCCTGCGGCTCAGTGCGGACGCCCGGTCTTCAATGTTTTTGCGCAAAATTTGTCGCTCCAGTTTTTAAGTAAAGTTGGCGGCTGCAGGCTATTGACCAATACCGCGCAACTCGATTACACGCCAAGCTCGTGATTGTAAGTGAAAGACAGGGGGATTTCACCGCGATTTTATTCATCGAGATTCAGTTATCACGCTCGGAGGCGCGGCGCGTGCGGTGTTTTACGCGCTGCTGGAATCGGATGGGCGTGCCTGTGAAGTCGAATTTCTTGCGCAGTTCATTTTCCAGAAAGCGTTCGTAACTGAAATGGAGACGGCGAATTTGATTCGTGAAAAGGACAAAGGTAGGCGGGGCTGCGGAAGCCTGCGTGACGTAGTAAATTTTGATCTTGCGGCCGGAGGGTGAAGTGCCGCGGTCGAGATCGACAGCCGAGAGCCAGCGATTCAGCTCGCCGGTAGAAATACGGCGTTCGCGCGAGGCAACGACTTTGTCGATCAGCGCAAAAAGCCCGCCGGTGCGCTCCCCCGTGAGCGCCGAGAGAAAGATGATGGGCGCGTAATCGAGGAACTTCAACTTCTGTCGAATCAGTTTTTCATAGTCGCCCATGAGCTTCATGGGGTTGAAAATCGCCTTTTCGGGCTTTGCTTTCCTTTCAGCCGCGGCGCGATTTTGCGCGGCTTCAAGGGCCAGGTCCCATTTATTAATAACGACGATGAGCGCGCCGCCGGACTGCTGCGAGTAACTGGCGATAGTGGCGTCGTGCGAAGTGACGCCCAGCGAGCCATCAACCACGAGCAGCGCGACGTCCGCGCGTTCCAGATGACGCCGCGCCATTACCACGCTCAGTTTTTCAGCGACGAGACGCGTTTTGCCTTTGCGGCGGATACCAGCCGTGTCGAGAAAACGGTACATTTTGCCATTCTGCTCGACAACCGTGTCGACGGCATCGCGCGTGGTGCCGGGTTCGGCGGAAACAATGGAACGATCTTCGCCGACCATGCGATTGAGGAGCGTGGACTTTCCGACGTTCGGGCGGCCGACAATGGCAATACGGATTTCCGGCGGAAGCTCAGGCGCAGCGCCGGTGGGAAAATCCGCGGTAAGTGAATCGAGGAGATCGTCAATGCCAAGCCCGTGCTCGCAGGAAACCGGAAAGACGTGCGCGCCCAATTCGTAAAAAGATGAAGCAAGCGAGATATGCTTCGGCGTGTCGACTTTGTTAGCGACAATTACGGGTGGCTTGCCGGCGCGGCGAAGGAGTTGTGCCAATTCGAAGTCGAGGGGTACGGGACCAGTGCGTGCGTCCGTGACGAGAATAACGCGGGTGGCATTCCTGATTGCCATATGCGCCTGACGAAGAATCTCTCCAGGAATGCCGGCCTTATCTTCCGGGACGATGCCTCCCGTGTCGACCACTTCAAAGGGCCGGCCTTCCCATTCGGCAGCGCCGTAGATGCGATCGCGCGTAATACCGGGCTCGTCGGTGACGATGGAGCGCCGCGTGCCCGTCAGGCGATTGAATAACGTCGATTTGCCCACGTTCGGGCGTCCGACGATTACGATGGACGGAAGTTTGCGCGTTATCGTGTTTGTGTTGTCGGTCGTTGTGCTATTCGGTTCACTGTTCGATTTGCTCTGCGATTTCTTGTTCATGGAAGAAGTCTGACCCGCGTTGCGCGGTCCTTTACCCTATCACGTCGGCAGCTGTTACGGTGGATACGGTGCAGTTCCTCAAATGTGCGTCACGCTATGTTATTTTAGTCGGGGCGCTGCCCGGCAAGCCCGCTGCACTTCGTCTGAGTTTCTCAGCGGCTGAAGAATTCTTGCGTCAACTCAATACTACGGGCCTCAGCGGCTGAAGTCGCGTTGGATTTGTGCCGTTCACGGCACGGCTGCAGCTGCGCTCTGAAGATCAGGTAACTATAAGAATGGCGAAACGAGCGACGAGCGAAGCGAAAGTCACCATTACCATGGCCGATATTTTCGGTCCGGGCGGGATGCTGGAGAAGTGCCATCCGGGATACGAATTCCGGCGCGCGCAGCTCGAAATGGCGGAGATGGTGGATACGGCGTTTCAGAAACGCCAGCACGTATTGATCGAGGCCGGAACGGGCACCGGTAAGACTCTCGCGTATTTGATTCCCGCGATTCGCAGCGGGCGCCGCGTGGTGATTTCGACGGCGACGAAGTCATTGCAAGAGCAACTTTTTCAAAAAGACATTCCGTTTCTGCGCAAACATTTCGCGCCAGAATTGAAAGTCGCGCTGATGAAAGGCCGCAATAATTTCGTTTGCCGCCAGAAAGTTCATTTGATGGCCAATCAGCCGGTGCTGCGAGGCATGGACGAGATTGATTGGTTCGCGCAAATCCGCGACTGGGAGAAGTTGACGGAAACAGGCGACCGCGCTGAATTGAACTTCCTGCCGGACGACGCAGAGCTATGGAACCGTATCGACGCGCGCAAGGAAGCCTGCACGGGACAAAAATGCCCCGAATTTCAGCAGTGTTTTCTGACGGCGATGAGGCAGCGGGCGCAAGAAGCGGACGTCGTGATCGTGAACCACCATTTATTTTTTGCGGATCTGGCGCTGCGTCAGGACGATTTCGGCTCGATTCTGCCGGAATATGCGGCAGTGGTTTTCGACGAAGCGCATGAAATCGAGGATGTGGCGAGTGATTATTTCGGGCGTGATATTTCCAGTTACAAATTCGACGAGCTGGTTCGTGACGCGGAGCAGACATTGCGCATGGTCAATGCAGCGACGGCGGTGACTCGCCGACCGCTGGCGCAGGTTCGCGAACGAGCGCATGCGTTTTTCGAGAGGTTTCCCGAACGCGAAGGGCGCTTTCCTTTTGAGCAGACGGAGCGGAAGGCGTTTCTGGAGCACAATCGCGAATTGTATGATGGGCTCGCGGCTGCGTTGAAACGGCTGGAGACGGAGCTGTCCGCACTCAGTTCGAAGCCTGAAGAAGTGCTGAACATCGGGCGACGCGCGACGGATCTGCGCCGAGAGCTCACTTTTCTTCTGGAGAGTGCGGAAAAGGGCTACGTTTACTGGTTCGAGCGACGGGGGAAAGGCGTTTTTCTTGTGGCGACGCCGATCGATGTCAGCGACATCCTTCGCGAAAGGCTGTTCGAGCAGTTCGACACGATTGTGCTGACATCGGCGACGCTGGCTGTTGGCGGCCGGTTCGACTACGTGAAGCACCGGCTTGGAATTTCGGGGTCGCACGAAGAAGTGCTGCCACAGGAATTCGATTATCGCAGCCAGGCGCTGCTTTATATTCCAAAGGAGCTGCCGGATGTGCGCCACGCGAATTTTTCGGCTCGTGCAGCGGAAGAAATCGCGCAAATCTTAAAGTTGACGCGCGGGCGCGCATTTTGCCTGTTCACCAGTTACGCCCAGATGCGGGAGATTCATGAGCGGCTGACAGGAATGATTCCATTTCCGCTGCTCTTGCAAGGGACGGCGCCGCGCTCGGCGCTGCTAGACCGATTTCGGGCGACGCCTGGCGCGGTGTTGCTGGCGACGGCGAGTTTCTGGCAAGGCGTTGACGTACCCGGCTCGCAGCTCTCGTGCGTGATAATCGACCGCCTGCCGTTCGCCGTGCCGTCGGATCCGATTGTGGCGGCGCGAGTGCGCGCGCTGCAGGAGGATGGGCAGAATCCATTTGCGGAATATCAAGTGCCGAAAGCAGTGCTGTCGCTAAAGCAAGGATTCGGAAGGCTGATTCGCTCGCGAAGCGACCGCGGCGTGCTGGCGATCCTCGACAACCGTATACAGCGCATGCAGTATGGTAGAATTTTCCTTGAATCGCTGCCGGAATACACCGTAACGCACGACCTTGCCGAAGTAGAGCGTTTCGTCGAGGATCTTTGATTGCTTGCGCGTCGCGAGGCAGTCTGTCGTACGTAAGACTTCTCCTCGAAGGATTCACGAGAGGCATGTACGAAGTCAGCGTGGACGAGAGTTTTGCGGCAGGCCACTACCTGCGAGGATATAAGGGAAAGTGCGAGAATCAACACGGGCATAATTATCGCGTGCGCATCACGCTGGCGGGCAAAGAGGTGGACGCAACCGGGCTGCTTTACGATTTCGTGCATCTGAAGCAAGTGATTCAGGGAGTGATTCGGAGTCTCGATCACAAGAATCTCAACGATCTTGCACCATTCGATACGCTCAATCCCTCTGCTGAAAACATCGCGCGTCACATTTATGATGAGACGTCGCGTCAGATGCACGCTGCGTCGAACGGCGCGGCAGTAGCAAGCGTCACCGTGTGGGAGACAGACACGACGGCCGCGACTTTCCGACCGTAAGGCGAGCAGCCACGGTGAACCGAGCCTTTATAATTATCGCGATCCCCGCGTTTATCGTTTCCTTCGTGTGGCTCTATGCCGGTTACGGATTGGTGGTAGCCGCGCCGGTGGTGGTGGTGGAATTAGCGGCCTCGATTGGCGGAGTTATTTATATGCGGCGGCGCGCGGAACAAACAGGCGGCGCTGACTCGAGTGCAGGTACGAGGCGTTAATGTTCATTACGGAGATTTTCAAATCGATTCAGGGCGAAAGCAGCCATGCAGGACTCCCATGCATTTTTGTGCGTCTGACGGGCTGCAATTTGCGCTGTCAGTGGTGCGATACGGCATATGCGTTTCATGGCGGAACGAAATACAGTATCGAGGAGATACTGAAGCGCGTCGGCGAGTTTTCACGTGGCGAAAAAGTTGCAGAGAATAACCTTTGTTTAGTCGAAATCACCGGAGGCGAGCCGCTGTTGCAGCCTGAGACACCGGAATTGACGCGCCGGCTTTTGGATGCGAGCTACACCGTGCTGATCGAGACAAGCGGGGAACGCGACATCAGCAAGCTGCCACGGGAAGTGGTGAAAATCGTGGACGTGAAGTGCCCGGATTCAGGGGAAAGCGGGAAGTTCAATTTTGAGAACTTGAAAGCGCTCGAGCAAAAGGACGAAATTAAATTCGTGATTGCCAGCCGGCGGGATTACGATTTCGCGCGCGAATTCATCGTGGAGCACGGGTTGCACCAGAGGGTTCGCGAGATTCTTTTTTCGCCGGTTTTCGCCGATCCGGCCGGAGCATGGCCGGCGATGGACGCACGCGAGTTGGCGGAATGGATTTTAGCCGACAATCTGCCCGTGCGCGTCGGGCTGCAATTGCACAAGTTCATTTGGGATCCCGCGATGCATGGAGTATAGCGGCGAATTTGTGGTTGACCACAAGAAGCGCGGCATGAGCCGCAAGAATTTCGGTCAGGCGCAGCTTAATGACCTCAGGAAAACCGAAGGCGATTGTGCTGTTGAGCGGCGGAATGGACTCCTGCGTTACCACCGCGATTGCGAACGAAACGCGATCCCTGGCGGCGCTCCACGCGAGCTATGGCCAGCGGACCGAGCAGCGCGAACGGCGCGCCTTTGAGAGCATCGCTGATTTTTATGACGTGCGCGAAAGACTTGTGGTGCGGCTCGATTCGCTGTCGAAGATTGGCGGCTCCGCGCTGACCGACGAGCGCATTGCCGTACCGGAGAATTCGCCGGAAAATCCTACGACAATTCCAGTCACGTACGTGCCGTTTCGCAATGCACATTTTCTTTCCGCGGCAGTAAGCTGGGCTGAAGTGATTGGTGCGACTGCAATTTACATTGGCGCGGTGTATGAAGATAGCTCCGGTTATCCGGATTGCCGGCCAGAGTATTATGAGGCTTTCGCCGAGTTGATCCGGGCCGGAACGCGTCCCGAGACGCACATCGAAATCGTGACGCCCGTAATTCGCATGCATAAGCACGAGATTGTGCGGAAGGGCATGGAATTAGGCGCACCTTTGGAACTTACATGGTCCTGCTACCAATCTGACGATGAAGCTTGCGGGGTTTGCGATAGCTGCCGCCTGCGCCTGCGCGCCTTTTCGCAAGCCGGTTACGCAGACCCTATCGCTTACAGGGCACAAGTTGCGTGATAATGCTGAAGCGCATCTAAATGTATATCAGGGAGGAATGCTCTTATGAAGCGTGCAATCGCAAGACTCGGCGCGCCGGTATTATTCCTGGCGCTTCTCCTGGCACCGATGTTTTTGGTGACGCCGACGGCCACGGCACAGACGACACGACTGTCTGGCAAGGTTTTGGACTTTCAAGGCAATCCCTATCCCGATGTCGTCATCACGATCACGAATAAGGATACGGGGCAAACTTTTGTGGTCCAGACAGACAAAGACGGCAAATTTCTTCAGGTGGGCCTGCACTCGGGCACGTACAGCGTAAATTTCAAGAAAGACAACGTCGATTACACGGAGATAGCGAAAATCGACGGCAGTATGGGCGACAAAGGCTGGGTTCTAACCGAAAATTTTAAGGACATCGCCAAGAACAAGGGGTACGACCCCGAGGCTGCCAAAAAGCAGCAAGAAGCCGCAAATAAGTTCAAAGAAATGAAGACGCACTTCGACAACGGCGTACATGCCATTACTGATGCCGATGCGACAAAGCAGCAATTGAAAACGGCGGCCGCCGACCAAAAAGCCACTCTACAAGCGCAATTGAACACAGATTACCAGACGGCAATAACAGAATTCGAGCAAGCGCAGCAGGGCGCTCCGGACAAAGATCCCAATCTGCCGACAATTTTGGGGAATTTGGGAGTCGCGTATGACGGCGCGGGAAAATATCCCGAGGCCGCGGACGCGCTACAGAAGGCAGTGGCAGTGAAACCCACGCCGGCCTTGTATATGCAGTTGGGAACGGATTTGGCGCGCATCGGCAAGTTGCCTGAGGCTGACGCCGCCTGCGAAAAAGCTGCCACTCTCGACCCGACTAGTAAGACAGTCGGCGAGGGATGCTACAAGAACATGGGCGTAGTGTTGGTGAATTCAGGGAAGATGAAAGATGCCATGGAGCCGCTGCAGAAAGCGACGGCGTTGAATCCAAAAGATGCGGATGCCTGGTATTTGCTCGGCAACGCCCTGACGGCCCAAGTTGATACAAAGAAGGAAGGCGGAAAAGACGTTTACGTTATTCCGCCCGGAACTACCGAGGCATATCAGAAGTATCTGGACCTGGAGCCTAACGGTCCGCACGCAGCGGAAGCTAAAGCGTCGCTCGAGAGTCTACAGCAACTGAGTGGAAGCACGGCTACAACTGTTGTGAAAAAGAAGAAGCCGTAGTTTTTTTCTTAGTTCCGAGCGCAGTCAGAGGGAACTCCGGCTGCCGCCCTCTCTTTGCGGTTCTTAAATTTCTCCAGTTATTTTTCCCGACTGCTCGCTGCTCGACCGCAACGCTTCAGAGTGCTATGCTTTGCGAAACTTGTCACCCGGGGGGCAACCGTGGCGCAGGCAGCTTCTACATATTTGGGGGAGCAACGGCGGCGAAGCACGCGCATTGAACAATCGCTGCCTCTAATTATTCGCGGCGTAGACTTGTTAGGGCAGCCGTTCGAGGAACGGACCGCGACTCAAAGCCTGAGCTTCCATGGTTGCCGCTACGCCTCGAAGCATCATCTTCCGAAAAACACGTGGATCACCATCGAAGTTCCTGCGGGGCACACGCAAAGAGAGCCGCTCAACACCCGCGCGCGGGTTACGTGGATCCAGCGGCCCCGAACCCTGCGGGAGCTTTTTCAAGTCGGCGTTGAACTGGAAACAGGCAGCAACGTCTGGGGTGTCGCATTGCCTCCGACAGACTGGGCGAGCACGGGCATTAAGGGCATCGAGCCAGTTCCGACAAGTCCCGAGGCGTCTGCTGATTTGGAGCCCGTGGTAAAACATGTCCGGTCGATCGCGATGGCGCCCCAGGAAAGCCCCCTTGAGTCATATTTGCAGAGTCAACTGGCGGACGACGCGGAACTCGACGGGCGAGAGAGCCCGCTTTTACGCGAGCTTCGCAGCCAGTTTGAATCCCGCGCTCAGAAATTGGTTGAGGAAGCGCGGACGGCCGCCGAGCAAGTGGTCGACGAGCGCACCGGAAAACTGCATAGCGATCTCCACAATCAATTGAATCAGGAACAGCGCGCGACAGCGGACGCTTTCTACCAGAAATGGCGCCAGGAATTCGAGAGCCGGGAGGCGGCGGCCAAGGAGCAAATGTCTTCGGAACTGGCCCAGAGACTAACAGACCAGGTCGCCCAGGTGAGGCAAGAGGTTCGCGAGAATTTTGATACTTCGTGGGGAAATGCAATGGAGCGAACCCAAACGGCACTTGCGGAATGGGAACGGCGCGCGGAGAGTTTGCGCGATGAAGCTCGCGCGGTCTCCGAAGAAGCCGTCAGGCACGCGGAAGAGCGTCTGGACACGAAGCTTACTCAGCATCTTAACGAATTTCGCGAGGAACTGACGCGGCGTGCTGCTGCTCAGGGTGTTGTTGAGCATCACGAGAAGACCACCGACATGTACGAGGGCGCGCAGGAGCGTCTGAAGGAGGAAATGGAAGCCGCTCGCAAGCAATGGAATGAGCTTCTGGAATCGTCGCTCGACAGTGCGGCGCAAAGGCTCGCGACTCGCGTCACTGATAGTTCTCAACAAATGCTCGAAGTTGCCGAGCAAAAGTTGGCGTCTCGGGTAGCGGAACTGCAGGAAGATTCCGGACTTGCCGCAGAGGCCGGGCGTGCTGCACTCGATGACGTGAAGAGCGCGCTGGATCAGGAAATCAATCGGACGAGGACGTCTCTAGCCGAAATCGAAAAGGCCGCGACGCATTTCTCCGAATATTCCAGACAGCTCGAAGCGGCGGGCCAGGATAGTTTGAATGAGCTGCGCCAGCGGCTGGAATCGAGTGTGGCATTGCAGGTTGCAGAACTCGATCGGCGCGGGGTTGACCTTCAGAAACAATTAGTGGTTCGCGCTGAATCGCAACTTGCGGAAATGAGCAAGCGGAAAGCTGAACAAACAGCCGGCGAAGTCCATGCGAAGATCGCCGCGGTTTTGGAGCGGGCGGCCGAGGCCACGCGGCAACTTTCGACTCACGAGCAGCAAGCGAAAGATCTTCTGCATGTTCAGCGTGAGCGCCTGCGACAGGTTTCCGCAAATGTAGAGCAAGAGGTGGGGCAGAGCATGTCGTCGATGCTTGCCAGTTTGCAGGGGGATTTCGAACAAGCAGGAAAGGAGGCCTCTGCGAGGTGGATCTCGGAACTTGACGCGAACGCCGCGCGAGCAGCGGAGGAAGCCTCAGCCGGACTCGCAAAATCTTGCGAAAACCGGTTGCAGAGCGTCCTTTCGCGGCTGGATGTACGTCTGGAAGATTCTCTCGACGGCACAAGGAAAAGCGTCGATGAAATATCATCAGAAGCGATTGAGAAATACCGTGAGCAGGTGGAGAAGATGGAAGCGTCTCAACTGAAAGCCTCGAGTGAGCGCCTGGAGGAGCTGTCAGGGAAGCAAGTTGAAACTGCAAATAGCCAATTTGAAGAAGCCGCGGGAGGAGTCGCGCGAACTTTCGGGCAAGTGATACAAGCTGCAGCGGAGGATGCGGCGGAGCGTGCCGCCGCGGAAAGCAAAGCGAGAGCCGAGCAGGAACGCACGCGTTTGGAGGCGATAGCAGGCCAAGTTCTCCGCAATCTGCAGGAGCGGGCGGAAACTTCGTTCAGTCAATTTCAGGAGCAGCTTGCGATTACGACCAAGCGAAACCTGGCACAATCGCATGAAAGCCTGGCGTCACAACTTGCCGCAACGCTCGACGTGTTCCGGGCACAGGGCAAGGCTCAGCTCGCGGAATGGTCTGCCACGCAAGATGGGCTGGGAGACGCAGCGTTCGAGCGCCATGAAGACCGTCTTCGCTCCGCGGGGAACTCCTGGCTCGATGCAACAGTGCGCCAGCTCGACGCAGCGAACCAGAATCGCATGGATTCTCTGATTCGCGGGGCTGAAGACGCGATGCGCAAGGCGTGCGTCGATGTGTTCGATGGATTGGCGCAGGCAATGAAGGAGAAACTGCTGGGCGCTTTCAGCGAATCGCGCAACACCGCCACTGCCGGCGAAGATGATTGCCGGGAGCGGCGCGCCTCAGCGTAACGCTGATTTTCATCGCAGGGCCTGCCAACTCATCGTTTGCCGGTAATTTCCACGAGTGCATCCCCTACATAATCCACCTGCTCCGCGGCCATCTCCGGAAAGAAGGGTAAAGCGAGCGCGCGTTCGCAGGCACGCTCGGCATGCGGAAAATCTCCCGCGCCGTGGCCGAGATTTGCAAGGGCCTTTTGGAGGTGTAATGGCCGCGGATAATGTATAGCGGCGCCGATACCGTGTTCTTCGAGCTGTTGCTTCACCGAATCGCGGTTATCCACATAGATGACAAACAAATGATACGCGCATTCGTCGCGCGGGTCGTCTTGCGGCATGTCCAGCCGCGCGGCACTGAGCTGTTGCCGATAGCGCTGCGCAAGCACATTTCTGTTGACGTGCCAGTCGTTCAGACGACGCAGCTTCACCCGCAAAATCGCACCCTGAAAACCTTCCATGCGATAGTTGTAGCCGATGAAATCATGGAAATAGCGGCGCGCCTCTCCGTGGCTTCGCGCAGCGCGGCAATATGCGGCGACGCCGTCATCGTTGGTTACCAACGCTCCGGCTTCGCCATAGGCTCCAAGATTTTTCGACGGGTAAAAACTGAACGCGCCGGAGTTGCCCAAAGCGCCGACGCGGCGCCCACGGGAACGCGCGCCGTGAGCCTGACAGGCATCTTCGATCAGCGCCAGTTTATGCGAATGCGCGATCTTTTCGAGCGCATCCATATCCGACGGACGTCCGTAAAGATGAATCGGCAGTATCACTTTCGTACGCGGAGTAATAGCACGCTCGACCCGTCGCGGATCGATATTCGAAGTTAACGGGTCGATGTCCACAAACACAATCTTCGCTCCCGCGTAGGCGATTGCCTCCGCTGTGGCGATAAATGTATTCGGACTGGTGATCACTTCGTCGCCCGGTCCAACACCCGCAGCCAGCAGCGCCAAATGCAGCGCGCTCGTGCCCGAGTTCAGCGCGATGCAATATTTGGCTTCACAATATTCCGCAAATTCCTTTTCAAACGCCGCAACTTCGTCACCGAGACTAAATGACGCGTTTCGGCAAACACGGTCGAGGGCTTCCAGAATTTCGTCGCGCAGTCCAATGTACTGGGTCTTCAGGTCGAAATAGGGGACTTTCATCAGGGTCTTCACATTTCAACTTTACTGTTTTCCGGCCCTGACGCGCAATTGCGAAAGCGAATTTGCTTGTGGTATGTGACGTAGAAGCCGTCGTGTTAATCTCTTCATGCGGAGTGCTCATGTCTTCTTCTCGCATGGCTGAACAGGAGCGCCGGCCTGATGCGGCGTACCCGGCATTGAATACGGGAGCGGAAAGCAAGGCCCCGATGACGGTTTCCGTGATCATCGCCGCGTACAACGAGCGGAATTTCATTGAAGAAATTCTGCGTCGCGTGCAGACCGTTGGCGTCGCGCATGAAATTGTAATCGTTGATGACGGATCGACCGATGGGACTCGTGAATGGCTGACAGAGATGCACCGGTTCCAGCAGGCCGGCGACAGCGAAGTGGAAATCCTCGATGGGCGCGCGCGGTTGCGTTTGAACGGGATACACTTTTTGTTTCAGGATGTTAATCAGGGGAAGGGCGCGGCGCTGCGACGCGGTTTCGCGGCGGCGACGGGCGATATTCTGCTGGTACAGGACGCTGATCTTGAATATGACCCACGCGAGTATGCCAAACTGATCGAGCCGATCCTCGATGGACGCGCCGACGTAGTGTATGGCTCCCGGTTTCTCGGCGGCCCCCAGCGAGTTCACTTTTTCTGGCATTACGTTGGGAACAAGTTTTTAACGCTGCTTTCCGACATCATCACGAACTTGAAAATCTCCGACATGGAGACGTGCTACAAAGTTTTCCGGAAAGAAGTCATCCGGGGGATGAGCCTGCGCTCGAATCGCTTCGGTTTTGAGCCGGAAGTGACGGCGAGGGTCGCCAAAGGCCGCTGGCGCGTTTACGAAGTGCCGATTTCTTACGCGGGCCGGTCGTATGAGGAAGGAAAGAAGATCACTTGGCGCGACGGCGTCGTGACACTTTTCGCAATTCTGCGGTATCACTTCTTCGATTGAGAATATTTGCGAATTCCGATCGGCCGATGGTTCGTGCCATCAGATATGCGTCAGTGTTCCTGTTATCTTAGTCCGCCGAAGCGCCCACGCGAACGTCAAAAAAGAGAGCGGTAACAGGATTGCGGCAAAAACCAGCAAGGCGATAATCGAAGGGCACAGTGTCCGGAACGACGCTCCTCCCAACAGCGCCGCGCGCATCCCTTCGAGCGAATACGTGATTGGAATCAATCGCGCCACATCCTGCAGGTACCCTGGCAAAACCGACACCGGATACATCATCCCTCCGAGGAATCCGGAAAGTCCGAGGAGAATCCATTTTGCGGGATTGCCGCGTTTGAATAATAGAGAGTAGCTGGTCGAAAAAACTCCCAGGCCAGCAAACGCAAGGATCGAAGACAGGAGAATCAGTATTGCGCCACCCCAGTTTGCTGAGCGGGGTGAAAACCCGAACAAAAGGACGCCCCAGGCAAGGTACACGACAGTGCGGAGGGAAGTGAGAACAAACGGATAAAGCACGGATCCGAACAACAGGACTGGAAGCGAAGTCTGCGTCACGAGCAATGCTTCCAGCGTGCGATTCTGGCGCGCCTCTTCGAGACTTCCGTCGAGTGCGCTGAAAGCGACGCCTAAGTAATCGAAAAAGGCGACGCCGATCAACGCAAACGCGAAGTAGCTGCCACCCTGCGGAAGCGCGCTCGAAAGGTGAGGGCTCTCAACAAATCGTGAAAGATAGTAGAACGTGGCGACGCCGAACAAGGTCTCGCAAAGCTCCAAAAGAAAGGCGCTGCGATAGCTGCGAGCGATCGCGAGGTCGCGGAGAAAGAGCGTCCACAGTTTTTCAAATGTGAGGCCAAGGCTCATTGATTTGGCGCCGGGGAAAGCGGGCCCGTCACGCGTTCGAGGGCTCCCTGCAAATCGACGGCGCCTGTCCGGGCGCACAGATTGCGGGGAGTGTCGAACGCAAGGGCGCGTCCCTGGGAAAGCAGGACAACTCGGTTTGCTATCTCATGGACTTCATCGAGGCTGTGTGAAGCAAAAAGCAGCGTTGTCCCCAGGCGCGCAACGATTTCCGTTTTTAGGAAACGACGAAATTCGGCGGCCGCCAGTGGGTCAAGACTGCGCGTCGGCTCGTCGAGCAGCAGCACCGCCGGCGCGTTGAGAAGAGAACGGGCGAGGCCCAATCGCTGCAACATGCCAGTCGAATAGGTGCGAGACTGGCAGTCTAATATTTCTTCGAAGCCAAGCAGTTTGGCCAATTCGTCAATTCTTCGAGACGCCTGGCCGCGCATTAAGTTATTCATTGTAGCGAACAGGCGCAGATTCTCTCGTCCAGTCAAGCGTCCGTAAAATCCCTCGTCGGCGCTTGTGTAATACCCAAGCTGTTTGCGCGCGTTTGCGCCGTCGCGTTCTACGTTGTAGCCGGAGACTTGCGCGTGCCCGCGCGTAGGCAAAATCAGCGTGGCTAGCACTCGGAGGAGGGTCGATTTTCCCGCTCCGTTCTCACCAATCAGCGCGACCGCCTCGCCGGGCTCGACTGAGAACGAAATTCCCGCCAAGGCGCACTGCGTGAGCCGAGCTACCGGCTGGAAAAGCGCACGCCATCCGGAATAGGCAGGCGGAAAATATTTCTCGAGATTTTCGACAACGATCGCGTGCACGGTCACTATCGTGTTTATAGCTGACTTTGCGGTGCAGAATCCAGTTCGACGTTGCCCGCGCCGGAGGAATTTCGGTAGAATCGTAAAGTCGCCCCTGCGCCATCCTTTAGGCTAACCGGTACTCTGTACTTTTGCGTTGAGATAAAGAAGGATATCTATCGGAAGGTCCTTAAATGAAGAGCGACTTCACCAATGATGCGATTATCGTGGCAACGAAGCAACAGGTCTCGTGCGAACTGGGCGAGGAAGCGGCCATCCTCAACATGAAAAACAGTGTTTATTATGGATTGGATCCGGTGGGCGCGCGGATCTGGCGGCTGCTTCAGCAGCCCGCGAGCATGGGAGCCATTCGGGATGCAATCATTGAGGAATACGACGTCACTCCTCAGCAAGCAGAAAGCGATCTGCGCGAGCTCCTTGAAAAATTGTTGGGCGAGGGGCTGATCGAATTGACTCCTGATTCCCGCTGACTTCCGCGAGGATAAATCGTGTTCCAAATCCATCCACACAACTGGCAGCGCTTTTCTGCGGGCTTCACATCTGTATGGCAGCGATGCTGAGAATCTAGTCATGATGGACGCGATGAGCGGCGCCTGGTCACGCTTCCGTAAACTCTCCGGCAGACAACGCCACGATTTCTTCCTGGGATTGGTATTGCTTCCCGTTGTTACCGCCTGGGTGAGCCTGTTTAAGTTTAGAAGTGTTCAGGAGACACTCGAAAGATGGTACAGCGGCGTCCCGGTGAAGATGCGGGATGACGCCGCAAATCTTGCCGAGGTTCATTCCGCAGCCCGCATGGTGGATGCGGCATCCCGACGGGGTATCGTTCGCGGAAATTGTCTTTCCCGTTCGATTGTATTGTGGTGGCTTCTGCGGCGGCGCGGAATCCCGACGCAATTGCGAATTGGCGCAAGGAAAACCGGCAATGTCTTCGAGGCCCACGCCTGGGTCGAGATGGCGGGCCTGCCAATCAATGATTCTGAGGATGTGCAGACTCGATATACGCCCTTCGAAGGTCCCGTCACTGGCAAGATGGCTGCACCTAAATGAGTGGCATCGTTGGTATGGCCGACGCAGACGGAACACCCGTAGACTCCGATCTGCTGCGCCGGATGACGAAATGGCTTTCCTTTCGGGGTCCGGACGCGCAGGAAATCTGGGTCGATGGCCCGGTGGGTTTAGGACACGCGCTCCTTTGCCACGCGAATGAATCCGTTCACGAACATCAGCCCGCTACAATTGATGGGCGCACATGGGTGACGGCAGACGTCCGTTTGGACGCCCGACGGGAACTCGTCGAAGCCCTTCGCTCGGGCGGCAGGGAAGTAACCCTTTGCGATCCCGATGTTCAACTGCTCCTCCATTCTTACGACGTTTGGGGCGAGGCGTGCGTCGATCATTTAATCGGGGATTTTGTATTTGCTATTTGGGACGCGCGTCAACAGCAAATCTTCTGCGCGTCGGATCATTTCGGCATTAAGCCGCTCTATTTCGCCCAAACGGGCCACTCTTTCATTTTCAGCAATACACTCGAGTGCCTCCGGCTTCATCCCGCGATTTCGAACCGGCTGAACGACGCGGCGATTGCGGATTTCCTGCTTTTTGGCATGAATTATGATCCGGCGTCCACTTCATTTGCGGACATTCGCCGACTGCCGCGAGCGCACACTCTTCGATGGTCGCATGCTGGTCTGCAGTTCCGCGAGTACTGGCGACCGCCTACTGGCGGAGCGATCTGCTACCGCCGGCGCCGCGAATACATTGAGCAGTTCAGTGAATTATTTGGAAGCGCGGTCGAAGACCGGCTGGGAACAAGCAGAGTTGGAATTTTATTGAGCGGCGGGCTCGATTCCTCGAGTGTGACGGCGGTAGCGCATGAAATCCGCAAAAAGAAATATCCGGCGCTCGAATTGCATGCGTTCACGTCGGTTCATCAGAGCCTTTCATGCGACAGCGACCCGCAAGCTGCTGGCATAGTAGCGTCCACTTTTCAGATTCCGCTCCATTTGTTGGTGGTCGACCGCCTGGGAATTTTCGAGGGCTGGGATGATCCCAACATGCGCTGGCCAGAACCAATTGCTGATCCTTTCGCGGCGAACTTTCGGGACGAATTCAAGGCAATTGCCAAGAAAACGCGCGTCCTGCTTTCCGGTGAAGGCAGCGACAATTTGATGCAGTTTGAGATGGCGCAACATCTTCGCCGTCTTTGGCGTGACGGGCATACAGGTCGAGCCATTGCGGATTTAGCCGAACACGTGTTGCGCAGGTTTCAGGCGCCCGATGGACTTCGCGGACCTTTGCGCAGAGTTGGACGTTTATTCTCAGCGCGCGAACCCAACGCTGCCTTTCCTGAATGGATTGAGCCTGAACTGGCGACGCGTTTGAATCTTCAAGATCGCTGGAATAATCCCGTCGACAAACTTCCCTGGAAGGTTCACCCGCGCCATCCGATGGGCTATGGCTCGCTTTTCCTTCCGCAATGGGACGCCATGTTCCGGCAGGAAAGCGCGGCCACCACACGCCAAACGGTGGAGGTCCGCTATCCGTTTCTGGACGTCCGATTGGTAAATTTCCTGCTAGCCATGCCGTCGATGCCCTGGTTTTTCCGTAAGCATCTGCTACGCGAAACCATGCGAGGGAGACTGCCCGAAGCGATAAGACTGAGGCCGAAGACTCCTTTTCGATTTGACCCGTTAGTTGCGGCACTGCAGCGTGACGGCGCCGGACCCATTTCTAAAATGCAACCTTGCGACAGGTTGAATCATTATATTAAGGACAGTCGATTGCCATCTTTGGAGCGACTTATGAGTGGCAGCGAAGCGGAATTGAGGATATGGCCCGCATCCCTCAATTTCTGGCTGCATTCGGTTTCTAAAAATGAAGTTTGACGTGGGCGTGGTAGACGGAGTAGTTTGCGAGACGGCCATGCTTTTAGAAGGACAGCAACAGTGCCGAAAGAACTTTAGTGCCTTCGTGTTGTTGGTTGGCTGCTTCAGGTTTTTAATTGCTATTGCGGGAGCACTTTGGGTATAAAATCCATCAGCGCACGGGTATGGTGCCGAAGGGCTGACGTGTCTAAAAAACTATACAGACCGCCTGTCTTGACCATTCACGGAACGGTGAAAGACTTGACTCAGACCCTGGGACGAAGGGGTGTACGTGATAATCCCCAAAGAGCGTTCCCAAAGACGCATTTGTGAAATTTTTGTGGTTGTCGGATAGTCACTCTGATATCTTCCTGAGAGCTGCAGCGTTTTCACGACCGATCGGATTTTGCTGCAGGAGCAACCCGAACTGATTGTTTGCCACGTGTCTAAGAAACTATACAAACCGCCTGTCTTGACCCTTCACGGAACGGTGAAAGACCTGACTCAGACCCTGGGACGGAAGGGCAGTAGTGATAATCCTCTACTGCCGATGCAAAAGACACATTTGTGAAATTTTTGTGGTTGTCGGATAATCACTCCGATATTTTCCTGAGAGCTGCGGCGTTTCCACGACCGATCGAATTTTGCTGCAGGAGCAGCCCGAACTGATTGTCTGTCGCGTGTCTAAGGAATCACAAGCCGCCTGTCTTGCTCATTCACGGAACAGTAAAAGACCTGCTCAGACCCTGGGACGCAGACGCGAGGAAACGCAATCTGATTGCCTGCCACGCGAAATACGGATACTAATTTTCCCGTGAAGCAGTGCGAGCCATGTTTTTACGCGGTCTACGGCCTCCGGTTAGTATCTAACGAACCTATTCCCGGGCTGAGTACCGTTGAATCGCCGAAAGATGATTCTCCGGAAATCTCAGTCCAGTTTGAAGCGCACGAAGCTCAGCGCGCAGATGACTCCTCGGGAGAAACGATCTGGTACCGCAGCGACATCCTCGATCAGAATGACAATCCCCACCTTACAATCTGGAAGCACGAGCGCAGCGGTGAATATCGCGTCCGATATAGTCACGGGCTGACGTTCTACCTGAATGCCGGCCTGACGGTCATAAGAGTGCGCTGTGCTGTACCAATGGAGAAAAGGGATGTTTCTGATTTTCTGCTCGGACCAGTGCTCGGACTCATGCTGCGTCTCCGCGGAGTTGTATGCCTCCATGCCAGCGTAGTGACCATCCAAGACAAAGCAGTGGCATTTGTGGGGCCAGCAGGCGCGGGGAAATCCACCACGGCCGCGTTGTTCGCGAGAAGCGGTCATGGCGTCCTGTCGGACGACATCGCTGCTCTCTTCGAGCATGAACATTCTTTCCGTGTTCTTCCTGCCTACCCTTATTTGAATCTTTGGCCGGAGATGGCTGCTATGTTCACCGGGCCAGACGCAAGGCCAGTTCGTGAATTGCAAGAGGGCGGCACAGATAGCGACAAGGTCCATATGCCCTTGGATCGACGCGATTCGAAATCTCAGCGCGAAGCCCTTCCGCTGGCTGCAATTT
Organism: Candidatus Acidiferrales bacterium; assembly: GCA_035279805.1. Lineage (GTDB taxonomy): Bacteria > Acidobacteriota > Terriglobia > Acidiferrales > UBA7541 > DAHUXN01. Next base: position 54,774 of record DATEHB010000057.1, read on the forward strand.
ATATATTGGCGGAGCGCTCAACGGAGTCGCGCACTCCGTTCGTCGTCCCACTCGCCCCTCCGGAGGCACTAATGAGTCTGGTGGCGAATACTTACGGCAACACGATCCTCGATGCTTCGATGAGAGCGCAAGAATTCCGCGTTCTCGGCGAATTGACGAACCTGCTTCCTATTCGTCGCGTGGTCGCCAGCGAGGACCCGGCGCACTTGGATCGTTTGTACGAGATAATATGCGAGGACTTCGCCCGCCACGCTAAAGAGTGATCTTTGCGGTTAAGTGGTAAATCGGGGTCCCGCCAAACCAAACTTCCGCTCTCGCAGGTTAAGAATCCCTTCAGCCGCCGCTGATAGCAGGAACGATCGAAATCTCGGAGCCGGCCTGGATGGGGCTGGTCATTCCACCTGTGTATCGAACATCCGTGTCTCCGATGAAAATATTGATGTGTTCTCGAACCTGTCCGAGCTCATTTGCGATACGGTCTCGCAGGCCGGGGTGAAGTGACCAGAGGGCCGACAGCGCGTCCGCCAAAGTGGTTGGCGAGCGTTCGATTTCTACTTTGCTGTGCCCGCCGGTGAATTGGCGCAAGGGACCCGGGATGTGAAAGGTGACGGGCACGAATCACCGTTTTTTTATTCTTGTCCGGCGTGATTTGGTGGTGGCGCCCGATTTAGAGCGAACTGTAGCTGCAACCGAAGCCCGAGGTAATGTCACCGCTGAGCCGGCAGAGGCGTCTTCGACGAAGGCAGTCTTAACGCAGACGATCGCCGGTAACCCCTCGAGCAGTTTTTGCCAGGACTTACCTTCATCGCGTGAGCCAAACAGCTGCCCGCTCCTTGTGCCAAAGTAAATTCCGACCGGATCGAGTGAATCCGCTGTCATCGCATCGCGCAAGACAGTTTCATACGCTCCCTTTTGTGGCAAGCCACGCGTGAGCGGTTCCCATGAGGCGCCCGCGTTGCGCGTTCGATAAACCCGCAGGCGTCCTTCGCAAGCGCAGCGAAACTCATCGGACTCAACCGGAATGATGTATGCACATTCCGGATTTTTTGGGTGCATGACCAACGCAAAACCAAAATCCGACGGCACCTCGTTGGCGATGTCCGTCCAGTCTTCCGCCCTGTTGTCAGAGCGATACAATCCCCAGTGATTTTGCAAGAAGAGGCGCCCGGGGCGAGAAGGGTGCATCGCAATTTTGTGTACACATTGGCCGAACTCGGGGAACTTGCCGGGCATGAATACAACGCGGATGCCGCGGTTTTGTGCCGTCCAAGTGCACCCGCCATCTTCAGTGCGATAGACACCGCCCGCCGAAATCGCCACGTAGATGCGCTGCTTCTCGGACGGGTCGAGCAAAATCGTGTGCAATGCCAGTCCGCCGTTGCCCGGCATCCAGCGAGGACGGTGGGGATGATCGAATAGACCGCGCACCAAGGACCATGTCTCCCCGGAGTCGCGGGTTTCGAAAAGAGCGGCCGGTTCCACGCCACAATACAGCACGCTAGGCTCGTCCGGCGGCCCAGGCGTTATCTGCCAGATGTTTTTTAAGCACACTCCGCTGTCAGCGGGAAAGCGAATCGGGGCCTCTCGCGGATTGGTCCAACTCTTCCCGAAGTCATCGCTGGAACGCAGTAATGTTCCCCAATAACTGTGCGTCGACGCCCATATGCGGTGTTGGCCGCCACGGCCGTCATAGGCCATTGCGTAGACGGCATGCCCGTGAAAATAAGGTCCGCCAACTTCCCAACGAGAGCACTGCGCATTCGAGCGAAGGAAAAATGCCCCCTTTGTGGTTCCCACCAGTAAAAGAAAGTCCCCCCTTTTGACGCGCACATGGCGCACGCCGTGCAAGACAGTGGTTCTCGGTCCGATGTTGCGATCAGGACCCGAATCGGCGGAAACGATTGCCGCAGACTGAACGGTTTCCAAGGCCGCCTGAACTTCGCTGGCGCGTTGATATCGTTGCGATGGCTCTTTGGCCAGGCAGCGTTGGATGGTAGCCCACAGGCCGGGCGGGACGGGAGGGCCCAGCGGCTTAGGCTGCTGGTGCATGATGGCCGAGCCGATCTCAAATCCGGTGCGACCCTCAAATGGCAGCCGTCCGGAGGCTGCTTCATAGAGAACAACTCCGAGCGCCCACAAATCACTGCGGTAATCGACCGCCTCGCCACGCAACACTTCGGGGGGCATATATGATACGGTGCCGCTCAGCGTGGACGAGTCCTGAGCCGTTTCAAAGGAACGTGTGGCGCCATCGAGCACCGGGCCGCGCACTCGTCTTGCTAAACCAAAATCCAGGACTTTGACCAGACCATCGGACGTGATGACGATGTTTGCAGCCTTTAGATCGCGATGAACGATTCCTCGATCATGAGCGCGCGAAAGCGCACTGGCTATCTGAACGCCGTACCTCAGAACTGATTCCGGTGGCAATCCCGTATCGCCGATCATGTCGTGCAGAGACTTGCCCTCAATAAACTCCATCACGATGTAGAGTTCGCCGTCCGTCTCGCCAACTTCGTGGATGGTGCAGATGTTGGGATGCGCAAGCGAGGAAGAAGCGCGAGCTTCAAGGAGCAGGTTCTGACCTGCTGATGAATCAAGCCGAGCATCTTTCTTGACAACTTTCAATGCCACATCGCGATGCAAGACTTCGTCGTGAGCGCGATAGACGACGCCCATTCCTCCTTCGCCGATCTTCGCCAAAACGCGGCAATGGCCGAGCACCTGACCGATCACAAAGCGTTCCTTTCGCATCCCATGCTAGGCTGTGCCCCGACGTCAGTCAACGCAGGCTTACTTGCCTCCGTCGATCGACAGTGTTTGACCAGTGATCCATCCGGCGTGCTCGCTCGCAAAAAACAGGACGCCATTGGCGATGTCCTGCGGCGAGCCTAGACGCTTTAAAGCAATACTCTCGACGAGCCGGCGCTGTCCGTCTTCTCCGTACGCGTCCCATTGTTTTTCGGTGGTGGGGTTAGAGCGGACGAAACCGGGCGCGATATTGTTCACCGTGATGCCCCAGGGCCCGAGTTCGTGTGCAAGCTGTCGCGTCAGGCCGATCTGCCCAGCTTTGGCTGAGGCATAAGCCTGAATGCCAGTGAGACTGATGCCAAGCCCAGCGCCACTCGATATGTTAATTATGCGACCGTAGCGAGCGGCCTTCATTGCTGGCGCAACCGCTTGGCTGCAATAAAAAGCGCCATCAAGATTTACGGCGAAGATCGCGCGCCAATCAGCCTCGGACACGTCTTCAAGTGGACGACCGACTTGGCCCATCACTCCGCCTGCATCGTTCACCAAAATGTGGATGGGGCCGCTGGTCGATAGTATTTGACTGACGATTGCTTGCACGGACTCGCGATCGCTCACATCGAGCACGCAAACCTGAAGCGGCGTCCCCTGTTGTTTCGCCAACCGTGCCGTTTCGTCCAGCTGGCCTTTTAATATGTCGCAGGCCAGCACGCGCGCACCAAGGTTCGCAAAATTCAGCGCGATGGTGCGACCGAAGCCATGTGCCGCGCCAGTGACAATTGCTGTTCGACCGTCAAAGCGAATCTGCATCGAGTGCACTCAGTTCAGAATACATGCTGGCGCGGGCATAACACGGAGACGAAGGGCAAACTGACCATCCCCGCCGGGCCAAGTTGTCGAGGCTGTGGCGGCGGACGCTCTCAACGTCGCGCATCAGCGAAACCAGACGTTCGATGTGGGGAATGCCGCCTCCGGCAGGTTCCGAACAGCACGATCCATCGCACTGTGTCCCAGATCAGAAATCCGTTGCGGCGTGACAGTTCCGTCGCCTATCAGCGCCACGGGCCTTCCAACGCTTCACGCGTCTCATCGACACCGATGCGCCACACCTTCATCATCTGATCGTCAGGTTTCTGGTAAGCGCCGCCAAAATTGCCGTCGCCCAAGTACGTCCTCACGCCGGCAGCATCCATCATGCGCATACGCGCGATGTCGATCATCGGCTTCTGGGCGTCCGGCAGCTTCACGCCCTCTATCCGCGTCCACGGAAAATTCTCCATCCACGAAGCGTGTGACGCGACGGAATCGATGGCCGCTATCGCGGCCGCAGTTTTCGGCGCGTTCCACCAGTTATGCCACTTGGCAGTTATGCCCGGATGATCGTTCATCCATTCTTGCAGGATTGAGCCGCCAGGAATATTGCCGCCGTGGCCGTTCACAAAGAGAACGCGCGTAAAACCGGCGCCTGCAAGGCTGTCGAGGATGTCTGCGACGATGCGCTGGTAGGTGTCGAGGCGAAGACTGATGCTGCCGGGATAATGGCGAAAATAAGGCGTGATGCCATAATTGAGAACGGGAAACACCGCCACGCCGAGCGGCTCTGCCGCTTCGCCCGCAACACGTTCAGCGAGAATGGCATCGACAGCCAGACTCAAATATCCGTGCTGCTCTGTGCTGCCCACAGGTACGACGGCGCGACCGTCCTGCTGCAGCTTTTTTTCGACCTGCATCCAGTTCATGCCGGCGATTTTCATCTGCGTTGTCCGGGAACTCTAAGTCACGCCGAACGCCTTCGTCAAGGTTGGCCGCCCTCAAAGTCTCCGGCGAGGTTTCGGCTCAGGCGGGAAATTTGTGGCGACGAAAGTCATAGCTGAGTTGTTATGGTCTCCAGACCATGCGAGGATGACCCTGTTTCTACGCGCCACAAAACAAACGCGCAGAGCACGGCGAGCGCGGCAATCGCGGTGAACATCAACAGGCCAGCGTGGTAGCCGGCTGCGTTGGTCGCGCTCGCCAGCCAGTGATCGTTCGCCCAGCCGATCAGCAGATTTATGACAACGAGTCCTATCTGCTGCACCGTGTCCAACATCCCGTTGGCTAGACCGAGCCGCGATTTGTCCACCACATAGACTAGCGCCGGCCACATCACGGCTGGCACGAGCGCGAACGCCACGCCCATCATGGCCATTGGAATCGCTGGCGGGATGTTTGTGAATCCCAGCATCGGAAACACTGGCACAATGAGCAGTGAGCCGAACATCATGAGCAAGGAACGGTGCGCGTACCGATCGACAAGCAGACCGAAGATCGGCATGCCGATAAGCGAGAAGAACGGCTCCATGCCCACGAGCAGCGACGCGGTCTGCGGGGACAGGTGCCGTGCCTCGATCAGGAATTTCTGTCCGAAGGTCTCAAACGGAAAGATACAACCGTAGAAAGCAAAGCATAGAGCGGCAATTAGCCAGAATGATCGATTGAAGCGGAACACTTCGCCGAACCGAATCTTTGAGGCCCGTGCGCTATGCCCCAGCGTGAATCGCCGCTCGCCGCGGGCGTCGAGAATCCAGTAGAGCGCGACTCCGAGGATGCAGAACCCACCAAAACCGACACCGAGCAGAAGGGGCCAGCGCCAATACGTATAAACACCGGGGGCCCATGCAGGTGAGACCTGCGCACTGAGTGATCCCAGCCGAGCCGCCGACCCCCGGAGACCAAACGCCAGGCTCAACCCGTCATGCCAGAACCACCGGGCCACGCCGACGTTCGCGGTTAGCGCCAGTGCTTCGCCGCCCGAGCCTACCAACAGGCGGCCAGCCGCCATGATGCGGAGCCGCGGGCTCAGCGCCGTGATGGCGAGTCCGATGAAGATAAGCACGCCGAAAATCGAAAGCGACTTTCGCGTTCCCAACCGATCGATGATGACGCCGCAGACGAGCATCGCAACGATGTTGGGAAAACTATAGACGGCTTGAAGCAAGCCGATGTCGGTATTCGAAAAGTGGAGTTGGCGGTTGAGCAGCGGCGCGAGCGGCCCGATGTAGTCGAATGCATAGTAACCGCCGTAACAGGCGAGGCCAATC
>DATEHB010000058.1:0-12886 GCA_035279805.1 Candidatus Acidiferrales bacterium
TCTTCGTCGGCCTGCCGGTCATCGGCTACTCTCTTCTCACGCATACCAGTGATTTCCTTTTTCGCGCCGGCAAATGGGGCATTGGCGTGTCTCTGCGTCTTGCGGGAGTGCGAGTGCGAACCGAAGGCCTCGAGAATATTCCTTCGAGCGTGTGCATATTCGCCGCGAACCACGTCAGCAATCTTGACCCGCCTGCCGCGCTGGTTGCCATTCCGCGCAGAATCTCATTCCTTGCAAAGCGCGAAGTCTTCAGCGTCCCGGTTGTGGGGACGGCGTTGCGCCTGGGAAAAATTGTCGCCGTCGACCGCAGCGACCGCGACGCCGCTGTCGCCAGTATCGACCAGGCCGTTCGCTATCTCAGCGAGGGCATTTCGTTCGTGGTGTTTCCCGAAGGCACGCGCAGCAAGGACGGTCAACTCAAGCCCTTCAAGAAGGGAACTTTTGTGATGGCGATTCAGGGACGCGTCCCCGTCGTCCCCGTGTCGATACTGGGTAGTCGCGAGCGAATGCCGAAGGGAACTCTCGCGACGGTTCCCGGCGAAATCCTGATTCGTTTTGGGCCACCCGTAGAGAGCGCCGCGTATACGATGGACCAGCGCGAAGCATTGCTGGCGAGCGTGCAGGAAGCCGTCGCTGCGGGACTGAGCCAGCCGCGATAATCGCAAATCCGAAATATCGCTCTGCCGATTCGCCCGAATGATTTCTTTACCGCTTATTTTCCGGCTTTACTCCGCAGCTCCTCCACCTCGCGTTCCAACTTTCTCACCGTTTTCTGCAATTCCGGCAAGTGATTGAAAATCGCCACCGACCGCAGCCAGATTTTGTTTTCGATCCCCGGTGAACCGGAATAGGTCGCGCCCGCGGGAATGTCGTGCGAGACCGCGCTTTGCGCCGTCAGAATCGCGCCATCCCCCATGTGCAAGTGTCCCGCGCACGCCGCTTGGCCCGCCAGAATGCAGCGATTGCCCACAACGGTCGAGCCCGCAAGCCCGACCTGTCCGCAGAGCAGGGTGTCTTCACCGACGGTGCATGCATGCCCCACTTGCACCAGATTATCCAGTTTCGTGCCGCGTCCAATGCGTGTTTCGCCCACCGTGGCGCGATCGATTGCGCTGTTGGCTTGGATTTCAACGTCGTCGCCAATCACCGTAATTCCCGATTGTTGGATTTTGTACCAGCGCCCGTCATGCTGCGGCGCGAAGCCGAATCCGTCGCCGCCGATCACAACGCCATTCTGCAGAATCACGCGATGGCCAATCCGGCATCCTTCGCGAATCGCAACGTGGCTGTGCGCGAAGAAATCGTCGCCGATGCGCGCGCCCCGGTAAACGCTCACGAAGCTGTGCAGCACCGCATTCGCGCCAAGCGTCACGTCGTCGTCCACAAAACAATAGGGACCAATGTGAGCGCCCGCGCCAAGGATCGCAGACTTCGCAATCACCGCGGTCGGGTGAATTCCGGCGGGATAACGCGGCGCGCCGTAAAAAAGTTCGATGGCGTGCGCAAAGGTCAGATACGGATTCTCGGCGCGAAGGCACGCGAGCCTCAGTCCTTCTTCCTTCCGCGGCACGATGATCGCTGACGCGCGTGTTTTCGATGCGGCAAGACGGTACCGGCGATTCGCGAGGAAAGTGAGCTGGCCCGGATGGGCCTCCTCGATTCCCGCCACTCCGCTGATTTCGATTTCGGCGTCGCCTTCCAGAGCGCACTTCAACCGCGCGGCGATTTCTCCGAGTTTCATGTATGCCCTCCCGCCCGTCTTGCGATTTTTTCGCTGAAAATGTACATCAATTCGACGATCCCAAACGAGAAAGCAATCTGCGGACGGGAACGCAGTCATTCACTGAACAGTTTGGGTTGTATGTCGGCAGCGGCGGCAGGCTGGCGTCGAGCGACGCCGACAACGCCCAGCACTTTCATCTCGGCAAGCGCCGTCCGGGGAATGAAAATCCACAAACTGTTGCCGTGGAGGTCGGGAGGAGTCAGCCGAACGCCGTTCACCAGCAGGTCGAGGAGGTCGTTCGCGACAATCCCTTCCAGCACGTCATCGTCACGAAACCGCAGCCGCACCCACAGCCCGTCGAGCTTTGGCCGGCTCAGGAACGCCTTTCTCGCGGCATCGAAGTCCTCGCGAAACTCGCGAACAAAGTGGATGCTCTTAATCTTAGCCAACTCCACCGTGCGATTCTCGCCATCGTTCGTCAGAATCTCGACGCTATCCTTTTGGCCAAGGTCGCTGGCGTTCAAATAGCCCTGCTCCCGCGAACCATCGAGCATCACGATCACAACTTTCTTGTGCGTCGTCGTCGCTGCGCGTTTTTTCGCTGCCACGGAGCCTCGCTGGAAAGGTATTGCGAAATGAAAGGCTGTATGTTATTGTTGCCATCGTAAGTTGTCAACTCATTGTTTATTAAAGGGTTAGGAACGGAGCTGCTGCCGTTTGACTGAAAAGAGGCAGATTCTTAAATCGGCTTCCGTCATCACCCTGATTACCCTTGTCAGCCGGACTTGTGGCTACATCCGCGACCAGCGCATCACCCTCCTTCTCGGCACTTCGGTAGCGGCAGACTCCTTCATATTGGCTTTCCGTATCCCAAATCTTTTCAGGCGTTTAATAGGAGAAGGATCGCTTTCCGCCTCTTTCATTCCCGTGTTCGCTCGATACTTAAAAACCAGCGACGACCGCGCGATTTGGCGCTTTGCCAACCGCATTTTTTGGACAGTTGCCCTGGTCGCCGGTGTGCTTTCCGCCCTCGGGGTCGTGTTTTCAAAGTGGCTTATTCATGCCTTCACCATGTTCGGCCCGGGACAGGCCCAGTGGGATTTCGCCGTGTACTTGAATCGGCTGATCTTCCCATACCTGTTTTTCGTCGCGCTTGCGGCCGTCGCCATGGCCATCCTGAATTCCTTCCATGAATTTGCCGTACCCGCCTCGACGCCAATTCTCTTTAATCTATCCGTGATTCTGTTCTCCGTCGGCGCGGTTTATAAGCCCATCATGAAGTGGGCGCCTGTCTCCTACCGGAACCCGGCCGTCGCTCTCGCTGCCGGAATACTGCTCGGCGGGGTATTGCAATTCTTGATTCAGGTGCCCGCGCTCGTTCGCCGGGGAATGCGATTCGACTTTGGAATCAGTTTCAGCGATCCCGGCGTTCGCCAGGTAGGAAAGTTGCTGGTTCCGGGCTTCGTTGGAATCGGAATCTACCAGATCAATTTTTTTGTCGACACGATATTCGCGACGGCCTCGCGCATGCCCTCCGGGAGTGTGACCTCGCTGTACGTTGCCGAGCGCGTCATGGAGTTGGTGCTGGGAAGCTACGCTATCGCGATCTCCACGGTGATTCTCCCCATGATGTCACGTCAGGCGGCGTCCCGGCAGCTCGACGAAATGAAAAAGACGTTCACGTTTTCCTTGCGCCTGGTCTCGTTCATCACCATTCCCGCCGCCGTGGGACTGGTGCTGCTGCGCACGCCGATCATTCAGGTGCTGTTCGAGCACGGCAAATTCGTGGCCGCCTCCACCGCGCTTGCCGCCCGCGCCCTTCTCTATTACGCGCTTGGCCTGCCCGCATTTGCGGCCGTCAAGATGGTCGTGCCGCTGTTCTATTCAACGCAGGATACCAGGACGCCCGTACTGGTCGCCGGATACGCGCTCGCGATTAACATAATTTTAAATGTCGCTTTTTTGCTTTTGTTTTTCCGCGTGTTCTACAACGGCAGTCCCGCGCTGGCAACGTCCATCGCCGCGTATTTCAATTTCTTCGCGCTCCTCTGGATTTTCCGGAAGCGCTTCGGACAGTTGGGCTTCGCCGCTGTGCTCGTATCGCTGGCGAGGACTGCGGCCGCCGCCGTGGTGATGGGACTGGCATGCGTCGCATTTTTGCGCTACGCGAATTTCAGCTCGTACACCCACCTCCTTCCGCGCGTTGGAATGCTCGCCGCGGCGATCCTGGGCGCCACGTGCCTCTATGTGGCGCTGGCGTGGCTCTTGCGATGCGAGGAACTGGCGGAGCTTCAAAGCGTGCTTCGGCGCGCGGATCGCGTGGCCGCATGACGAAACGGCACACCTCAAAACCAATGGGGAACAAATGGAAAATCTGGTTCGTTCATTTCTGAACTATCTGCGTGTCGAGAGAGGCCTTTCGCAGAATACGATCGTCGCGTACGGACGCGACCTCAAAAAATTTCAAGCCTTTGCTGAAATCCACGGCCGCACGCTGAAGCAGATCAACCACGACCACATCGTCGATTTCCTCACGTCGCTCTATCGTTCAGGGCTTGACAGCCGCTCCGTTGCGCGGCATTTGGTCGCGCTGCGACATTTCTTCCGGTTCGCTCAAGTGGAAGGAGCAATTCTCGAAGACCCCGCGGCCAGCGTCGAAACCCCCAAGTTCCGCATGCGCCTTCCTACTTACTTAAGCACCGAGGAAGTGAATCGCCTGCTCGCCCAGCCCGATACGTCCTGCGCCATCGGCGCCAGAGACAAAGCAATGATCGAGCTGCTCTATTCCACGGGACTTCGCGTGTCGGAATTGGTGAATCTCCGCCTCAGCGATCTCCAGATGGACTCAGGCTGCCTGCGCTGCATCGGTAAAGGGAACAAGGAGCGCATGGTCCCCATGGGCCGCTCCGCCATCGCTTCTCTCGACATTTATCTTCGCCGCGCCCGGCAGACCTTGCTCGCGGATAAAACCTCGCCATACGTTTTTTTGAACCGCTTTGGCGGACGCATGGGACGCATCGGTTTCTGGAAAAAGCTCGCTGAGTATGGGAGAAAAGCGGCCCTGCGATTAAAACTGAAGCCGCACATGCTGCGCCATAGTTTCGCCACTCACCTTCTCGAGCGCGGCGCGGACTTGCGCTCCGTTCAGCTTATGCTTGGCCATGCGGACATTTCGACAACCCAGATTTATACGCACGTGGCAAAGGAACGCTTGAAAGAAGTCTATAAGCAGCACCATCCCCGGGCCTGAAACTTGAGAGTCACCGAGGCGCCCACTGTGGCGTCCTCGCATTTTGCAGGAGGCGGAATCGTTCATGCCTGACTACATGTACCTGTTGGAAAGCCGGTTGTCGCCTGAGCAGCGCGCCGTCCTTTTGCGTGTGCAGGAGCTGGCTCGCGCGCAGGATTCAAACGTTTATCTGGCTGGCGGGGCAGTCCGCGATTTAATTTCCGGCATGCCGCTGCGCGACCTCGATTTCACTGTCGAGGGCAACCCGGTGCGCATGGTGCGCGAACTCGAAAAGGGTGGAGCGCGCGTGGTCGTCGAAGACGAACGCCTCCGCCACTACGAGTTGATTTTTGCGGGCGATGTTGACGGCTCGATTTCAGCCGCGCGCGATGAAGTCTATGCCCGCCCCGGCGCGAAGCCCGAAATTCGCTGGTCCACCATCATGGAAGACTTGCGCCGCCGCGACTTTTCCATCAATGCCGTCGCCATTTCTTTGAATCCCGCGTCCCGAGGATTGCTCCTCGATCCCACAAACGGCTTGGCGGACTTGGAGCGCCGCGAAGTGCGTACGCTGTCCATCCACGGCTTCACCAACCAGCCGATCCGCCTCCTGCGCGCTTTGCGCTTCAGCGCGCGTATGGGCTTCAAGATGGAGCCGCGCACCCAGGAATGGTTCGATTTGGCCATGGAGCGCGGCCTGCACGAGACGATGGAGAGTCGCGAAGTCGGGAAGGAAGTCATGGACGTCGGTCGCGAGGAAAACGCCGCCGGAATTCTGAAGCTCTGGGAATCGAATCATTTGTTGGCGGTAATCCATCCAAAACTACAGCGCAAGCGGCCCGATTACGAAGGACTGTCCAGACTGGCAAAAGCCCGCGAAGGATTCGTGGCCGCGGGATTGCGCGTGCGTCACGCCATTCCCACTCTCTATTACACATTTCGCAAGCTTGAGCCACGCACCGCCGCGATACTCAAGAATCTCAATGTCCCAGCGGCCGAGGCGGCAAAGGTCGTCCATCTTCCCCAGGAGGCCAGGAAGCTGCTCCAGGTTCTCCGCAGTGGCAAAACAAAGTTGGCCCGGGATGCATATCAGGTCATCTCCCAAGCTCCCACTGAACTGCTGGCGTTCATGGATGCGCAGTTTCGTAACGCCAAGGCCGCCGCGAAAATCAGGAATTATCTGCAGAAGTGGCGTCCCATGCGTCTCGGCGCTCCCCTCGCGGAGTTGGAAAATCTGGGCGTCCAGCGCGGACCCAAGTTCGATAAGATTCTCAACGATTTCTTTGACCTGCAGCTTCGCGGAAAAGTGCGCAGCCCGGAAGACGTTACAAAACGCCTGAAACAGCTTGCCGGGATTAAAGACGAACCGAAGAAGAAACTGAAAGAAGAAAAGAAGAAACGCGGCAGCGCGCTGGAAGCCGCTGGAGCGAAACGCTCCGCAAAGGCTGGCGAAACAAAAGCGGGAGGTTCAACGTCCGGCGCAAGCGGCGCACCGAAGTCTGCTCCCGGGGAACGTTCGAAAGCGGCGCGATCGGCAACCAAGAAAATCTCCCCGCCACGCAAAACGGCGAAACATGCGCGGCCGGCCGCAAAGTCAAAGGCAAGAAAGCGCGCGCGGCGCTGAAGAATTTGCATGGTGACTCTCACTTCGCAAAATCTTTAGCCACTTCCCAGACCGGTCCCCGCGTTCGGTCATAGCTAAATTCGCAACATCGGTCTAAAATACATCACGGCATGGGCTCTTCAGACTTCGTTCACCTGCATCTTCACACGGATTATTCACTTCTGGATGGCGCTTGCGAAATCGGCGAGCTCACCGCCGAAGCAGCACGCCGTAAGATGCCCGCCGTCGCTGTGACGGACCACGGGAACCTGTTCGCAGCCGCCAATTTTTTCCATCAGGCCGCCACATGCGGCGTAAAGCCGATTATCGGCTGCGAAGTTTACGTCGCTCCCGATAATCACAAGAATAAGAGCGCGGACGCGGAACGCTCGAACCATCTCGTGCTGCTTTGCGAGAACGATGAAGGCTATCGCAATCTCATCCAGCTCGTCTCCACCGGATTCCTTGACGGCTTTTATTACAAGCCGCGCATCGACCACGAGCTTTTGGCCAAACATAGCCGCGGCTTAATCGCCCTCTCCGCATGCCTGCGTGGCGAAGTCACCGAGCACGTGCTCCAGGAACGCCATGACGACGCCCGCAAATCCGCCTATCGCCTTCAGGAGATCTTCGGCAAACAAAATTTCTTCCTTGAAATTCAGGACCAGGGCCTCGAGGTCGATAAGCGCGTCAATCAAGGTGTCGTTCGTCTTGCCAAAGAGACCGGCATTCCCCTCGTCGCCACCAACGACTGCCATTACCTGACGAAATCGGACGCTCACGCGCAGGAAGTCCTGCTCTGCATTCAGACCGGCAAGACCATGAGCGACACGAATCGCATGCGCTTTGCCACCGATCAGTTTTATTTCAAGACCGCGCAGGAAATGTCGCAAGTATTCGGCGAACTGCCCGACGCGCTGCTTCGAACCGTGGCCATCGCCGAACGCTGCCAGGTGAAAATTGAACGCGTCCAGAATCCTTTCCCCGTGTTCCAGGTCCCCGAAGGCGCCACCACCGATTCCTATTTCGAGCGCATCGTTCGCGAAGGGTTCGCGGATCGCTTGCCGCAACTCGAGCGCCTCGCGAAAGAGAACCGCTTGCGCTATCCCGTCGCCGTTTACGAGCAGCGCCTCTCCGGCGAGATTGAAATGATCAAGAAGATGCGCTTCTCCGGCTACTTCTTGATCGTCTGGGATTTTATTCGCTACGCGCGCGCGCAGGGCGTGCCCGTTGGCCCCGGACGCGGCTCGGCGGCGGGAAGCTTGGTCAGTTACGCGTTGCGTATCACCGACGTTGACCCGCTCGAATACGACTTGCTCTTTGAGCGATTTCTGAATCCGGAACGCATTTCCATGCCCGATATCGACATCGATTTCTGCATGCGGCGCCGGGGCGAAGTAATCGAGTACGTCCGCCAGAAGTACGGCGAGAAAAGCGTCGCGCAGATTATCACTTTCGGAACGATGGCGGCAAAAGCGGCGCTGAAAGATGTGGGCCGCGCCCTCGACATGCCCTATGGCGAGGTCGATCGCCTGGCGAAACTGGTGCCCAATCAACTGAATATTTCTCTCGAAGACGCTCTGAAGCCAGGCTCGCCGCTGGCCGCCGCACGCGACAAAGACGAACGCGTTCGCGAAGTCGTCGAAGTGGCTTTGCGTCTGGAAGGCCTCGCGCGCCATGCCTCCACGCATGCAGCCGGCGTTGTGATTTCGCCGCGGCCACTCACCGAAATTGTCCCGCTGTATCGTTCGACCCGTGATGAAATCACCACGCAATACGACATGAATGCGCTCGGTCGCATCGGCCTGCTGAAAATGGACTTTCTCGGCCTCACCACGCTCACCGTTCTCGATGACGCCGTCCTGCTCATCAAACAGAATCGCGGCGTCGACATCAAGCTCGCCGGCTTTCCGCTGGATGACAAGCAGACCTACGCGATTTTTGCGCGCGCCGATACGTCCGGCATTTTCCAGTTCGAATCGCACGGCATGCGGGAAATTCTGCGCCGTTATCAACCCACTCGCCTCGAGGACTTGACGGCGCTCAACGCCCTGTACCGCCCCGGCCCTATTCAAGGCGGCATGATTGACGACTTCATTGCGCGAAGGCACGGCAAGAAAAAAGCCGTTTACGACTTGCCGGCTCTCGAGGAAATTCTGTCGGAAACGTACGGCGTCATTCTGTATCAGGAACAGGTGATGCAAATCGCCAATCGGCTCGCGGGATTTTCCCTTGGTGAAGCAGACATTCTGCGCTACGCGATGGGCAAGAAGAAGCGCGAGGAAATGGCCGCACAGCGGGAGAAATTTCTAACCGGCTGCGCGGCGCGCAAAGTTCCTGCAAGAAAAGCCGAAAAAATATTCGACCTCATGGCGGAATTCGCGGGCTATGGTTTCAACAAGTCCCACTCCTGCGCCTACGCGCTCCTCGCCTATCAAACCGCTTATTTGAAAGTGCATTTCCCCGTGGAATTCACCGCCGCGCTGCTCACTTCTGAAACTGGCAATACGGAAAAAGTGGTGAAATATATCAACGAAGCGCGCGGGATGGGCATTCGCGTTCTGCCGCCGGACGTTCATCAGAGCAGCCTGTACTTCACGCCTGTTGGTGAAGACATTCGTTTCGGTTTGGCGGCGATCAAAAACGTCGGCGAAAACACCGCGAAAGCCATCTGCGAGTCTCGCGCCGCGCGCGGAAACTTCCGCGATATTTATGGTTTCTGTTCCGCGATTGAGCCTCGCTTCTTGAATCGCAGAGTCCTCGAAAGCCTCGTCAAAGCCGGCGCGATGGATTGTTTCAATGCGCCGCGCGCCCGTTTGTGGGCGGCCATCGAAGGCGCCATGAGTTACGGCCAGAAAATGGACCATCAGCGCTCCGTCGGCCAGCACGGCTTGTTTCGGCTCGGCTCCGCCAGCTCATCGCCCGATGACGCGCGAAATATTCTTCCCGAAGTGGACGATTGGTCGGAAGACGAGCAGCTTGCCGGCGAACACTCCGTCCTCGGCTTCTACGTCTCGGGCCATCCTCTCGATAAATATGCCGGCCGTCTCAAAGAGATGGGCACGGCCGAATTGGGCGCGCTCGAAACTCAGCGCAACGGCGAAGAGCTTGCCATCGCCGGAATCATCACGCAAACGCGCCCGATGCGCTCCAAGCGCGGTGCGCGCTGGGCGATCTGCAACTTGCAGGACCGCACCGGAGGCATCGAAGTGCTCGTATTTCCCGAATCGTTTCAGAAGTTCGAGCATTTGCTGCGCCCTGCCACGCCCCTGCTCGTTCGCGGCCGCGTCAATGTCGAAGAAGTTGGCACGCGCTTCGTCGCCACGGAGATTCGCCTGCTTGACAAAGTCGCCGATCGCAGTCCGAGCTTGTTGCGCGTGCGCGTTGACCTGCGCGCGGTCGATACGGGAACGCTCGATCAGTTGCAAAAAGTTCTGGCGGAAAAGCCGGGCCGTTGCCGCGTTGCCTTTGAACTGATTTCCGACGATGGAACGATGGCGACTCTCGAAGCGGAGAAGGGAATCGAGCCCGTTCCTGAGCTCTTCGCTCGTGTGCGTGAGATTTGCGGCGCGGACTCCGTGGCGGTATTGCGCACTTAGCCGGCGCCGCGTCTCTTGAACTCGCTGCGTGAACGCATGATCCGCCGCGTTGGTTCAACGGGTTCCCGGACAAGTTGCCTGACCGGATTGCCTTAACAATGACCGAATGAGAGGCGATGTGAAATCCAAGCGCCGCAAACGTGAACTCGAAGCTCTCGAGCACGACGTCGAAGATCTCGTGCAGCTCGCGCCCAACGATGAAAAGGCCGCGCAGGAATTGGCGCGCCTTCGCCGCGAAGTCTCTGAGCTGAAGCGCGAATTTTACGCGCACATGAGCGCCTGGCAGCGATTGCAGCTCGCCCGCCATCCCCAGCGCCCTTACACCCTCGATCTGGTTCCGCGCCTCTTCGAGGGATTTGCGGAAATACACGGCGACCGCGCCTTTGCCGATGATCCCGCCATCGTTTGTGGCATGGCCGAATTTCACGGAAAGCCCGCGATGATTGTCGGCCACCAGAAAGGCCACGACACAACCCAGCGCGTCGTGCGCAATTTCGGACAGGCCAAGCCCGAAGGTTATCGCAAGGCTCTTCGCGCCATGAACCTCGCTGCTAAATTCCATCGGCCGATTTTTGTTTTCATCGACACTCCCGGCGCGTATCCCGGCGTCGACGCGGAAGAGCGCGGCCAGGCAGAGGCCATCGCGCGCAATCTTCGCGAAATGGCCCGGCTTCCTGTGCCGATTCTGGTTACGATCACCGGAGAGGGCGGTTCGGGCGGCGCGCTGGCCGTGGCCATCGGCGACCGCGTGCTCATGCTCGAAAACGCCGTGTATTCGGTAATTTCACCCGAAGGCTGCGCTTCGATTGTGTGGCACGATGCAGGTAAGGCCGAGCTCGCCGCCGAAGCGCTGAAAATCACCGCCCCGGATCTCCTCGACCTGAAACTGATCGACGAAATTATTTCCGAGCCGGAGGGCGGCGCGCATCTGGATCATGATGCCACCGCGCGGCTGCTCGATGAAGCTCTCATACGCGCGCTCGCCGAACTGTCGCAGGTTCCTGAAAGCGACTTGATTGCCAATCGCTACGAGAAGTTCCGCCGCATGGGCGAATGTTTCTCGCCCGCAAGTCCCGCCCGTCAGCAGCGTTCCGAAACTTTTTGATCCGATAAATCGTATCTGTATCTGATGAGCCGCGCTAGCGTCGCATAACGAAGATAATGGCGCGTCGTTGCGTCAGGGGCGGCCTGCCTGCCGCAGGAAGGGAGTGCCTGCTTTGGTTCTTGGATTTTCTACCTATCCCTCCTGCGAAAAAAAATCGTTTGTCATTCCGAGGAGCCACGCGACGAGGAATCTGCTTTTCGTTTTTGTCAGGGCACGGCCTGCCTGCTTGTCCTGAGGAAGGAAGGGCCGCTTGCCCGCCGTGGCGGGCAGGCAGGCTTCAGTTCATCCTGAGGCACGAAGGGCCGTGCTGGCTGTAACTAGCGTCGCATAACGAAGATAATGGCGCGTCGTTGCGTCAGGGCACGGCTTCAGCCGTGCCGTTCGAGCGAGAGAAACAAAAGGGGCTTCAGCCCCTGAGGTATTGGCAACGCAAGGTGCTTTCCATGACCATGGAGGTGAACCATGTTTTGTGACCAGTGCGGAAGGGAAGCGCCATCCGACGCGCGTTTCTGCAGCAATTGCGGACAGCCATTGCCTCAGGCCTACCAAGCCGTTCAATCCGCCGCAACGCCGCCCGTGTACGCTAGCGCGCTCCCAACCCGCCGCGTGAGCGAGCACCTTCGCGTCGTTGGAATCCTTTGGCTCGTGTCGGGAATTCTTCAAACGCTGAGCGTTGGCTGGCTCTGGTTCGTTGGCCGGATGGTTGTCCCGTCTGTGCTGTCTACCTTAGTTCCGGGATTCTCCGCGGGCGCTCCTCTCGAAAGAGTTGTCCTGGGCGGAGTCGCCTTCGCATCCGTAATCATAGTCTTCCAGGCGTTGCTTTCATTTATCGCCGCCTGGGGCCTGTTTGAACGCCAAAGCTGGGGACGCATCGCCGCGATCGTGGCGGCCGTATTTTCCTTGTGGCGAATTCCATTCGGCACGGCGCTGGGCATCTACACGCTCTGGGTCTTGTTGCCCGCATCGTCGGAAACGGAATATCGCAACCTGGTCCGCGCTTAGAATCCATCCATCCGCATCGTTGCAGCGGCAGCTTTACGCCGCCACCGGCTGTTCCTTTGCAGAGGCGCCTTTACGCCGCACGCACGCGAAAAAACGTTGTCATTCCGAGGAGCCTGCCCACCGAGGCGGGCCATGCGACGCGCCTTTTGCGTCCCGGAAGTTTCTGCGGGACGAGCTTGCCTGCCGGAGGCAGGGAATCTGCCTTTCGTTTTCGTGGTGATTTACCAGACGGAGGTGAAGCGCCCATTTGCGATTTGGACACGCTCATGATTCTCGCAGTTGCTCGCCGTTCTTCCCTGGCTTAGTGTGAGGCCATGGAACAAAGTCAAAAAGACGGTGCAGCGACCGCAATGGCCGGAGATGTTTTTCGTCCATACGAGCGTCTGGTCGAAATCACGGTTCTCGGAAAGACTTTCCTTGTGCCGGAGCGGAACTCTCTGCTGCGGTGCTTCCAGTTCATCAGCCCGGAAACCATCCCTTACGGACGTTTCTGCTGGAACCAGGAATGCCAGTATTGCCGCGTGAATTGCCAGCTGCCTGACGAAGATCAGCCAAAGCCCATACTGAGCTGCAAGTTCATGGTGTCCGCTGGAATGAATATCACGGAACTCTCTCCCGAACTGCT
>DATEHB010000059.1:0-7586 GCA_035279805.1 Candidatus Acidiferrales bacterium
ACGACAATAATCCCGCGGGTGCGCGAAGTTATCGCTTGCTGCATGGCATGAACATCGATTTGCCAGCCGTGGTCATAAAAGAGCGGATAGCGGATAAGCTTTACGTCTTGGATATCGGCGAGGAAATCGAAAAGGGGATAGCTCGGGGCGGGGATCAACAGCTCGTCGCCAGGATTGCACAGGAGCCGGAAGACGAATGAATATGCCTCGCTGGTACTGGTAGTCAGGAGGATATCGTCGATAGCAATCAGGTCACCGCGGAGGGCATAGTACTCAGCGATGGCGCTGCGCGCTGTTGCGAGGCCCCGTGGTTCAGGCTGATAGCGCATTACGGCCGGATCCGAGAGCGGCCGACGGATCGCCGCACTGTCGTATGAGAATCCGCACTCAGTGGGATTCGACATCGTGAGGTCCAATAGCGATTTGCCCTTTGCGCGATGTTGCGCGAGGGCCTCGGCCAGGCGATTTGCAGCAAGGTTCCAGTTGGTGCGATTAGAGAACATGACAAGAGTCTCGGCGCATGAGTTTAACGCAACGGGCGCCGGGCGTTGTCATGCATCGAGGAGGGCCAGGATTTGGTGAAAGGCGGTGCGGCGTTGACTCACCCCGGCAGCAAGGCCTAAGATGACGCGACGGAGATGTCCCCCTCCACATGATTGGCCGGACGCTGGGCCATTATCGCATCCTCGAGAAAATAGGCGCGGGCGGAATGGGCGAGGTCTATCGCGCACGCGATGAGCAGCTCGATCGCGACGTGGCGCTCAAAGTCTTGCCGTCCGGTATGTTGAAAGACGAGAAAGCGCGGCGGCGCTTTCGCAATGAAGCACTGCTTCTCGCGAAACTCAACCATCCCAACGTAGCGACAATTCACGAATTTAACACTGAAGACGGCGTGGACTTCCTGGTGATGGAATGCGTCGCGGGCACGTCCCTTGCGCAGAGGTTGGAAACTGGACCGCTGCGCGAGAAGGAACTGCTCGCGCTCGCGATACAAGTCGCACAAGCGTTGGAAGAGGCGCACGAGCGTGGCATCGTGCATCGCGACCTTAAACCGGGGAACATTATTATCACGCCGAGGGATCGCGCGAAAGTTCTCGACTTCGGAATCGCAAAGCTTTTCCGGCCTGCCGGGGACACGGATCCAACGCAAAGCGTCACGGGCGCTCACGGCGGAGCGGGAACGTTGCCCTACATGTCGCCGGAGCAATTAAGAGGAGAGGCGGCAGGTGCGAGCAGCGATATTTTCTCGTTTGGCGTCGCACTCTATGAAATGGCCACTGGCCGGCGGCCCTGCGAGGAAACGCTGCCCTCGCGGCTCATTGATGCAATCGTGCGCGAAAACCCCGTGCCGGCCCGTACCGTTAATGTGAAGATTTCTCCTGAACTCGACCGGATCATCATGAAATGCCTCGAAAAAGAACCGCAGAATCGTTACCAATCGGCGAAAGAACTGGAAGTGGACTTGCGCCGCCTGCAAACGCTTAGCTCAGCGCCCGTAACCGCCGCGCCAGCGGTAAGGTCAACTTTCTGGCGCAGGAAAGCGACGAAGTTTGCTGGACTTGGAATTGCCATCGCACTGGTGATTGCCCTTGTGTTGGGAATTCGCGGGTGGCGCGCGCGTGTGAACTCGAATTCCGGCTCGCAGCCCATTCAATCACTGGCTGTGTTGCCGCTCGAAAATCTTTCCGGCGATCCGCAGCAGGAATATTTCACCGAGGGAATGACGGAAGAATTGACCACGCAGCTGGCGCAGATCAGCGCACTGCGCGTGATTTCTCGAACATCGGTGACCAGCTATAAGAACTCGCGCTTATCGCTCCCGGAAATCGGAAAACAATTGCACGTGGATGCAATTGTGCAAGGCTCGGTGATGCGCTCAAAGGATCGAGTGCGTATCACCGCCCGCGTGATACAGGCTTCCAATGGCAATCTTCTCTGGACGCAAGTTTACGACCGGAATGTCGAAGATGTGCTGGACTTGCAGGATGAAGTCGCGCGAACCATCGCCAGCGAAGTGAAAGTGACGCTGACTCCGGATGAGCAGGCCCGGCTTGCAAATGCCCGTCCCGTAAATCCAGCCGCGCATGAGGCCTATCTCGAAGGAAATGCCCTGAACAAAGGCACGCCTGCGCAGCAATGGATTGCCAAGGAATCCTTTGAGAAAGCAATCAAGATTGACCCCAATTATGCGCCGGCATATGCCGGGCTGGCTGATTACTACTGGTCGAATTCGCAGCTCGATCCGAAAGTGGCCATGCCGAAAGCGAAAGAGTACGCGCAACAAGCGTTGAAGCTTGACCCAAATCTGGCCCATGCTCACACGGCGCTCGGGGCAATTCGATTCTACGCGGATTGGGATTGGGCTGGCGCGGAACAGGAATTGAAACACGCCTTGGAACTGAGTCCGAGCGACGCGGAAGCTCACCGTACATATTCGTATTTTCTGGCGGCGATGGGACGTCCAGATCAGGCAATCGCGGAAATTCAACGTGCCCAGCAGATTGATCCACTGAACATCTGGACGCAGATCACCGCCGGCTGGGTTTACTACTACTCCCGCCAATATGACAAGGCGATTGAACAATGTCGAAGTGTTCTGGAATTGGATGCAAATTCGGTGGGCGGCTACGACTGCCTGGGAACAAGCTATCTTGCCGAAAGCGAATACCAAGAGGGCATAGAAGCGGCCGAAAAGGCCAGTGGCTTTTCAAATGACGATCCCACACGGGTGGTGGGACTGGGCCGTGCCTACGCTCTTGCGGGAAAGAAGGCTGACGCGCGCCGAGTTATCGGGCAACTCCGCCAACTTTCGATTCACACCTACGTATCACCCTATTTTTTCGCAACGATCTATGCGGCGCTGGGCGAAAGAGACGAAGCCTTTAAATGGCTCGAAACAGCCCTGCGTGAGCATGATCGCTATTTGGCTTGGTTGAAGGTCGATGGCGCCATCGACCCTCTGCGCAACGACGCGCGTTTGCGGAAACTGCTACAACAGATTAACCTCGCGGATTAACAGAGGCATATCTGTAACACGCAGCGCGTTAACACAAGTAGCTCTCTCGCAACGCCGCACTTATCCGATGCTAGACTTGCCACGCCACTACTGCTGCCGTGCTTTGCAGCGAGTGACTGATGATCAGAAGCCAGGACGTGCCGTTGTCGTTAGGCGCATGATTCACGAAAACCACTCTGATCAATTTCCGCTTGAAAAAATGGCCGTTGTCGATGAACTTCTTCGCTGCGGCGGTGCTGGCGTGAAACTTCTTGAATTGTTCGTTGGATAGCGCAAGAACTACCACTTCCGGCCGGTCGCCACCCAGATCTGTTTTCCATGCGCTCACCGACAATTTCCGCCAATGTGGCTTTGGGACTCTTGGGCGCGCTGAACCTTTGTTACCTCGGGATTTTCGTGGGGCAGGTCTCATGGGCTGGTCCTTTCCTTGCTGGCGGGATTGTGCACGCCTTGGAGCGGTTTTTACACCCTGACCGCGCGGAAGTCAATAAAGTCGCACGCTCGTCCCAGAGCCAGCCGACTGACATTTTCTTTTTCGCTCAATGCGAGGCAGATGGAAGAACCAGGCGCCCTGCGGCGTGAATCACGATATCAACTTTCTTGTCAACTCGGAGGAGAAACGTGCTCGGGTCGTTCAAGCCCCATTGCACATAAGGAATCGCGAAATGGACTGTAGCAGCCATCTGGTCTCCTGCTACTTGAATGTCCGCGGGGATCGTGATTTCGTGCTGGCGTCCGTGAAGTTTAACGAATCCCTGTACCTGGACCTGGGATTTGCCGGAAAGCGAAACGGGGCCCCGAACCCGCTCCGGGACAAAAACAATTTCTGGATATGCTGCGCTTTCCAGAACGGATTTGTGCATCTTGCGATCGCGGCCATTGTTGCCGGTGTCGCCAGTCGTAGCATCAACAATGACTTCACCGCTTGCTTGTCCAGTGCCAGAGTCGAATTGAATTGCTCCACCTTTCAGTTTGAAGGTTCCGTCCACCGTGTGGAGCACGGCGCCGAGCGTGAAAGTAATTTGAGTTCGGTCCGGATCGAGGCTCAGGCTGATGCTTTGCGCTTGAACAGGCGCCGAGAAGGCAATCACGCAGAAAATTCCGAGGCCGCGATAAACGACGTTCAATGACGGTCTCCTTTCAGCCTGATTGGGAAACAGCGGACTCGGAGGTTGGCTGGTTCGACGCCGCGATTTTTCCGGGGCTGAGGATTCTCCAGCCCAGTGACCCCACAATTTGCAGCGCCATCAAAGGCGAAACCGATGCACCTGAGTGAACTGCGACGAGCTTCGAAAACAAAGAAGGCTCAGAAGCGAAGGCCGAGAGCACCCGGTTTCGCAGGCGACTATGCCGGCTCAGGGCAACCAGCAAACGCGACATCACGATTGGCCGTTTTCTGCTACGCCGGTGCTCGGCTTCGTAAACCGTCAAATCATTCCGCTTGAGAGCGTCCGCAAGAGCGAGCGCCTGATGAAAAGCGAGGCTGATCCCTTCGCCCGCGATCGCGTCCAACGAACCTGATGCGTCGCCGATCAATGCCACTGGAACAATTCGCCTTCGAGTCACTGCCGTCATCGTGATCGTTGACGAGATTCCTCCCATTTCAACCGTTAGCGGAACGGCATGTTGCAAGTGTCTGGCCACGGCGGGGAAAAGCGGCAGCGCGCCGGCCAAGCGGAGCTTCGGATTCGCGGCAAGCACAGCCACGCAAACTTCCCGGTGGCCAACAGGGGTCACGTAGATTTGACACTCCGGGCCCCAATGAACTTCAACGTAATTGGACCACGGCGCTATCTGAAAATGACTTCTGAAACCGTAGCGAAGGCCTTTGTTTCGCAACGGAGCAAATCGCGCCCACTGACGGACGCGTGAGTTGTGCCCATCAGCTCCAATGATCCATCGAGCGCGTATCGCGCGCCCCTCCAGGGAAATGTCACTGCGCTGTTCCGAATTTCCGTTACCGCGCGGGTTCAGACCGATTACGCGCTTCCCCCAGTGCATCTCTACGCCCAGAGCATCAGCCCTGCCGACAAGAATGCCGTGAAGCGTAGTCCGCCGGATTCCCATCCCGCATTCGTTGGGAAAGCGAGATTGCGCCGCAAGATTCCCCTCAACGAATCGAATGCCTTGGAATGGGAAACTCTGTTCCGCAGGGATTGTGATTCCGAGTTCGCGCAGAGCGGCTATCCCGGCGGGCATCAGACCCTCGCCGCATGCTTTGTCCACTGGCGGAGTCGCACGGTCGGCAATGCAGACACGAAAGCCCTTTTGGCGCGCGGCAATCGCGGCTGCGAGTCCAGCAGGTCCGCCGCCAACAATGAAAACGTCCGTCTCAATTGGCGGTATTTCAGCTGGAGGTTGCCCAGACTTTGCAGAAGCTCCGCGGCTCTTCATCGCTTATACGATGCGCGGCCGCTTTCGACGGATGCGTGACGCCTGAGGCTCGGCCGTTTGTATTTCGATCCCGGCCCGTTACCACCGCAGCAGCAGCAGTTCAGAGCAAAAGCCCGGTCCCATAGCGCCTAAAATGCTGTACGTCCCTGGCGCGGGGTGATGATTTGCAATCACGTCCTCGAGAACCAGCAGCACAGATACGGAAGAAATATTTCCCACCTTGTTCAGACAGTCCCATGAAACGGCCAGCGCCTCGTCGGGAACATCAAGCGCGGCAGCGACTGCTTCCAATACTTTCGGCCCGCCCGTGTGGAAAATCCAGCTTCCGATATCTTTTCTGGTCAAGCCATTGTTCCCCAGGAAAGCGTCCACATCGTTTCCCAGATGTTCCTTGACGATTTCAGGAACGGCAGGCGATAAAACAATCTGAAATCCCTTTTCCGAGATATCCCAGCCCATCGCGCCCTCCGAGCCGGGATAAAATACGGATTGCGTGGCCAAGATTTCCGGTCCCTCCGCGATTCTTTGATCGCCTGTGACAATCACAGCGGCAGCGCCGTCGCCAAAGAGGCCTGCGGAAATCAGATTGGCCATTGAGACGTCGTCACGCTGAATCGTCAACGAACACAGTTCCACAGCGAGCAGGGCCGCGGCTTGACCCGGATAAGCGCGAACGTAATCCGCGGCGCGAGAAATTCCAGCGGCGCCCGCAACACATCCAAGGCCGAAGATCGGAACGCGTTTGATGTTGGGGCACAGATTCATGCGGTTGATCAACCGCGCATCAAGCGAAGGACTTGCAATGCCTGTAACGGAAACCACGAACAGCGCGCTGATATCGCGAGGCGTCAGGTTCGTTCGATCGGCAGCGGACTGAATGGCCTGTTCGCCCAAATCGACGGCGGTCTCTATCCATGCGGTGTTTGCTTCGCCCCACGTCGAAAGCGTTTCATACCGCTCCAGCGGCAGAGACATGTAGCGGCCTCGAACGTCCACCCGTGAGTGCAGACGATCCAACACTTCGGGCTTAGGCAGCCGCTCACCCCAGTAGTGCTTAAGCGCCGCTACCAGAACTTCCTGGCTGAAATAATGTTTCGGGAATGCACCTGCAACGCCCGCGATTTTCATTCGGCACCGAGTTTCCTCTCTCCTCTACTTTAACGTATAGTGAACAAATGCGCGCGGAACTCCGTGGCGCGTTTTGCGTGATTTCGAAGCACTTCACACACTGCACCAGCAAGGAGCTAACATTCTTGATCGCGGAGGCGCGCGAACCCCTCTACAGGAAGATGATTATCAGGAAATCGCTGAATTTGCCAGCGCAATGGAAATGAAATGCATGGTATTTGATGCGTCCGCGCGCGGCCCCGTTGCGTGTACGGTATTGACCGGTTTGTCCGAAGCGAGTCACAGCCCTTGATTGCTGTAGTCAATGGAATGGACTAACCCATCACGCTGACGTGCTCGGGCGCGATTTTATAAAGAACGCGGACTTCCCCAGGCTGCCGGAACGGATAGACGGCCTTGCCGAGGTATTTTTGCGAGAGCTTATTGATATGGTCGTCGGCGCCCTTCTGCGTAATTTCCACCACGCGCCCGCGAACTTCCAGATAGCGGTATGGATTCCCCGGATCCTGAATCGCCAGTGAGACGCGAGGATCGCGACGGATATTCTTGTCCTTCACACGTCCAACCGCTGAATTAAACAGGACGTGGATACCGTCAAAATCCACCCACACGGGCGTGACCTGCGGACTGCCGTCAGGCATGACTGTCGCCAGATTGGCGAATGCAGGCTTCTTGAACAAGTCCGCATATTTCTCGGGGATGTTTTTCGACATAAGCCTCTCCTCCGAACACTCATACTCTATCAGAAAGTCGGACAGCGCATGCACCGCTGTTTTCTTGTTCCCGCGGAGCGTCCGCTCTTCGGATTCAGATGAAAAACGCCGGTATCACATTCCGTTTATTCCGGCAAACCTATCGGCAAAACGAAAATTTCTTGTTTTTCGCCGAACGAGGAGAGTACAACGAGCAGAAACGGGCCCACGGGTAATTCTAGGTATTCGGCAGAACAGGAGTTTGTGTGTCGGCAGATTTAGCGGATTCTAAGAAAACGACTTTGAAACTAAGCACTTCCGCGCGAGATGGTGAGGTAATCGTGCAGTGCACGGGC
>DATEHB010000060.1:0-8698 GCA_035279805.1 Candidatus Acidiferrales bacterium
TCAGGCGTGCGCGCGCCGCTGGGATTGTGAAGGTTGGTGATGACGATGAGCCGCGTGTGCGGTGTCATGTGGCGCTCGATTTCGCGCGGATCGATTTGGAATCCATCTTCGAAACGTCGCGGGAAGCGATGCACTTTCGCGCCCAGATATTCCGCCACGGTAAGCAATGGCTCGTAGGTCGGTTGTTCGATCAGGACTTCGTCGCCCGGTTCAAGAAGCGCCGCCATCGCCAGATGATTTGCCATCGATGTTCCATTGGCCGCCACTACGCACGCCGGTGCAACGCCGTTTTTCTTCGCCACGCGCTCCTGGAGAGGAGGATATCCGTAGCTGCCAGCCGCCGAGATTTCCAGGTCTTCGATTTTCACGGGCAGTTCTGACAACGGATAGCCGTCGATGCCGCTCGTTGCCAGGTTGAATTTGGCGTCCGAACGCAGCTTTGCCCATTCCAGATATGCAGACCGACTTTCTCTTCGTGGGGCGCTCACGTTTCCTGGCCTCTCCTTCTTTTTTGCGTGCTCCAGAAAAAGTACACCGGTATGCCTGCAAAAAGAATCGCAAATCCCACCGCCGTATTGCGTGGATACTTGAAAATTGTGTTGATGACAACCAGCCAAGCCGCGGCGACAAAGAGGAAAGTAGTCACTGGATGTCCCGGCATTCGGGCTAAGCTGCTTTCCTGGACGTGCTGTCCGATTTTAGAATCGCGGCGGCGAAACGCGAACAGACACGTCGCTGTGAGCCCGAAAAATAGAAAATCCATGGACACAACATAGCTCAAAATTTGATCGTAGCGTCCGGAAAGCGCGATGATAATCGCCGCGACTCCTTGCAGTGCAATCGCCACCACAGGTACGCGCCGCCGCGGATCGAGCCAGCCAACCGAACGAAAAAACAGTCCGTCCTCTGCCATCGCAAAATAAACGCGCGGCGCGGTCAAAATCGACTGGCTCAAGAATCCCAACGCGGAGACGGTAATGCCTACCGCAATCAACGCTGCTCCCTTGGGTCCCCATGCGACGCGCATCACAGCCGACGCGGGTGTGGTCGCCGCCGCGAGCCCCACGGGTCCCAGCACATAGACACACACGACGTTCACCGAAAGATAGAGCAGTACCACGCCAATCACGCCGATCACCAGCGCGCGCGGCAAATTTTTGCGCGGCTCGCGAACTTCCTCGGCGACAAAATTCGCCGTCTGCCATCCGCCGTAAGCAAACAGCACTGGTACGAGCGCCGCTCCCATCGCCGTTACCAGATCGAACGAGACGGGCCGGTCGAGCAACGGTGACTTGGCTGCCGGTGCAGGCGTTCCACTCTGGAATAGGAACCACGCCCCGCAAACGACCAACGCCGCAATCGCGAAAATCTTGAGCACCATCAGTATGCTTTGCACTGTGCTCCCCACGCGGACGCCAAGGCAGTTCACAATCGTCAGCAGTCCCAACGCGAGCGTCGCAATCAGCCCTTCGCTCCCGTGCAAGCCTGTGAGTTCAAGAAAATATTTTGCAAACGTAACGGCGACGGCTGCCATGCCGCCTGTCTGAATCACAAGCAGCAACACCCAGCCATACAGAAACGCAAGCGCCGGATGATAAGCCTCACGCAAATAAGCGTATTGCCCTCCCACTTTGGGCATCCGAGCGGCAAGCTCCGAATAAATAAATGCACCGGCCAGCGCGATCACGCCGCCAATTGCCCACGCGCCAAGTATCAGCGCCGCTGTGTGTAACTGGCGCGCGACCACGTACGGGTTGATGAATATCCCAGAGCCAATGATCCCTCCCATCACGATCATCGTTGCATCGAACACGCCGAGCCGCGCCGCGAGCCCTGAAGGCCCGGTTTGTACTGCGGACTCCGTGCTCATTTCGTGCGAAGATTTCGTAGTCATTCAAGGCCACTCTCTTATACGTGCACTCCGCCCGGCCTGCGTTCTGCGGTGACTCTATCACTGCTCGCCGTCTGGATGTTGATTCGCGATGCAAGAAACACGAACATCCAAGGCCAAGCGATTCCCAGTCCGGCGCGGAGTGACTGAATGGATACGCAGCGGTGCAGAATGTGTTTTGCAAGAGCCGAAGCAGGGCATCATCCGCTTGGGGGGCATCTATGGCTTGGGAAAAAATGTTTGCCGGCCGGGGCGCGCCTGCTCCGACCAAAGAAATCGTCTCGGAAGAACTGGAATCGGCTTCGTCCTCGCAGGAACCAAGTGTTCTCGATTCGCGGCGCGGCGATGCGCGCAGGAGTAAACGCGTTTACATCGCCATGCCGGTGATTGTCAAAGGGGATCGAGGCAAAGACACGCTCGAGGAGAGAACCTCTACGGAATCAGTAAACGCTCACGGTTGTTTGGTGCGTTTGGCGAAGACGATCGACCGCGGTCAGAAGCTAACGCTCACCAATATAAAGAGTGAAGAGGTGGTGGAATGTCGGGTTGCGTATGTCGGCCAATCCGAAGGCGGCAAGATCCAGGCCGGACTTGAATTTACGCGCCCCGCGGGATACTTCTGGCATATCGCTTTTCCGCCTGACGATTGGAATGCCGCCGAACGCAAAAGACCCTCTGCGGAAAATCGCGCGATGGGCAAGCGCCCGTAAGGCTGCGTCGGCAGATCAAGGTTCCCCTTGCCGCCGAGCGTTCCAGAAGGCGCGAACATCGGATTGAGGGTGCGACTGAGGTCCCCATTGAGCTGGACCGGCAGCCAGCTAAGGCATTACGACGTGCGCGTGTACCGGGGCAGGCGTTCAAAGACGGTCGGCGCCGGCCGCATTTCTTTCCCCATTGGATTCGGCCGTATCATCATATCCACCGCGTCTGATCCGCAGCTCCCACAGCGCCCATGGCGGTCCAGGTCCGTCGGAACTCGACAGTCCACGCACCACCAATGCCTCTCAACCCACGTTTGTGCGAGAAGTACGTTTGTGTTTGACATGGCTCCATTGTGGGCAAAAGCCTACGGAAGGTGAATAGGAGCCAAGTCACTTTTTTAGAGGCAAAAACGCGGTACGAAAGTACTACAACCGGGTAGGTATCCGCCTCCTGACCAGCAGGCCTGCGAACACGCCAGCTCCGCCGAAGACCGCCGGACGGAGATGCCCATTGCATACCGGGAATTCAACACCCAACCCAAACACGACAAAGAACAAGCAAACTCAAGCCATTTCAGCTCTACGATATAGTTTCAAACGTGCCCAATAATGCTTCCGCGTACAGCGCGCCTTCCGGCGTGTCCTCGTGTTTGAAATAGACGAAGACGTCTCCTACTCGCGCAAGCTGCTTTGTCCTCTTTGCGATAGTTTCACGAGCTTTGGCCGAGTAGCTCTCTTTACGCAGGCGCAGATACGAGAAATCGGCCGTTTCGGCATTCGGCGTCTCCAATTTGTCGCTCTCCGCTTCGCAAAGAGAGGCGTTTTTTGCGCGGAGAGCAGCGAACACTTCATCGCAAAACCACGACTCGTGCCGGAACTCAAATGCCGCCCGCACAGTAGGCGGGATCTCGCCGAGGAAAGTCGTCAGCAGCTCCACATCGCATTTCAGGTACGGCGGCAATTGGAACAATACGGGACCCAACCTGTTCGCCTGATGCAGCAGCTTCACTGAATCGACGAATCGCGCCACCCACTCGCCCGCATCCTTCAGCCGTTTGATGTGCGTGATCATTTGGTGCGCCTTTACCGCGAACTTGAACTCCTCCGGCGTCGCTGAAATCCAGCGCGCCAGCAGGCTTTCGGTCGGAAGACGCCGAAATGTGTAATTCACTTCCACGGAATTCAAGCGGCTCGCGTAATAACTCAGGAATTTCGCGGACGCGAGCTTCGCCGGATAGAATTTTGGCTTCCATTGAGGGTAGGACCATCCCGACGTCCCGGCGTAGACATTTGCCATAAGAACATCAGTTTAGCCGGATTCGATAGGCTTGCAAGCCGGCTCATAGGCATTCTCTGTGAGTTGCAGGGGACCCGAAAACGCTTCGGTTCCCGCCAGTTCCTTAAGATTTGGTTTATTTCAGGTTCTTTTGGGTACAATTCGGATTCAAGTCGGGCATTGGGGACGGAGGAATGAAGGCTGTGACCGGAGGAAACGCTTATGGTTATAGGAAACCGTTTGGCAGTGGCCTTAGCCGTCTGCGCGTTTGCGTTTTGCAGCCCCATGTACGGGTCTGCGCAAGTCGCGGATCAATTTGAAATTGCTTTTCCGCAGAGTATCCACGCCGAACCCGTCACGGGCCGCATATTTGTGATCATTACAAGCACCGACAAAATGGAGCCGCGCATTCAAGTTCTTTCGGAGGGGATTGGTGCGTTCGACCGTGAAAGAAGTAAGCCATTACGAAGATATGCTCGGACCAAATGGGCGCTCTGACTATCAGCTTGATGGATGGTGGGCGATCTTTGCTCCTGTTGGCAGCGACGGCTATCCAGTCCCTCTATGGAATATGCAGACCGGACAAGTCAATCAGGATGCGGTCAAATACGCGCGCGAACATGGCTATGACCTCAGTGACTATACCCGCACGCATTGGAGCGAAATTGGCCCTGAACTCGTTGGAAAGCTGCACTTTTTTGTCGGAGACATGGACAGCTATTAGCTAAATCTGGCTGTTTACCGCATCGAAGATTTCTTGAAATCAACCAAAGATCCGTACTACGGCGGCTCGTTCGCCTATGGGCGCCCGATGAAGGGACACGGTTGGCATCCGATGACCTGGGCGGATTTGCTGCGCGACATGGCAGCTCAGGTTAAGAAGGACGCGCCCAGGAATTCAGACACAACTGCGTGGAATTATTGAACGCTTGCTGGGCCGCGTCTGTTTCAAACACGGCAATTCCAAGATACTCAGATCTGTTACTCAAATAACGCGATTCTTGGTTTACGAAGGAAGAAACGATGGAAAAAGAACTGCGAATTTGGAAGATCTACGCAACGGTGACCACGCTGCTGATATTTGTCCTCGTGTGCTCGGCATTTGCACTCGAAGAGCAGAGAACAAAATTCTCGGAGATCGACGTTCAGCGAATCAATATTGTGGAACCGGACGGTACAGTGCGCATGGTGATTTCGGACAAGACAAAATTTCCGGGAATCATCGTGAAGGGCAAGGAATATCCGCATCCGGACCGCACAGCTGCCGGAATGCTGTTCTTCAACGATGAAGGCACCGAGAATGGCGGGCTGATTTTCGGCGGCGCGAAAGATAAAAACGGAACCGCGTCGAGCTACGGGCACTTGAGCTTCGACCGCTATGATCAGGACCAGGTGTTCACGATCGACGCCGCGGAAGAAGGCAATCGCAAGCGATCTGGCCTGAGCGTTGTTGACGATCCCGACTGGCCTATCACTGATTTGCTTGCGATTCCGCGCAGCGACTGGAAGAAGTTTTTTGATACGCATCCGCAACCGCACCAAAGAATTTACCTGGGGCGTAACACGGACAAGTCGGCGTCGCTGACCCTGAAAGATCAGGAGGGGCACGAACGGATTGTCATTAAGGTCGCGGCAGACGGCTCTCCCACAATTCAGTTCTTAGACCAATCCGGAAAAGTTGTCAGTCAATTGCCGGGGCAGGCCAAACCGTAACCAGGCCCACAAGTCTGTAACGGCGCGCTGCGTCGAAAGGAAAATGAAATGAGATTCATATCCAGTCCTCGGTTCCTAGTGATCTATTCGTGCGTTCTGACAATTGTTTTTATGGCCACGATC
The DNA here is from genome assembly GCA_035279805.1 of Candidatus Acidiferrales bacterium. Taxonomy (GTDB): domain Bacteria; phylum Acidobacteriota; class Terriglobia; order Acidiferrales; family UBA7541; genus DAHUXN01. Next base: position 5,705 of record DATEHB010000060.1, read on the forward strand.
CTGAGCGGCTTTGCCCAAAACGAAAAGAAGAACAGCTTCGACCAAATTGACGTGCAACGAATCAATATTGTCGGGCAAGACGGTAAGAACCAGCTTGTCATTTCCAACCGGCAACAAATGCCTGAAGCGATCATTGACGGGAAGACGTTTCAGAGCCACGGACGTCACGACGGCGCGGGAATTATTTTTTACAACAGTGAAGGAGACGAGGACGGCGGCCTGGCGTTTGAAAGCAAGAAGACTCCAGCATCAGGCACCGCCGATTCAGCTCAAGAGCGAAGCACTACAACTTGGCGTATCGCGGGATTCGGAAGCTCCGGCTGAGGTGTTATGTCGAGTTCGTCCTTCGACCGACGTGCGAGAAAGCTGGCCTGCCACGAACAGCGTGGCACGGATTGCGCCATTGCCACCCCAAGCTGCTGGACGCGGTAGGAGCACCGCTGGGAACGGTCCAGGCGCTTCTGGGCCACGCCTCGCCGAAGATCACGAGGCAAATCTATCTGCACGGATTCCCGAAAGAGCAACGCAAAGCAGTGGAAGGCGTCGAGAGACTTCTTATTGAACTGGAACGGTCCCAAGTTTTCGAAGTCGCGCAAAGGTCAAATTAGTAACAGGTTGAAATTGCAAGAGAAGTGGTGGACGTGGCCGGGATCAAACCGGCGACCCCCTGCTTGCAAATGAGAACCGAGAATACTATGTGGCTGTCTTTTCTTGCCTTTACCTATGTCGTGATAGACGGTTTTTGACGGTATTTGGCACTACTTGTTCCCAAGTTGTTCCCGAATTCATGATCCCCTACCTGGACTCGATTATTCCGGGTCGTTTTCGTGACTTTTGAGGAACAACTTGGGAACAACACCTCGGCCAAATAAGCCTGAGCGCCAACTGAGGCGCGGAACGAACTGCACGGTCCTAGCGCCGAAACACTTCGACTCGTGCCACTCTTCAATGTCTTCCTCGGAAACATCTGGCACAATAAGCGGCGGTGTAAATGAACTGCCATGAGCTTCGCACCACGATTCACGATTACGCATGCTATCACAGCGGCGCTGACAAGGATTGAGCGCGCCCGTGGATTTCTGGATGCGGCCAAACTGTCGGAAGACTGGATTGGCAAAATGCAGAAGCGCGCCCTCGTGCTTGAAGCTCACCATACGACGCATATCGAAGGCACTCAACTGACGCTTGAACAATCCGAGCGCATCTTGGCTGGTAAAAAAGTCCAGGGAGCTAGGCCGGATGATGCAAGGGAGCTGCTGAACTACAAAAAGGCGTTCGAGCTGGTTTCGGATTACTTGGAAAGCGGCGAGCCGATCACGGAGGCTCTGATCGGGCAGATTCACAAGCGCTTGGTTCAAGGGGTACGAGGAAACAAGGCGTCGCCTGGAGCGTATCGTAAGATTCAGAATTACATCGTGAACTCGCGTACGGGAGAGAAGATATATACGCCGCCTCCGCCGCTCGAAGTCCCGCAGATGATGACCGACTTTGTTGCTTGGCTGCAAAAGGAAACGCAAATAAATTCGGTGATCGTGGCTGGCATTGCGCAGTTTCAACTTGTCCACATACACCCCTTTATTGATGGCAATGGGCGTTCGGCGCGCCTACTCTCGACTCTTTGTCTTTACAGGACCGGCTACGATTTCAAACGGCTCTTTACGATCAGCGAATATTACGACCGCGACCGGCCTGCTTATTACAAGGCGCTCCAAAGCGTGCGCGAGAGCGGGATGGACATGACGGTTTGGCTCGAATATTTCACGGAAGGTTTGGGCGCTCAGATGCGGGAAGTCCAGGTTACCGCTGAGCATGTGATCCGCCGAGATGTGGTTCTGGCCAAAGCTCGAAAGAATGGCCTGAAAGACCGTCCGGTCGCACTCCTCGATTTCCTGCTTGGGGCAGGCAAAGCGACGGTCGCCGAGTGTGAAGAGGAGTTGAAGGTGAACAGAAGAACGCTGCAACGCGATCTGAAACTGCTCGTAGATAAGGGCCTGGTCAGCGAAGTTGGAACCGGCCCCACGGACCCCACCAAATACTATCAGCCGTTACTGTGACAAGCTGTGACAGGTTACTGTGACAAGCTGTGACAACTAACTGTGACAGCCTAGCCCTCACCTTCGTGAGGCCGAGGCTTGTCCGCCGTAATCGCCGCGATAATTTCCGTAGCGGTGCGCTGCACAACTTCGAGGCTCTCCAGCAGCACGTCGGCGTCACCATTCCACAATGAAATGTAATCGGCGCTGGCTGTTCCGGCCTCAAGGCCGATTGCTTGGCAAACCACGAACGCTACCGCCTCGGCTTCCGTCTCGCGGAGGCGCTTCGTTGTGCTCGCGCGGCGCTCGGTGCGGTGAAGGCGCTCGTGTGCTAGCTCATGTACTAGCGTTGCCACGGTTTCAGCCGGAGACTGGCCGGGTAGCAGCTTGATCTTCCCGCCTTCTGAGAGACCCTTCGCAGGCGCGATATCCGCCGAATATTCTAGTGCGATGCCTTGGTCCCGAACGAACTGTTCGAGCCGCTCGCGATGCGCGCCCGGATCGCCGTTGACACTGCCGATTTGGGGCAACGGATTTCCTCCGGTCATGCTCTCGTCGAAAACATATACAGCACGGAAGCCTGTCAGTGTGCGGGAGTCACTGGAGTCCAAGTTGGCATTTTCCGCTTCATTGCTTTCGTTCGTGCGGCGACGAAAGAGAGGAGCAAGGATCATGATTCCTTTTTCGCCCTTCTTGACGTAACGTCCGACCGATTTCCACGTCTGATATTCGGCCACGTGCGTTGCATTGGGGCAAGCGCGCACGATAAGCATGATGTTGAAAAAGCTGTAACGGTGGAATCGGCCCATCGCTGCGAGATATTCTTCCAACACTCAAGTATGCGACGCAGCAGAGTTATTCGTATCTTCTGCGAAAGCATTTGTTTGCGCGCTTCCAGGATTGCCGATTGTGTGACATCAAGCGTGCCGACATTCAGCAGTTCGTGATCGGAAAGCTGAAG
>DATEHB010000061.1:0-3257 GCA_035279805.1 Candidatus Acidiferrales bacterium
CTCGTTTTGGAAGAACGCGCGAGACCTAATCCTGCAAACGATGAAATCCTGATCAGGACGAAAGCCTGCGGTGTCTGTCATGGCGATCTTATGGCCCAGGCGGGTGCGTTTCCCTTCGTCAACTTCCCGATCGTCCTGGGACACGAGATCACCGGCATCGTAGAGGCAGTTGGAGCCGAGGTGAGCTCCTGGCGGAAGGGCGACCGTGTCGGCCTGTCGGCGTTGTTCTCGACCTGCGGAAAATGCAGGCACTGTGCCAGTGGGAACGAAAATCTTTGCCCAGGATGGGTATGGACAGGCGTTATGAAGGATGGCGGTTATCAGGAGTACCTATGCGCCAAGGCCAACTACGCCGTTAGAATCCCTGATGTGCTGGATTTCGCGGAAGCAGCTCCTCTCCTGTGCGCGGGCGTGACAGTCTATAGTGGCTTAGTGCATGGCGGGTTCGCAGCGGGCAAGAAGGTTGCGGTGATTGGAACGGGCGGATTAGGAAACTTAGGTGTACTCCTGGCTCGGGCAATGGGTGGCCGCATTGCGATCATTTCGACCAACCCGCAAAAGAAACAGGAAGCGGATGAATTGGGCGCAGAATTGTTCATCGACACTACACAAAAAAGCACCGGTGAGGCACTTCAGCAGTGGGACGGCGGGGCTGATCTTGTTCTTGCGACGGCGCCAAGTGTGGAATCAGTGAATCAGGCTTTTGGCGGGCTCGCTCCGGATGGAACGATGGTGGTTCTTGGAGTAGGACCTGGGAGCATCGAAGTGAATCCTATCGAACTTGTTATGGGAAGGCGGCGTGTACTTGGATCACCGGCTGGTTCGCTCAAAGAATTGCGCGAATGCATGGGGCTGGCAGCCAAGCACGGTATCCGGCCCAAAATCCGCAAGCGGCCTTTAGAAGCAGCGGGCGAGGCGTTACAGGAAATGTGCGCGGGCCATATGAATGGCAGAGCGGTGCTGGTGATGAATTGAAGCGCGGGTTGGGGTCGCCACTAAAAAGAGAGATATTCGGCACGCCCTGAGCGATAGCGTTAGGAGCTGAGGGCTAACGCAGGGCTTCTAACTTACGTTACGAAGTTTTTTTGCGCACGCCCGTTGACACGATGAGTTATTGTCGGCAGATCATCAAGAAACTTCTTCGACGCTCTGGAGTCAGCACTTTGGTACTTGGCAATGAATTGCCCAATTATTTCGACTAGGGTTCCGTCTGGCATCAGGCTGAGTTCAACCATTAGTTGTTGCCAATGGCTTAATAAGCTTTGCTGTGCAGGCCCGTATCCTGCCTCTATATCGGGTCGGAGATATCCAGTATTCCTCGCAAGTGGACTGTGTGTAACAGAACTCAAATGCGCGGCGGCTGCGAATTGTGCGACTTGGTGCAAGAGTTTGAGAATCCTCTCCCATGCCAATCGCTCCGATTCGACTGTCCGCTGCTTCAACTCGTGCCTGTAAAGTGAGAGTTGCCGAGCCGCTAGAAACAACCCTACTGCCGCCAAGATCAGCCCCACTGCAGAAATCAATCCGCTGTGTTTGTCGAGAAAGACCAACGAGCGAATGACGTAACTCACAGGTTGTGCTCGGTTATCACGGCGACTACTTCTTTTGGATCATCCGTGGACGTGGATTTTAACACCGAGCGTTTAAGCAGCTGTCAGTAAATATCGTACTGCTCCCAGTGCAGCGTCGGATCAGCCTGAATAATGACGCTCTTCTTCGTCAATTGCTCGAGTTCATCCATCAGTGACGATTCCCGCGTTTTGAGCGCCTTGGCAATTTCCGGATGGACGCGCAGCGTCAAACTGGCCGCGTCGAGCTCCGGCGCCATTTTCCGCGCCTCGGATTGAATTTCGTAGCACAGCGTCGGGATCGACTTCACCATGCCCGAGCCGGTGCAGTACGGGCAAGGCTGGCAAAGAGTACGCTCGAGCGCTTGCTTGGTTCGTTTGCGCGTGATGGCCACCAAGCCGAATTCGTTGAAGCGCAGAACTTTTGAGGGCGCGCGATCTGCTTTCAACGCTTCTTCGAGCGCGGCCATGACCTTTTCGCGATTTCGCCGCTCTTCCATGTCGATGAAATCGATGATGATGATCCCGCCCAAGTCGCGCAGGCGTATCTGCCGGACGATCTCCTTGATGGCTTCGACGTTTGTGCGCACGATCGTGTCTTCCAGGCGATTCGAGCCGCGCCCAACAAATTTTCCCGTGTTCACGTCGATAGCCACCAACGCTTCCGTGTGGTTGATGACGATGTAGCCGCCGGACTTGAGCCACACTTTCGGCCGCAAGCCTTTATCGATTTCCTGCTGGATCCCGAATTCCTCGAAAATGGGCGTTGATTTCGTGAACAGCTTCACGCGATTCGCGAGCTGCGGCTGGAAACGGCTGACGAACTCCAGCACCTTTGTATATTCCTCCTCCGAATCCACCCAGATCGCCGTGTAATCGGAGCTCAAGTAGTCGCGCAAAATCCGCTCGACCAGGTTCAAATCGCGGTGCAGCAGCGACGGCGCCTTTCTTTGTTCCCCGCGTGCCTTGATCTCAGCCCAAGTTGTGGTGAGGAATTGAACGTCAGCGCGCACTTCGTCCGGCGACGCGGCCGCCGCCGCCGTTCGCACGATAAACCCGCCACCCGCAGCGCCCTTAGCTTCCGTTACCAAATGTCGGAGGCGTGAACGCTCTTCCGCGGAAGCAATCTTCCGCGAAACGCCGGTGTGATCAAGCGTCGGCATATACACCAGAAAGCGTCCCGGCAACGCCACGTGGCTTGTGATGCGCGCGCCCTTCTTGCCGAGAGGCTCCTTGGCGATTTGAACGATGATTTCCTGCCCGGTTTTCAGCAAATCGGAAATGAGCTGTGTTCGCTTCGGCTGCCCGCGGTGATGGCCGCCATGCCCGCCGCGGAACGGCTTGCGGCCGCGGTCGCGATCCCTGCCGCCGCGCCGAGTCGGCCGCTGCATCCGCGCGCGAAAATCACCGCTTACGCGAGCTTGCATCGGCCGTGCCTGTGCTTCGTCGCCTTCCGCCGCAACTGCTTCGTGCGTTACTGCTTCGCCGTCGCCCAACTCAATGGCTTCCGCCGCAGCTTCCGCGTCAGCCTCACTGACTTCAGCAGAAATGCCCTGCTCCTCAGACTCGCCGTCATCACTGGCTTCGCTCGCACCGCCGTTGTCTTCCAGCTCATCAGCGGCGTCGTGTTCCTGTTCGTCGCCTTGTTCGATGGTTTCTTCGACCGAGCCGTTCTGATTTTCTCCGTGA
>DATEHB010000062.1:0-4362 GCA_035279805.1 Candidatus Acidiferrales bacterium
TTCACGCAACTCACGTAAGGTGAAATGTGACTTGCATTCTGCAAGTCACATTTGGTAGTGTCCCGCCCTCATGAAGGGAGCGTCAAAGTCCAAGCAACGCTCCGGCTGCCCTGTGAGTATCTCATTGGAGACGCTTGGGGATCGCTGGTCGCTGCTGATTATTCGCGACATGATGGTCCGCGCGTTCCGGACATTCAAACAATTTCGGGACTCGGACGAAAAGATCGCCACGAACATTCTGGCGGACCGTTTGCAAAAGCTGGCGGCGGCAGGGATCATCGTCGCCGAGGCCGACGAGACGGACCGAAGAAGGGTGAATTACCGGCTAACGGAGAAGGGAATTGATCTTGCGCCCGTGGTTTTGGATTTGATGATTTGGGCGACGCGGCACGAGCAGACGGGAGCGCCGAACGCCGTGGTCGAGAAAATGGCGAAGAACCGCGAGAAAGTCCTGGCGAAGGTTCGGCGACGGTGGCGCGATCGCGATCCGATTCCGTTTCTGCCGAGTTTCGCGAACGTTGGCGGTAATCGCGGATCAGTCCGAGGTCAAATCCGGCGGGGCACTTGACCGCGTACCCAGCAGCCCGTGCAACACGTTGCCGGTGGCGCTGCCTGATTTGATTGCTACCTTTGTAGCTCACGCCTGTCCTGAGCTTCGAAGGGCCCCGCCCGGAGGTTTCTGCCGGGCTGACGTGAGGTCCCCGTGAGGTCTTTGATGCGCGCTGCCTGCGGGAAAGTCCTCAGGTCAGTCCCGATAAAAAGCATCGGGACGGGACCTGAGCTACAAGCGCTGCTTGCGGCAGGCAGGCTCAGGCAACCCGGCCCGCGGAATGGCAAACTAAGCAGGAACGGCAGAGCAAGCCTCACAGACAAATGACAGGAGGAATTTGATGCGATCAGACGCGATGCAACCTGGTGCGCAAACGGGCCCAACCTCAAAAGGGATGATCTGGACAGGCCGCGTCATCACCGGACTCGTCATCCTGTTTCTGTTTTTCGACGGCATCACGAAAGCGATGAAAGTTCCGGCCGTGCTGAAGGCGGCAGGTGAGCTCGGATTTTCGGTTAGGGAAATTGTTGGCATCGGAATCGTTTTGCTGATTTGCACCGCTCTCTACGCGATTCCGCGAACCGCTATCCTCGGCGCGATTTTGCTGACGGGCTATCTTGGCGGCGCCACCGTGACCACTCTTCGCGCTGGATATCCGCCGGTCCAGATGCTGATCCCGGTGTTTTTCGGCGTGCTGGTGTGGGCGGGTATTTTCTTTCGCGACAGCCGGCTGCGCGCGATGATCCCGCTGCGAGCGTAAGCTCGCGAGGGGTTTACGTTTTGGCCCGAGTAAAAAGAAATTCCAGTCCGGTAGAGTTAAGTCAAAAAATAAACGAAAAATAGGAGAAGGACGATGGACTCGAAACCGACGCATGAACAAGCACAGCTTCATTTGCAGGTATACGATTTGCGCCGCGAGGCGCGGCTCCGGCAGGCGCGCGATTGGTTCTTCAAAAACTACTTCGCCGACAATTTCGACGAGGCCATGCGCGTCGCCCCGCCGATGACCGAAGGAGGCACCAACTTCATGATGGTGGTCAGCTATTGGGACCAGGCCTGCGCGCTCCTCAACTACGAACTGCTCCACGAAGGTCTTTTCTTTGAGACCAGCGGCGAGTTTTTCGGCGTGTGGGAACGCATCAAGCTCGTCATACCGGGGGTTCGCGAGCGCTTCTCGAATAAAGCCTTCGCTTCGAATATAGAAAAGGCCGCGCAGCGTTATGAAAGCTGGATCGAGACGCGTTCGCCCGGCCACGTTGCCAAAATGCGCGAGTGGATGAAGCAGATGCGCCCACAACAGTCCACAACCGCGAAAGCCTAATTCGGTTCGTAAGAGAGCGCCAGCGGTGACGGAGATGCGACTGCATTTCCATGCCGCAGGCCCATCGGCAGCATAGGAGCGCTTATGCAAAAGATCGCGCCGTTCTTATGGTTTGACGGCAAAGCCGAAGAGGCGGCGAAATTTTACGTTTCGATTTTCAAGAATTCGAAAATGGGAAAGATTCGGCGCTATGGAGACGCCGGTCCCGGGCCGAAAGGCTCGGCCATGTCCGCGGAATTTCAGCTCGAAGGGCAGGACTTTATCGCGCTCAATGGCGGTCCGCAATTTGCTTTCACGCCGGCCATATCGTTTTTCGTGAATTGCGAGACGCAGCAGGAAGTCGACGAGTTGTGGGACAAGCTTTCCGCGGGAGGGAAACCGAATCGATGCGGGTGGTTGCAGGACAAATTTGGATTGTCGTGGCAAATTATTCCGACTGCCCTGGGCAAGCTGATGGGCGATTCTGACCCGGAAAAATCCGGTCGCGTGATGCAGGCCATGCTCCAAATGAATAAAATCGACATAAATGGTTTGCAGCAAGCGTATGAAGGGAAGTAAAGCTGTCATTCGGCGCTCATAGGAGGGTCACAACAATGCGATTCATGGTACTGGTCAAAGCAAACAAGGATTCAGAGGCAGGCATCATGCCTAGCACAGAACTTCTCAGTAAAATGGGGAAGTACAACGAAGAGCTGGTAAAGGCGGGCGTGATGCTTGCGGGAGACGGGCTGCAAGCCAGCTCTAAAGGCGCGCGCGTCAAGTTTTCGGGCGGGAAAACTACGGTAACAAACGGACCGTTCCCCGAGACGGATCACCTGGTCGCCGGATATTGGATTTGGAAAGTGAAGTCGAGGAAAGAAGCGATCGAGTGGCTCAAGCGCGCTCCGTTTGACGGCGGCGCGGAGATCGAGCTTCGCCAGATATTCGAAATGGATGATTTCGCCGCGCGAAGCGCCCGGTAGCTCAGGGCAAGCTGAGCTACAAGTTCGGCGGCGCTTGAATCTTTGTAGCTCAGGTCCCGTCCCGATGCTTCTTATCGGGACTGACCTGAGGTTTCAAACGTTGGATCACGAAGTCTTGCCGGAAGCGATAGGGAAAAACGGCCACCGTGGTAGATTTTGCAGCACGCACGAAATTGAACCAAGGAGACGAGGATGAGCAAAGTACGCGTACTGGTGGGCACGCGCAAAGGCGCGTTTGTTTTGACCTCGGACGGCAAGCGCGAAAAGTGGGACATCAGCGGCCCGTTTTTTGCGGGCTGGCCGGTTTATCACTTGAAAGGCTCGCCGGTGGATCCGAACCGCATCTTCGCCTCGCAGACGAGCGACTGGTTCGGGCAAGTGATTCAGCGCTCCGACGACGGCGGCAAGACCTGGATTCAGCCGGGCACGCCTCCGGGCGAACCGACAACCGCGCCGGATGGAACGCCCAAAGGTGAGAGTAATAAGTTTGTCTACGACACTTCCGCGCAAACCGGCAAGCCGCTCACCACGCATCAGTGGTACGACGGCACGCAGCATCCGTGGGAATTCAAGCGCGTGTGGCACCTCGAACCGTCGCTGCAGGATCCCAACACTGTTTATGCTGGAATTGAAGACGCGGCTATATTCCGTTCGAGCGACGGTGGCAAAAGCTGGCAGGAACTTTCCGGGCTGCGCGGCCACGGCACAGGACCGAAGTGGCAGCCGGGCGCGGGCGGGATGTGCCTTCACAGCATTGTTCTCGATCCCAGCGACCCGAAGCGGATATTCATCGCCATTTCGGCGGCCGGCGCGTTTCGCACAGACGACGGCGGCAAAACGTGGAAGCCCATCAATCAGGGACTCCGTTCGCAATACATTCCCGATCCAAAGGCGGAGGTCGGCCACTGCGTTCACCATATCGCGATGCATCCTTCGCGCCCCGGCGTTCTTTTCATGCAAAAACACTGGGACGTGATGCGCACGAATAACGCCGGTGATGTGTGGACCGAGGTCAGCGGCAACTTGCCCACTGACTTTGGTTTTGTGATTGATATTCACGCTCACGAGCCGGAGACGATTTACGTTGTTCCCATCAAGAGCGATGGCGAGCATTTCCCGCTCGACGGAAAATTGCGCGTGTACCGCAGCCGCTCGGGCGGAAACGAGTGGCAGGAGCTTTCAAAAGGCCTGCCGGAGCGCAATTGCTACGTGAATGTGTTGCGCGACGCGATGTCTGTCGATTCACTCGATAAATGCGGAATTTATTTCGGCACGACAGGCGGCCAAGTCTACGCATCGGCGGACGCGGGAGACACATGGAACCCAATCGTGCGCGATTTGCCCGCCGTGCTTTCCGTCGAGGCGCAAACGCTGCCATAATTCGCGGGCGAATATGCGGAAGAAGTGGAGCAATGAACTAGCATGAGTCGAACAACGATACGAGTTGCATTGCCCGCGCATCTGCGGACGCTGGCGCGCGTTGAACATGGCGACGTGATGGTGGAAGTCGAGGGCCGCGTGACGCAGCG
>DATEHB010000063.1:0-13948 GCA_035279805.1 Candidatus Acidiferrales bacterium
TCACCACGGCCAGCGGCGGCGATGCGGCTTTGCGCCGGGACGCAGCACCACGCGCTCGCCCGCATTCCGCAAATCGTGTTCCACCTTTCGCGCCTGAATCGCACGAATCGTCGGATCCTCCGAAGTCACTCGCGCAAACAATTCCTGTTCGCGCGGAGGCTTCGGCAATTGAGCTGACGCCCGCGTCTTTAGCCCGTAACGCGCCGCGTCCGCCGCATCGTCTCCTTCGCGCTTCGCAATATCTTCAACGTTCACCGTGTCGCGCACCAACTCCGGCAGCGTGCGAATCAGCTCTGTGCACGAATCCGCGATTTGCCATTCGCCCGTTTCGATCATCTGGTACATCAGCATCCATCCGCCGACGCGATCGTTATCCGCCGCCACGGGACGCGGCAGTCCCGCCGCTACAAGGACGTCTCCAATCTGCTCGGCGATCGACGAGTCATCCGTGCGTCGCGCAAACGCGTCGGGCGACAAATAGATCGCGTCAATGTGCTCCCGCTTCCCTTCGCGATCCCGCGAACGCGCAATGATTTCGTCCGCCAGCGCCCGCGGAGCCACGTGCTGCTCCACAAATTCCCGGTACGTTACGACGCGCGTCTTCCGCCGCCAATCGCCATCCAAATTCGAAGAGCCCGCAACACCGGCCTGAGAGACCTCAACATTTTGCGCAGGCGAACCTGCATCTGCAGGCGGCGCGTAGCCGTGGCCATGCGTGTGAGAACCCTCGAGCCGGCGTTGTCGGCCCTCCGATTTTAGTGGCCCGCTCGTGTGCCAATACACCGCCGCCGGATGTTCAAATCCCCAATCAACCGAAATCCAGCGCGGCCACCACGGCTCCGCTGCAATCGACTCCGCGCGAATCACGCTTCTCGAGGGATCGAAATTCGTGAAATACTGACCTGCGAAAACGCTCCAATCGCCGTCCAAAAACGCGCGCCGAAAAACATCCGGTAGCTTCTCGAGCGTTTTCAAATACGAAGCATCATTCGCATAGATCGGATTGTCCGACACGCGCGCCGCGATAAACGCATAGTCCGCCGCGTCATACTCGCGCGGATCCATTCCCGCCGCGGGCTGCTTGTCGATGAAAAGCGCCTTCACCCACGCGTGCCCGATGTTTCCAGGATTCGTCGCGCCCGCCATTTTCGGAACGGTGCCCGCCACGGGACATCGGTTGCGGCTCGTCAGAAATTGCCACTGTCGCAAACTGAAATGCGTTAGCTCATCCACGCCGATGAAAAGATATTCGCCCGACTGGTACTGGTAAATATCGTTCTCGGACTGCGAATATCCGAATCGCGTCGTCGAGCCGTTGTGCCACGTCACCGTATGCTTCGCTTCATTGAACGACCGATACAGCTCGCGCGGCACGTCGCGCCGGAAATAGAGCAGCAACGAACCCTCGAGTTCCGGAAAGGTTCTTCGCAACAGCAGCGTGTTTACGTTCGGAAAGTCAATCGCCTGCCGAATGGCTTCCATCAGCAGCGCTTTCGATTTTCCCGGACCCGCCGCCCCGCCGAACAACCGATATTTCGCTCCGCACGCATGAAACTCTTCTTGTTTCGGAAACGCGTGGTATCCCAGCGCGCATTTCAAGCCCGCGGCGCTGTCGATATCTTCATCAGCGAATGTTCCATCCTGCTGGCCGAAGACAAAAACAGCATTTTTTTTCAACCAGCAATCGAACTCGGAAAGCGGTGCATCGGCAAGAGCGTGGCCTTCACTTTCGGCAACCAATTTCATTGCTCGTCAGGCTCGTCGCGCTTTGGACGAGGCACTTCATGAACAATCTCAATGGCCGAAGTTTCCTGCGTCGCGCCGCGTGACGACGTTGTGTCGAGATGCCGGGCCGCTTCTTTCAAATAGTCGAGCAAAAGTTTGTTGTCACCGGACTTTCGCGACTGGGCAAGGTAATGGACTTTGAAGTTCAGCAGCCAGGCGATTTTCCATTCGTCCAGCCCGATTTGCCTCATCACCGCACGGAGGCGTATGCGAGCGCGCGGCTGATGCGGCCTCTGCAATTCCTTAAGCGCGGCAATAATTGCCTGGTCTGCCGCATTTAATTTTCGCTCGCTGTTGCCGGCGGCCGCTTTTCGTTTTTGTTTCAATCGCCGATGTGTTTTTTTGGAAATCATCGGCAATCACCCGAGAACTTGCACGGTCACGCCGGAGCCGCCCGTAATCGCGCTCACCTTCGCGCGGATAAAGTTCCCGCGCACGCCCGCGATCGTCCGAGCCTCGCCCGTGGTCGCCGTCGAAGTGTCGACCGTCGTGTATTGCGCATCGGCGTCGATCATCGCTGTCTGCAGCACCACGGACACGCTCGTGGGTGCGCTCCCGAAAATTGTCTGCCAGCGAATCGTCCGGCCGTTCTCCGGAAATCCCGAGTAACTCGGCAGCGCCAATTGCTGGCTCGCCTGTCCGGCCGCCGGCGCTTCAGCATTGAATGCAAACACCACGTCGCCCGGATAGACGGCATTCGGCGGATTCTGTGCGTTATAATTCGGCACGAAGACCTCCCTCATCATCTGTGATTGAAATTTAAAATTGATGCGCAGAACAAAAACGCCGGCATTGCGCCGGCGCTGAAACCATCAAACCCGTTCTCAACCGCTCGCTACTCTTTAGCGAGTCGCACAAATCGAGCTTACAGTAAAATCTTTTACGCGCCTGTCAGAACTTTGTCAAGTCGTTGTGTATGTAACAAAAACTCGTCCAAGGCAAGAAATCAGCAGCGCGTTGAAAAGTGCGAGTCGTTTTCGAAGCAACAGCGCCGCTCAGCAGTGTCAAATATGCGGATGGTCGTATTCAAACGTGACGCGCAACCGCGCCGCGTCCTTCTTATACTTCGCGGGCAACGCCTTAAACGGCGCCGACTTCGCAATCGCCTCGCGCGTCGCTGCATCAATCGACGCGTCGCCCGAGGAATTCGTCACCACGGGCGCGCCACCGAGCGTGCCATCCGCGCGAACCTCGAATTCGACCGCAACTTTCCCCTTCCCCGCGTCCGCCGCGCTCGGAATCGTATTCAGCCACGCCTGCGTAGTCGCATCAAAAAACGCCGCCGCGAATTCGCCCCATCCCTCTTTTTTTCTCACACCGGCAATTTCCATGCTTTCGACTAACATTGGGCGCGAATCCTTCGCCGCGCCTTTGGGCCGCACATCCGCTTCGAACACAACGTCGCCATGCCGCGTCCACGTCAGCGTCGGCTCCGCCCCTTGCCCGCGCGCATTTACGGCTAGTGCGAAACTGCAAGCAAGAGTTGCAATCACGGTCATACCAAGAATCTGAGAGCGCTTCATTGCTTTTCGAACAGTGCTCAGCTCACGAAGCATGTGCCGCGCTTAACGTATCCTTTCCCAAGTTATAAGTGTTCCGAAGTATACCCGCGCTCTCGCACACCAACAATGGTCTGCCAGTACCATGTTCCTCTCCAGCAAACCCGCCCGTACTTCTGCACCGCTGCGAGTTTCGTCTGCCGGCCAAGTCCGCACACTTGTCATTCTGAGTCCCGGTCTCTGTCTTATCGGGACGCGCGCCTCCTGCGCTCCGGATGTTTCTACGGAGAAGAATCTGCTGTTTTTTATCCTTGAATCCCTATGGACTCAAAACTTCCGCATCGCACGCTCTGTGTTATCGTAAATAATATGTCGAGCAGCAGACACAATCCGCGCACCGCATCACTCGCCGTCGCCGCGATAATTACCTTCGGCTTTGCAGCGCTTTCGACTGCTCCTACCGCCGTCGCCCACCCTCGGCACGCCAGAAATGAAATGAATGGCCCCGAGGCGCCCCCGCTGTGTCAGGTCAATAACGTCACCGTGGAAATGCCAAGAGAGTTCCTGCCGCTTCGCGTCGTCACCAATTCGTATATCGCGCGCGAGAATTCCGTCGGCGTCCTCACTCTGAATAACGGTTTCCCTCGAGCAATCCAGGAAATCGCCATCGTTTTGGAATATCTCGACTCGCAAGGAAAAAGCATCTTCGCCACCACATTCGCCGCCACCGCGAATCCCCTTATTTCACCCATGTGGTTTGCAGAGCATTTGCCTTCTCAATATTCCATCGTGCAATGGAAGGCTTCCGCGGCGGCGGGCGCGACTTTTTCCATCGGCGCCACCAGCGGCTTAACCTCCGGGGTCTGTCCCGCGCAGGCGCGCGCCACTCTGTTGCATATCGTTTTTCAAAACGGCACGAATTTCGATTGGTCCGCTCCCGACTGGCAACTCCCCGTGCAACCGGAAGCGATCCCCGGGAACCTTCAGATCGATGCGCCGCCTCCCTCTCCGCTGCCCGCAAAGTTTTTGGTTCGCGTCCACGTTCCCGCGCCTGACGGCGCGCTGATTCCAGGCGCACAAATCCGTTTGCTCAGCGGGACGCCCGGCCCGTTTTTTGCGCAGATGCGCGATCAAATGCGTGATTGGCGCTACTGGTTTCAGCTTCGCGGCGGGAAAACGGTTGACGGCGATTTACTTCTTCTCATTCGCGTACATTCTTCTCGCGAGCGTCCGGGCACAAATTCATTGCCTCTGACGCCCGCCGAGGCGCGCCAGGCGCTCGGTGTCGTTGACGTTGTACCCCAAAAAGAGTTCGGCCAATGGGCCGTTTTCTACGGCGGCGCGAACCTGCTCAACAACACGCCTGCGCAAGCCGAACAATAGAGTCGCGCAGCCGCTTCCGCGCTTCACAATTGAGTCCGGCGCACGGAGCCACCGCTTCCAATCCCGTGTGCCGCAGAATCAGTCGGGCCGTCTCAAACACAATCACCGTAAATTTTCTGCCTCAGATCCGGTGCAGCGCATGCCCAATGTAAAACGCAAATCCAGCGATGAAGTCGGTCCATCCGTGTGCCATCATTCCGGGCCGCAGCGACTTTCGCCACGCCGCCGTTGCGCCGAAGAAAATGCCGTAAACAACAATGATTGCCATCAATGCAATTCCCTGATAACCATGCCCAAATCCGAAAACGATTGCCTGTAACGCCACCGCCGCCCACACACTTCCCGTCAGCAACCGCATCTGCTCCTGCAAATATCCGCGAAACACGTACTCCTCGCAAAACCCGGCTGAGACGGACACGGCCATCCACATAAGCATCTCACTTGCATCCCGCGGCAAGAGTTTCGTCACAACCGCTCCGCCTTGCGGATGAAGCAGGTATCGCATCAGGGCCCCAACGGCGCCGACGATTCCCCACAGCACGAGCGCAATAGCAACGTCGCGCCAGACATCCGTTGCGTTCGACCACCGTCCGCCGATTCGTTCCGCGACCCGCGAACCGCGCGAAAACTTTTCGCCCAGATACACGTAAAGAAAAAGTCCCCATTCGAGCACGAGCGTTCCCGCGTAGGTCGCCAGCATCGCCGCGCGATTGGGAGCCGCCGCTTGCGGATTCACTTCGACAAAATGCCGCGAGGTCAAATAGGAAGCTGCCGACGTTCCGAGAATCAAAACGATGAATCCAACGGTGTGCCAGACCGGCGCCAGCAATTTGCGCTCGGCTGCCGGTTCGCTATTTGCGGAAGGCGCGATGGTATCGCTCAAGTCGACCCGTTGTCATCCCGAGCCCGGCGTTGTTGGTCGGAGCGAGGGATCTGCTTTCGCCTTTTCATGTTTCCCTTTTCGCTTTTTGCCGTTCGCTGATCACTGATCACTCACCACTATTTTTGCCGGGCGCTCCATCCCATTCACCCTAACGACCCGTCGTCGTCCCGAGCCCGACGTCGTTGGTCGGAGCGAGGGATCTGCTTTTGTCTTTTCGTGTTTCGCTTTTCGTCTTTGCCGTTCACTGACCACTCGCCACTGCCTTTTCGTCTTTCAACTCTCAACTCTTAACTGTCGACTCTCAACTATTCATACCGCAGCGCAACGATCGGATCCACCCGCGTCGCCCGCCGCGCGGGAATGTAACATGCGCCGAGCGCAACCAACGTCAGCAAAACCGCGACGCCGATTATCGTCGCCGGGTCATTCGCATGAACGTCGTACAACATGCTCTTCAAGTACCGCGTCACTCCCATTGCCACGCCAATTCCCACCGCCGCTCCCACCAGCGCCAGCAAAATTCCCTGTCCCACCACCAGCCGCACCACGTCCCCCTGCTGCGCCCCCAACGCCATGCGAATCCCAATCTCTCGCGTCCGGCGCGCCACTTCATACGACAGCAAGCCGTACAATCCAATGCACGCCAGCACCAGCGCCAGCAATCCAAAGAAACTCGACAATCGCGCAATCAATCGTTCTTGAAACAGAAGACTATCGATCAGTTGCGTTTGCGTATGAACCTCAAAAACTGGCAAGTTGCTGTCCATTTGATTCACAACACTGCGTATCGCCGCCGTAATCGCCGCCGGAGTAGACCTCGTGCGCACCTCGAAACTCGTGTTTCCGCCGCTCGACGGCACGTACATCGTCGGCTCAATCGCACTTCGCAAATCCTGATACTTCGCGTCGCTGGCCACGCCCACGATCACCCATCCGGGATCCGCCCAGTCCCCCTTCGCTGGATCGGCTTCCCGTTCGCCGAAATGCTGCCCCAGCGGATTCACCTTCGGAAAATACTTCTGCACAAATGTCTTGTTGACGATCACCGGCACCGGCGCCTCATTTGCCGCGCTGTCCGGCGATTTCGCTTTCGCACTTGCCGCGTTCGCTGCAGCCGCGCTCGGAGCCGCCGTGCCCGCATCCTTTGCACTTGCAGCCGCCACCCGCACCGCCTCCTTCTCCGCCGCCACTTCCGCTCCGGCAAAATCAGCGGAGTTGAAATTTCGCCCCGCAAGCATTCGCATATGCATTGTCGAAAAGAAATTCGCGCCCACGGGAAGATAGTCTGCGTCCGACTCCTGATCCTTTGGCGTGCCTTGCAGGTGGAAGCCTGTATCCCATAAGCTGCCGCTCAGCAGCGTACTGTTCGAGTAACTGACCGATTCGACTCCGGGCATCGCCGCAAGACGTTCCTGCAAACCCCGATAGAACACATCGATTTGCGGCGTTTTATAGCCGATCAGCGTCGGGTCCAATCCGAAAGTCAGCAAATTGCGCGTGTCGAATCCCGGATCCACGTTCCTCAAATTTTGCAGCGTCCGCACCAACAGCCCCGCGCCCACCAGTACCACCACGGCGAGCGCCACTTGCGCAATCACCAGCCCGTTGCCCAGACTGAACCATCTTCCCGCACGCCCTTCCGCCGCGGAACTGCCCGCTCCTTCCTTCAGCGCTGGCGTTAAATCGACGCGCGTCCCGCGAAATGCCGGCGCAAGTCCGAAAATAATTCCCGTAAGTACGGAAGCAGCAAGAGTAAACGCCAGCACACGCCCATCGATGCCCGGATTAAATCCAAATGGCTGGTCTGAATTGCTCGCGACCAGCGAAACGATTGCATGTGTCCCCCAAACCGCAAACAGAATCCCCAACGCCCCGCCAATAATCGACAGCAGAATGCTCTCGGTCAGTAACTGGCGCACAATTCGCCTGCGTCCAGCTCCCAGCGCCAGGCGCACCGCGATTTCTTTTTGCCGCGCCGTGGCCCTCGAAAGCAGCAATCCGGCAACATTCGCGCACGCAATCAGCAGCACAATTCCCACAGCCATCATCAGCACGTACAACTCCGTGGAAATTCCCGTGGTCGCGCCTGTCAGCCCCGATTGTGCCGGAAGCGCCGCAACGGTTGGATCGTCCTCGGGTTTCGAGAGCGGTTTTGCGCCGTGCAGCATCTCATTGCGAAAGAGCGTGCTCACCGCCGCCTGCGCTTGCAATCGGCCGACCCCCGGCTTCAACCGCCCAATAATCACCAGCCACCAACTGTAAACATCCGTCGGCCGCGCCTTCACCCATGGATGCGGATTCAGCTGCGGCAGCACGGAAAGCGGCAGCCAAACGTCGTAGATTCGCCCGGGACTCAAGCTGTCAAATCGCGCATCGGCGACGCCGATAATCGTGAACGGAACATTGTTCAGCCGTATCGTCTTGCCGATCGCCGACTGGGAGCCGCCAAACTGGCTCTTCCAGTAGCCGTAGTTCAGCACCGCGACGGGCGGCGCGGAAACGGAGTCGTCGTTCGGCGCGATCAACCGGCCTGCCGCGGCGCCAATCCCTAGCATGGAAAAGAATTCCCCAGAGACGCCTTGCGCGGTCAGCACACTCGCCGTTCCATTTCCGCTGAGGTCGAGCTGGCCGCCGTACGCAAACGCTGCAACGCTCGAGAAAGCGCCCACGTGCGACGCAACATCGTGAAAAAACGGCTCAGAAAACGAGCAGCTCGAGGAAGGGCCGTTGCGTTCGCGATGCTGGACGCAGTCTCCGTAGCTGCTGCTGTTGTGCATGTCCGGCGCTTTGCGCGCGCTCCACTTCAGCACCACCAGACTCTGCGCGTCTTGCACCGGCAGCGAGCGCATCAGGACCGCGTCAATCATGCTGAAAATCGCCGTGTTTGCGCCAATGCCCAGCGCCAGCGTCAGTATGGCCACCGCCGCAAATCCTGGCGACTTCGCCAGCATCCGCAACCCATACCGAATGTCCTGCAGCAGCGTTCCCATCGCGTCACCCCCGCCGCATCATGAAAAGGTCGCACCTATCCTACGCACTCAGACGCACCCCCGCAAACTTCGTAAGCATCCAGGCGCCCCATCCTTGCCGTTCACTGGCCACTGGTTTACCCTGAGCGGCGGCGAAGGGCCACTCGCCACTGCTTTCGCCACGTGCCTCATCCTGTTCGCCCTAACGACCCGTTGTCATCCCGAGCCCGACGCTGTCGGTCGGAGCGAGGGATCTGCTTTGGCCTTTTCGTGTTTCACTTCCTGTGTTTCGACTTTCGCTCGTCGTGTTTCGCTTTTCGCCTTTTGCCGTTCACTGGCCACTGACCACTCGCCACTTTCGCTTTTGCCGTTCACTGACCCCTGGCCCCCTGACCACTGGCCACTGGCCGTTCCGTTGTCATCCCGAGCCCGACGCCGTTGGTCGGAGCGAGGGATCTGCTTTGGCCTTTTCGTGTCTCACGTTCTGCGTTTCGACTTTCGCTCTTCGTGTTTCGCCCGGTGCCCCATCCTTTGCGCTTCTCAGCAAAGGGTGGGGGCTCTCGACTTTCTCGCTTTTCGCCTTTGCCGTTCACTCACCACTGACCACTGACCACTAGCCCACTGCCTCACTCGTATCTCAGCGCCACCATCGGATCCACGCGTGTAGCGCGTCGCGCGGGAATATAGCACGCCGCCAGCCCCACAATCGTCAGCAGCGCCGTCACTCCAACAATCGTCGCCGGATCATTCGCTTTCACGTCATACAACATGCTTGCCATATAACGCGTCACGCCAATCGCTACCCCGATTCCCACCGCCGCCCCCACAATCGCCAGCACAATTCCCTGCCCCACCACCAGCCGCAGAACGTCGCGTTGCTGCGCGCCCAACGCCATGCGAATCCCAATTTCCCTCGTTCGCCGCGCCACTTCATACGACAGCAACCCATACAATCCAACGCATGCCAGCACCAGCGCCAGCAAGCCAAAAAAACTCGACACTCGCGCCACCAGCCGCTCCTGAAACAACAGCCGGTCAATCTGCTCCGATTCGGTATTCACATTGAAGAGCGGCAAATTTGCGTTCACTTGCGCCACCACTTTGCGTATCGCGGGAAGCAAAGCCTGCGGATCGGCAGCCGTGCGCACCTCGAACGACGCTCCCCCACCGCCCTGCGGGCCGTACATCATGGCGTGAATTTCGCGGCGCAGACTGTTGTATTTCGTATCCCGAACGACGCCGATAATCTCGTAGCCCGGAGTGGCGGGGCCGTTTTCATCTGCCGGCGCTTCACCGAACTGCTTCCCAATCGGTTTTTCCTTACCCAGATATTTCTCAACGAACGTTTGATTCACGATCACGGGAGTCGGCGCCGAAGTCGGCGTTGTTCCGCGGTTGGCCGCCGCCAATTCAAAGTCGGAACCATTGAAATTGCGTCCCGCGAGAAACGGAATGTGCATCGTCGCAAAGAAATTCGGGCCCACTTGGAGCGTATCCGCATCCGATTCCTGATCTTGCGGCGTGCCCGGCCAGTGAAAACTCGTAACCATCAGCCCTCCGCTCAGCAGCGGCATCATCGAATAGCTCACGGCCTTCACCCCTGGAGTCTCGGCAAGCCGCCCCTGCAAATCGCGGTAGAAACTGTCGATTTGCGAACTTTTGTAACCGGCCAGTGTCGGATCGATTCCGAAAATGACGATGTTGTGTGCATCGAACCCAACGTCGACGCTTCTGAGATTGGCCAGCGTCCGCACCAGCAATCCCGCCCCAACCAACACCACGATTGCCAGCGCCACTTGCGCCACTACGAGGGCGTTGCCGACGCTGAACCATCTTCCCGCTCGCCCGGCGCTGGCCGAGCTGCCTTCCCCGTCCTTGAGCGTAGGCGTCAAATCGATCCGCGCGCTGCGAAACGCCGGCGCGAGTCCAAAAATAATTCCAGTCAGCAGCGAAACCGCCGCCGTGAATCCCAGTACCCGCATATCGACGCCCGTGGCAAATCCCAGCGGCCGCGTCTGATTGTTCGAGACGAACGAAATGATCGCGTGAGCGCCCCAGTACGCAAAAAGAATTCCCAACAAGCCGCCCAGCACCGAGAGCATCACGCTTTCCGTCAAGAGCTGCCTCACGATCCGTGTCCGCCCCGCTCCCAGCGCCAGCCGCACCGCCATTTCCTTTTGCCGCGCAGCGGAACGCGCCAGCAACAGCCCGGCAACATTCGCGCACGCGATCAGCAAAATGATCCCGACCGCGAGCATCAGCACATAAAGTGGATCTGAATACCGTGTGCGCGAGCCCGTCAATCCAGTTTGCGCGGGCACAAGTGTCACTTCCGGATTATCGGCGGCCGCGGATAGCGTCTGCGAGCCGTTGCCCGTCTCGCCTCTGTGCGCGCCCGCCGGTCCCGCTTGTGGAGGACCTCCGGCAATTCTCACTGGCCCTTTCCGGCCCGCACCTCCCGGCATCGGTCCGCCCGGTCCCGGTCCTTGGCCCAACATTACGTTTCCTGTTGACCCTGGGTTCCCGGCACGCGCACCTGGAGCAGTCGAAGGCATTCTCATCGGTTGGCCGCTGGGGCCCGGAGGCATCTGTCTGCCGAGAGCCATTTCCCTGCGAACCTGTCTTCCTGCCGCCCCTGCCGGCAGCGCGGGCATTCCACCCATTTCACCGCCGCCATTGAACACCGGCACCGCACCGTGCAGCATTTCGTTGCGGAATAATCCGCTGACGGCCGCCTGCGCCTGTGGCAGCGGCATACCGGTTTTGAGTCTCCCGATAATCGACAGCCACCAAAAAGTCACGTCGCCCTGCCGGTTTCTCCACCGCCGCGGCTCCGTGATTCGCTGCGCGTCGGAGAGCGGCAGCCAAATATCGTAATCGCTTCCCGGAGCAATTCCGGTGAATCGCGGTTCGGCAACACCGATAATCACGAACGGCGCGCCATTCAACTCGATTCTGCGCCCCACCACGGATCGCGCGCCGCCGAACGCGCTCTGCCAATAGCCGTAATTCAACACGGCCACCGGTGGCGCCGACGGCGAATCGTCGCTCGCCTCGAACAAGCGTCCCGCTGCCACTTTTACGCCCAGCGTACGAAAAAAATCTCCGGAAACGATCTGGCCGTTGATAACTGCTGCCGGGCCGTTGCCGGTCAGATCCAGTCGCCCGGAGTTCGCGAACGCAGCGGTTCCTGCAAAGACGTTCGCTTTCGCTATCTCCTGAAACAGCGGTTCGGAAAACGAGCAACCGGAGGGATTCGCCGCGCCGAACCGCATGTCGGTCACGCAGTCGCCCGAAGACATGTATCCGTGGATTTGTGGAGCATTGCGCGCGCCCCACTTGAGCACGACCAGTTGCGACGGATTCTCGACGGGCAACGAGCGCAGCATCACTGCATCAATCAAGCTGAAAATCGCCGTGTTCGCGCCGATGCCCAGCGCCAGCGTCAGTATCGCCACCGCCGCAAATCCCGGCGACTTGGCGAGCATCCGAACTCCGTAGCGCAAATCCTGCAGAAGCGTGTTCATCGTTCCTCCCTCGCAAAGGCAGTTCGTAGAGGCGAGGCAAGCCTCGCCCGGGCGACCCAAAGGGTCGCCCCAACAAGACCAAGAGCATCACTCGTACCTGAGCTGGGTGCCCCCCTGTTCACCCTACCACCCGTTGTCATCCCGTGCCCGACGTCGTTAGTCGGAGCGAGGGATCTGCTTTGGCCTTTTCGTGTTTCGCCGCGTGCCTCATCCTGTTCACCCCATCCTTTGCGCTTCTCAGCAAAGGGTGGGAACTCGCTTCTCGTGTTTCGTCTCTTTCCCTTTTCGCCTTTGCCGTTCACTGACCACTGGCCACTGATCACTCGTACCTAAGCGCCGCCATCGGGTCCAGTCGCGACGCCCGTCGCGCCGGCAGAAAACTCGCCGCGAATCCAATCGCCGCCAGGATAACTACGGCCAGGGCCAGCGTTATCGGATCGCGCGCTTTCAACCCAAACAGCAGCGAACTCGCCGCCTTGCTTCCTGCCAGCGTCAACCCCGCGCCAACCACCACGCCGATGGCGATCAGCACGCCTACTTCGGCAAGAATCATTCGCAACACGCCGCCACGCTGCGCCCCCAACGCCATGCGAATCCCTATTTCATTTGTCCTTTGCGCCACGGTGTACGAAATCACTCCGTACAATCCAATCGCCGCGAGCAGCACCGCCAGCGCGCCAAAAAAACCGCAAAGCGTGGCCATCAGTTCGTCTTGCGTGAGCGATTCACGAATCTGCGTGCGCAGCAATTTGAATTGAAGATTGATCTCCGGACTCACCCCGACGAGAGTGTCCTTCACCGCGTTCACAATCCCCGCCATGCCCACGCGTGAGCGAATCAGAAACGTCGCGCCCGGGCCGGTAAACGGCGGCTGGACTTGCGAATACGGAAAGTACATCACCGGCAGCATCGGCTCGTGCATGTCGTTGTACACGGAGTCCTTCACTTCGCCAGCCACGTTGTAATACCGCGGCGGCTCGCCCGGCTGGGCCCACACGCGAAACCGCTGCCCAACAGGATTCTGCGCGCCGCCAAGAAACTTCTTCACGAACGATTGATTCACGATGGCCACTTTGGGCGAACTGGCCGTGTCGTTCAGGTTAAAATCGCGCCCAGCGATAATCGGGTCCTCCATCGTCGCGAAATACCCGAGACTGACGTAATCCTCCCACGCCTCACTTTCGCTTGCGCCGGTCTTTACATTGAGTATCTCATCATTCGAACTTTCTCCGCTCACCGGAGACCGCGTCGAAACTCCCGCTTCGGCCACTCCGGGAATCGCGCGGATACGCTCCAGCAGATTGCGCGCAAATTCTTCGCGCTGCGCGGCGGGCACATTCAGCCGCGTGAAGTCCACATTCGCCACGAGCATTCCGTTCTGCTGGAAGCCCGGATCGCGCGTCATCAAGTTCCGCAGGCTGCGCGCGAAGAGCAGCGCCCCGGCGAGCAGCACAAGCGACAGCGCCACTTGCGAAGCGACCAGCACGCGCTGCAGGCGGAACCGTTCGCGTCCCGCGGTCATCCCGCGCCCGCCCGTTTTCAGCACTGCGCCCGGTGGAATGCCGCCCGCGCGCAACGCGGGTGCCAGCCCAAAAAGAACCGTGGTGAGAATCGCAAGGCCGGCGGCGAATCCGAGCACACGCCAGTCCGTTGGCATGTCCAGAAAAATGGGATTATCCGGCGTGCTGATAAACGAGACCAGGAACCGGCTGAGGGCGGCAGCCAAAAATCCTCCAGCCACCGCGCCGGCAATTGCCAGTAGTGCGCTCTCCGAGAGCAACTGCCGGATCAGTCGTCCTCGCGACGCTCCCAGCGCCAAACGCACCGCGACTTCGCGTTCTCGGGCGCTGGAGCGCGCCAGCATCAAATTCGCCAGATTCGCGCAGGCGATCAGCAGCACCA